>JANQIE010000321.1 GCA_028282295.1 Desulfobacterales bacterium | reverse complement strand
TTCTCACGAATTTGAAATCCTCGACGTAGCCTTGCTACGCCTGCGGTTTCAAATTCGCTGCGGCCTTGACCTGAACCAAAATCTACTATTTCCGGATGGACACTAGCGTGGCTTATAAAGAAACGCCGTGCCGTAAAAAAACGGCAAAGCTAAAATTCGGCCTCAAATTACATGAGCCCCCAAGGTTTGTAAATAGTTGATTACCAGCGGTCCAGGGGAACCGCATTAAAAAAACATCCTATTGGTGGGCACGGCCCACCTGCTAGTGCCGCCCGGCATGATTGATCGGGTGGGCCATGCCCACCAGACCGAACTTGTCGATAGCTTAGTCGTCGCATAAGGTAACGGGTTTACATCCGCGCAACCACCTTACAATGTCATGCCGCCGTCGAGCACCATGGTCTGACCGGTCATCAGGGCGCCGGGATCCGAAGCCAGGTAAACGCACGCCTCGGCGACTTCGTCGCCGGTTCCCAAGCGGCCGATCTTTTGCCGGCCGGCAATCTGCTTGAGCGTTCGGGCCGGATCGGCCGATTGGGCCACACGGTCCTGAAAACCGGGAGTGTCGATGACCCCCGGACACACCGCATTGCAGCGAATGCCGCGATCAACATAATCAAGGGCCACTGATTTGGTAAAACCGATCAGGGCGGCTTTGGACACGCAATACGCAAACCGCCCCGGTGCCGCCGCAAAACCGGACAACACCGAGGCAATATTGATGATCACGCCGCTGTTGCGGGCCAACATGCCTCCGATAAAAGCCCGCGTCACCTCGTAGACGCCCATCACGTTGACATTCAGCGTCTGCTGTAAATCTTGCGGCGAACAATCGGTCAAGGTATTGGTGGGCACGATGCCGGCGTTGTTCACCAGAATATCGACATCACCGATTTGCCGGACCGCCGCCGCGATGGCTGCAGTGTCAGTGACATCCATCCGGCAAATCCGGATCGCAGGCGGTTGATCCAGATCCTGCAAGGTTTCCAGACGGCGACCGGTGGCCCACACGCGAGCGCCCGCCAGTGCGAAGCGTTCCACCACGGCCCGGCCGATCCCCTGTCCGGCCCCGGTAACCAGGGCGGTTTTACCTGCCAACAATTTCATCGTTCACTACCTTCTTTCCCAAATTTCGAGTTTCAATTCAAGGTGGCCAACCTGCGATCCAGGGTCCGGTACTGAACTGCTTCGGAAATATGGGATCGCGCAATGCTTTCGGCACCATCCAAGTCGGCGATGGTACGGGCCAGTTTTAGGATGCGGCTGTAGGTCCGCGCCGAAAAGCCGAGTTTGTCGATGGCCGTTTCCAGGAGGCGGCCGGCGGATTCATTCAACCGGCAGTATTTGCGCAGGTGCCGGCTGGCCATCTGGGCGTTGCAGTACAGACCATCAACAGCAAGCCGTTTTTGCTGAATGCGACGCGCGGCCAATACCCGCACACCAATGGTTTGCGAGGACTCGGCCTTGAAATCGCCGGTCAACTCCTTGTACGGCACGGCCGGAACATCGACGTGCAGATCGATTCGATCGAGCAAGGGGCCTGAAATTTTACCGCGGTATTTTTGAACCTGATTGGCGTTACACTGGCAGCTATGCGCGGCATCGCCGGCATATCCGCATGGACACGGGTTCATGGCGGCCAGGAGCATGAACCGGGAGGGATATGTAACCGTTTGGGCTGCCCGGGAAATGGTGATCCGGGCATCTTCGAGCGGTTGGCGCAGCATTTCCAGCACATTTTTCTTATATTCAGGCAGTTCATCCAGGAAAAGCACACCATTGTGAGCCAAACTGACCTGACCGGGTCGCGGGATGTGTCCGCCACCGATCAGGCCGGCGTCGGATATTGTGTGATGGGGTGCCTGAAAGGGCCTCTGGGTGATCAGGGCCTGCTCCTTGGGCAACATCCCGACCACACTGAAAATCTTGGTGGTTTCAATGGCCTCGTCAAAGGTGAGCGGCGGCAGGATTGAGGCCAACCGGCGGGCCAGCATGGTTTTGCCCGAGCCGGGCGGTCCGATCATCAGCATGTTGTGTCCGCCGGCGGCGGCGATCTCCATGGCCCGCTTGGCATTTTCCTGACCTTTGACTTCGGCCAGATCGCCTTCGTAGTGACCATTGCGGGCAAAGACATCGGCCGGGTCGGTAACCAGGGGGACGATCCGGTTTTCGTCTCTTAAAAACCCAACAACCTGGGCCAGCGTTTTGGCGGGCAAAACCTTGATGCCCTCAACCACCGAGGCTTCGCGGCCGTTCTCATGGGGAACGATGATACCACGATAACCGGCTTGTTTGGCGGCCAGGGCCATGGCCAGCGACCCATTCACCGGTTTGATGCGGCCGTCCAGGGACAGTTCGCCCAGGGCCAGGTAGTTCTGCGGTGCCTGGGCCGGGATCATACCGCCGGCGGTCAATATCCCCAACGCGATGGGCAGGTCGAAACCGGTGCCGTCCTTTTTTAAATTGGCCGGTGCCAGATTGACTGTAATGCGGTCATCCGAAAACGGATAGCCCGAGTTGACCATGGCCGCCTTGACCCGGTCCTTGCTTTCCCTGACCGCGGCCTCGGCCAGCCCGACCATCGAAAAAGCCGGCAGGCCGCGGGCGATATCGATCTCGACTTCAACCAGACAGGCTTCGATACCGATTACCGTACTGCTTAATATTTTTGCTAACACTTGCGTTCCTGAAATTTTTACGATCGTAAGGCCGGTCGCTCTGCGACAACACCCCGAAGCCACACATCACCAACACTTTTGAGGCACGAATATTGTATATTAATTTGGAATTTAACTCGTGTCCATCCGGAAGTAGTGTCCCTCTGGGCCGGACACACCGGATTCGCGACAAAGATGCTATTTTGCGCAATGGACAGCAAGTGCCTATCCGCCAACAGGCACGTGCTTATAACACGATCCGAAAAAAGAGTACAACGGATTCCCGGATTCCGCAGTTTGAACAATCGGCCTGTGTGTTAACAGACACGGTTATCGGCAACAAAAGTGCAATAAACCACACACGTCCGGCGGAATTAGGTATTGCTAATTTTCAAAAACATAATATAAATGGATGAACTTTGCGCCCGCCCGGCCCTGCTGAGAATCGGACACGCAGCAACCATCTGAATACAAGGCATTTCCAACGGAAATGATATAGATAATGATACACAACCAACAGCGCACCATCGCCCGAAAGGTTAAATGCAGCGGTGTCGGCCTTCACTCGGGTAAAGCCGTAACCCTGACCGTCCATCCGGCCCCGATCAACCACGGTATAAAATTTACCCGCACGGATCTGCCCAACTGCCCCAGCATTACCGCCCATTTCAACATGGTGGTCGATACGAGCCTGGCAACGGTAATCGGATACGACGGCTATATTGTTTCCACCATCGAGCATCTGATGGCCGCTTTCGCCGGTCTGTCCATCGACAACGCCCTGGTGGAACTGGACGCTCACGAAGTACCGATCATGGACGGCAGCGCCGGACCTTTTACCGAAATGCTTACATCCGTGGGGATCACCGAGCAACAGGGGCCTAAATATTATTTCGTGGTTAAAACCCCCATTGAGCTGCGCAAGAACGGTAAATCGGTTACCGCGCGGCCCTCACCGGAATTCAAAATCACCTGCAACATCGCTTATGATCATCCGCTGGTCAAAAATCAGAGTTATACCTTTGCGTTGGCGGACCAGTCCTTTAAGCAGGAAATCGCCCCCGCACGCACGTTTGGCTTCCTGCACGAAGTCGAGTACCTGAAACGCTTCGGCTTGGCCCGGGGCGGCTCTTTGGACAATGCCATCGTGCTGGACAACGACACCATCGTCAATCAAGACGGGTTGCGTTACGCAGATGAGTTTGTGCGGCACAAGGTTCTCGATTGTATCGGTGACTTTTCCCTGCTGGGAATGCCGATTATAGGTCACATTATTCTCGAAAAATCGGGTCACGCCTTCAACCTGGCCTTCCTGCGCCAGTTTTTCGACCAGAAACGATGTTGGGAAACGCGCGCCTTTGCCGATGCCGGCACCTCGCCGGAGATGCCGGCAAAATCACTTGCCATTTAATTAACTATCCGTTATGTCTTTTTAATATTCGATAAATTATTGTTTTTGACCCAGAATTCCCCTGCGGAGCCCAAGCCCTGCGGGGTCTTTTTGTATTGGAATCGGAGCCAAAGGCAAGGGACGGCGGCGCGTGTTGCAGCCATTTTCCGGCCTGGGAATCGAGTCATCACATCCACTATAGGGTACCATCCGGAAGTAGTAACTTTCGGTTTCCGGATGGGCACTATCCAAGAGGTTGGGTACGGCTTAGCAATGAAAGCCCGTTTGCTGCGACAATCACTCTGCCTGCTCATTGTACTGGTATTCATTCCGCATAGCGCCTATGCCGAAAATGCCCGGCTGACCAATATTATCGTCACCAATACCCGCGACGACCTGCTTTTATATTTAACCGTGGAAGGCGCCTTCCATGAAGAGATGCAATCCGCCATCCTGAGCGGTGTTCCGGCGACCTTCTCCTTTTTTATATCCTTGAATCGCAGCCGTAATTTCTGGCTGGATAAAAACATTGCCGACATCAAAGTAACGCATACGGTCAAATATGACACGCTTAAGAACGAATTTATCGTCAAACGATCCTGGGAAGACAACAAGCCCTTGGTTGTTAAATCGATTGCCGACGCCCAAAAACTTATGGTCGAAGTCGATAGCCTGAAAATAATCGGATTGGAACGCTTGGAAAAGGGCCGTCATTACCAGATTCGTGCCAAGGCGGAACTGAGCAAGCTCACCCTTCCGTTTTATCTTCACTATGTCCTGTTTTTCGTGTCTCTGTGGGATTTCGAGACCGACTGGTACACGATCGATTTTATTTATTAGCAGTGACCGAATCTTATGCACGCCCAAGCCGATAGTGTCATGGCCGAACAAAAAACCGCCGATAAACCTGCCACCGTCAATAAAAAGCGTAAACGGCAAAAAAGAGAACTGGTCCTGATTGTGTCGATCGCGCTGGTCGTGGCGCTGCTGACCTTTGCCGAGAATCGCCTGATTCGCTTTGGCGCCGATTTTCCGGTATCCAACACCATCCTCATGTTCATCCTGATCAACATCAACTTGCTGCTGTTGATTCTGTTGATCTTTCTGGTTTTCCGCAACCTGGTCAAACTCTTTTATGAACGCAAGCGCAGTGTCATGGGCTCCAAACTGCGCACCAAACTGGTGGTGGCCTTCATCACGCTAACGCTGCTGCCGACTACGGTACTGTTTTTTTTCTCCATCAATTTTATTACGGGAAGCATCAAATTCTGGTTCAACGTACCGGTTGAGCAGGCGTTGAACCGCTCCTTGCAAGTGGGGCGACGGATCTACAGCTATGCCGAAGAAAACAACCGTTTTTTTCTCGAACGCATCGCCTACCAGCTCAACAAGAAAAAACTATATCAGCCCGAAAGGGCCAAACGGCTGTTCAACTATATCCAGGTGGTGCAGCGCGAATTCAACCTGGATGCCGTGGAAGTCTATTCGGCCAATTTAAAACGGATTTCCTTCGCCCCTTCGGCCAAGCTGGAAAGCGTGCCGTTGCGCGTTGTGGCCGCGGCCAATTTGCAAAAACCGACCCCGGCCAGCGGCGTTCACACGGTCACCAAGGATCTTGCCGCCGGCGAGTTGATCCGCACCATCGGGACCGTCCCTTTTGCGGTGCCGCCGGACAAAGCATCCGCTTTCGTGGTCCTGAACAATCTGATCCCACCGAATCTTTCCGCAGACATGGCCTCCATTTTGCGCGGCGTGGAGGAGTACCAGCAGATCAAGCTGCTGAAAAAACCGATTCAGATCACCTATTACATGACGCTGTCGATCGTGGCGCTGTTGGTGGTGTTCGCCGCCATCTGGTTCGGCTTTTTCATGGCCAAGTCGATTACGATACCGATCATGGAACTGGCCGAAGGAACCCGACGGGTGGCCGAGGGCGACCTGAGCTTTGCCATCGCTTTGCCGCCGGACGACGAAATCGGCAGTCTGGTTACCTCTTTTAACCGCATGACCCAGGACCTGCGCGTAAGCCGCGAGCAGCTTGAGCTATCCGCCGGCATTTTACGCCAGCAGAACATTGAGATCGAAGAAAAACGCAAATATATGGAAATCGTTCTGAAAGACGTTTCCGCCGGCGTTGTCACCGTGGACGCCAAGGGGTATGTCACCACCATCAACAAATCCGCCGAGCGCATGCTCCAACTCAAGGCCGATGAAGTGCGCAACCAGGATTTCCAAACCATGCTCAACGCCAAGCACCTGAATATCGCCGACAAGGTCATGGAAAACCTGACCTTGGCCCACGGCGACTCCACGTTTTTCTCGTTGCGCCTGACCCTCGACGGCCGCCCCCGGAGTTTTCTGGTGCACGCCAATACGCTGAAAAACGAAGCCGGCGAATTGATGGGAATGGTCATGGTGCTCGATGATTTGACCGAACTGGAAAAAGCGCAACGCATGGCGGCCTGGCGCGAGGTGGCACGACGCATCGCCCATGAGGTCAAAAACCCCCTCACACCGATCACGCTGTCGGCTCAGCGTTTGAAACGCAAATATGCCGATCAGATCAACGAGCCGGTGTTCGAAGAATGCACGCGCATGATCATCGAACATGTGGACCTGATCCGCAACCTGGTCAACGAATTTTCAACCTTTGCCCGCTTTCCGTCGGCCGATCCCAAACCGTGCGCCATGACGCCGATTATCGAAGAGACCGTGGCCCTATACCGGGAAGGTCATCAGGATATTGATTTTAAAATCAGTTGCCCTGATAATATCCCCCAACTCAGCCTGGACCGCCAACAGATCAAGCAGGCCATGATCAATTTGGTGGACAATGCGGTGGCGGCCATCAAAAACCACGGGACCATCATGATCAGTCTGGCCCATGATCCGATCTTGAAAATGGTGCGCCTGGAAGTTGCCGATGACGGCCCCGGTATTTCGGATGAGGCCAAGACCCGCATCTTCGAACCGAATTTTTCAACCAAGACCGCCGGGATGGGATTGGGCCTGACGATTGTCAATTCGATCATCGCGGATCACAGCGGCATGATCCGGGTGCGGGATAATCAACCCAGCGGCGCCAAGTTTGTAATCGAGTTGCCGGTAAGAGACTAGAAAGCAGCAATTAAGAATTCTAAATTAAAAATTAAGAATAGTTGTAATCCTCAATTCCCAATTCTCAATTCTTAATTCTCAATTGATTTTTTAAGTGGGAGAGATAAATGTTTCCGTCAATACTGGTCGTAGATGATGAAGCGTCAATTTTGCAGTCGTTGAGCGGTATTTTATCCGATGAAGGGTTTGAGGTTTTAACCGCCTCCAACGGCTATGAAGCACTGAAAATCCTGGATTCCGAGGCGCCGGATCTGGTGCTGCTCGACATCTGGATGCCGGGCATCGACGGCATCGAAACCCTCAAGGAGATCAAGAAGGGCCACCCAACGGTGCAGGTGATCATCATCACCGGCCACGGCACCGTGGAAACCGCGGTCAAGGCCACCAAGTTAGGCGCCTTTGACCTGATCGAAAAACCGCTGTCCATCGACAAGGTCATTGTCACCATCAACAACGCCCTGAACTTTCGACGCCTGGAGGAAGAAAACCGCTATCTGCGTAAAAAAACCCTTGAAAAGCACTCGATCAGCGGCGACAGCGAACCCACGCAGGCGCTGAAAAAGCAGATTGCCATCGCCGCACCGACCGATAGCTGGATTCTGATCACCGGTGAAAACGGCACCGGCAAAGAACTGGTCGCCCGCACCATCCACCAGTTAAGCGACCGTTCCGACCAACCGCTGATCGATGTCAACTGCGCCGCCATCCCGGATGAGTTGATCGAAAGTGAGTTGTTCGGGCATGAAAAGAACGCGGTTCGCGGTTCGTCCACCAAAAAGCGCGGCAAATTCGAATTGGCCAACAGCGGCACTATTTTCCTGGATGAAATCGGCGATATGAGCCTGAAAACCCAGGCCAAAATACTCCGGGCCTTACAGGAGCAAAAATTCCAGCGCGTGGGCGGCAGCCGTGTGTTGAATGTGGATGTGCGCGTTGTCGCGGCATCAAATAAAAATCTGGCCGAAGAGATCGAAAAGGGCACATTTCGCGAGGATCTTTACTACCGTATCAATGTCATCCCGATTGAAGTGCCGCCCCTGCGGCATCGCTGGGAAGACATTCCGCTTCTGGCCGAGGCATTCCTTGATCATTATTCGCAGCAAAGTCAGAGTCCGCGCAAAAAGATAACTGACGCGGCACTCGACTTACTGAAGCAATATCCCTGGCCGGGCAATGTCCGCGAACTGAAAAACCTGATCGAACGCCTGGCGATCATGATCGAGGGGGACTGCATCGATGCACCGGACCTGCCCGCCCCGTACACACCCGACAACACCCACAAAAATCCGGCTTGGGAGGGTCAGATGTTTTCCATCAGCTCGCTCAAGGAGGCCAAACGTCTTTTTGAAAAAGAATTCCTGCGCCGCAAGCTTTTGGAGTACAACCACAACATCACCCATACGGCCAAAGCGATCGGCGTCGAGCGAAGCTACCTGCACAAAAAAATAAAGAACCTCAACGCGTTGGACCAGGCATAAAGATCAGGCTTTGCGAGTAATTGCCGGCAAACTGAAACGCAGACAATTGCTGGCGGTCCCGGGCCGCCAGACACGGCCGACCACGGACCGCCATCGTGAAACCATTTTCAATATTCTTTCTGCAAACGTCGAAAATCGATACGTACTCGATCTGTTCGCCGGCACCGGGGCCTTGGGTATCGAAGCATTGAGCCGCGGCGCCAAGCGGGCGGTGTTCATCGACAAGGCGCCGGCAGCCTTGAAAGTTCTAAAGCACAATATCGAAAATTTGCAATTATCCGACCAGACCAGCATGATCAGGTGGGACATCGCGCGCAACCTTAATTGCCTGAAAGAAACAGCCCCCAAATTCGATCTGGTTTTCATGGACCCGCCGTATCATGCGCACCTTGTCTGCACGGCGCTGGCCCATCTGGATCGCGCGCAATGTTTACACCCCCAGGCACTTGTGTTGGCCGAGCATACCGCCGCCGAACCGATGGACAATTTACCATCGGTATGCAAACTTGTTGATCAACGCCGCTTCGGGAAAACCCTTGTTTCATTTTTCGATTATATGATATAGACGGCGAAATTTAGCGCTTGCTTGACTACATATTCACTTCAAACAGGAGTTGCCATGAGTCGCATCGCAATCTATCCCGGTTCATTCGACCCGGTAACCAACGGCCACATTGACATCATCGAACGGGGGCTGAAGTTGTTCGACAAAATCATTGTGACCATTTTACACAACCCGGCCAAGACCTCTTTGTTCAGCCTTGCTGAGCGCATCGAGATGCTGACGGAAAGTCTTAAAATATACAACACCATCGAAATCGACACGTATGGCGGCTTGCTGGTCGACTATGCCCAAAAACGCAAAGCCCACGCGATTTTACGCGGCATGCGGGCAGTATCGGACTTTGAGTATGAATTTCAAATGGCATTGATGAACCGGCGTTTGAATCGCGACACGGAAACCGTTTTTCTAATGACCGGTCTGCGCTGGATTTTTACAAGTTCATCGATCATCAAAGAGGCCGCCCGTTTTGGCGGCAACATCAAAGGCATGGTGCCGCCGATCGTCAGCAAACATCTTAAAACGAAGTTTCGCGGCGACGCGTCCCAGGATTAAACGGCGGGAAAGATATGACCAGCCCCGGCATGAATTTATGGCAGTTGCATATTTTCTGCAAAGTTGTGGAGTTAAAAAGCTTTTCACTCGCCGGCAAAACCGTCCACTTGTCGCAACCCACTGTCAGCAGCCACATCAAAGACCTGGAAGATCAATTCGATTGCCAACTGATCGACCGGTTGGCCAAAGCCGCCACGCCGACCAAAGCCGGCCGCCTCCTTTACACCTACGCCTGTCGCCTGCTGGCGCTGAGCAATGAAACCGAAGCCGCCATGGCCGAGTTTCAAGGCAAGATCAAGGGACAGCTCGACATCGGCGGCAGTACAATTCCCGGCACATATCTGCTGCCGCAGTATATCGGCAGTTTTATCGCCGAGTATCCCCAAGTCAACATTTCGCTTGTCATCAACGATACCGCACAAGTCGCCAACGACATTCTCAGCGGCGTATTGGAGTTAGCCGTTGTGGGTGCACGCCACGAAGATCGTCGTCTGCGGCATGAAAAATTCGTGGAAGACGAAATGCGCCTGATCGTGCCGGCCGATCATCCGTGGGCCAACCAGAAATCGATCAGCCCCGGCAAACTTTGCCGGGAACCGTTCATCATGCGCGAAATCGGCAGCGGCACCCGCCGGTCACTTCTGCGCAACCTGGAAAAAAAAGGGCTGAGTCTGAAAGACCTGAACATTGTGGCTGAAATGGGCAGCACCGAAGCGATTACGCAAGGCATCAAACATAGGATCGGGATTTCTATTCTCTCCAGAATCGCCGTCGCCGAGGCATTGAGCGACGGCCGGCTGCGCAGCCTTACTGTCCAGGGGCTCGAACTGAAGCGCGCCTTTTACCTGGTCCACCATAAAAATCGCAGCTTATCTCCCCTTGGCCGGACATTCATCGATTTTATCAGAACGACTATGGATGATGCTTGCAAGACATGATCGCCAAGTAAAAAAAGTTGAATTAAGGTATGCTGTCATTTATAAAAATGATCTCCATCCGCAATTATTAATTTCCAATTCTTAATTCTCAATTTCCACCGGCCTCGGCAACGATTGCGGATCCGCAACAGTCACTATCGTCGATTTCAAGCCTTAGGGCTTGCGGGGGTGTGCCACCCGGTGCAGCAGCATTACCGCGAAAAAGCCGGCCAACATCAGGCTGACAGCGCCCACAAGGTCTGCGTTGAAGGTTTCCGGCAAGACTGGCTGATCGCTGATAACATGCAACTTACCACGGATAACTTTACTTTCCAGCACGGTCTTCCAAGGCCAGATTTTACGCATGGAGCCGGTCATCAAACCGGTTAGAAAAGCCAAGGTCAATGCATTGTGGCGGGTGAGCAGATAATTTAAAACCCGTGAAAAGCCGGCCAGGCCGATAACGCAGCCGGTACCGAATATGAGAATGATTTGAATATTGTCGACGACAAACGGATTTTTCAGGGTTGCGGTGATAAACTCGTATTTGCCCAAAATGAGTAGAATAAAGGCCCCGCTGATGCCGGGCAGGATCATGGCGCAGATGGCAACCATACCGCACCCGAAAATAAACCAGGCGTCCTGCGGTGTGTTGATGGGGATGAGACTGACCAGAAGATATGCCGCAACGGTTCCGGCACCAAATGCCGCGATTGTTCCGCCGCGCCAGTTGGGCACCTGCCGACCAACCAGCCAGATGGAGGCGGCGATCAGACCGAAGAAAAGACTCCAGGTTGGAATCGGTTGGTGCTGCAACAGATAATGCATCACTCGGGCAAGACTGACAACGGCCACCGCAATGCCGGTGAACAGCGGCAGTAAAAACTTTAAATGGAGGCCCGCCAGCGCTTCGGTAAAAGCGCCGGTCACGAACAGTTTCACAAAGCGGCTGTCAAACGATTTGATGGCGCGGATCAAATTGGTATAAATCCCGGTGATCAAGGCAATCGTGCCGCCCGAAACGCCGGGGATGATATCCGCCGCGCCCATACAAAGTCCTTTGGCGGCCAAGAGCACGGCGCTTTTTATTGAATCGGGGCCCGGGCCTGCCAAAAAGGCCCCCTTGAGCGTCATCTTCCGGTAGTCCATTAAATTTTTTCCCACCCATGTTCACCAACTAATTTCACAAATCGACAGCCGCCTAAACTGGAGCGATGAATCCCTTCTTCATCTTTTTCAATTCTCACCAAATCCTGGGTGTATTGGTCGCCCACCGGAATGATCAACCGGCCGCCGACCGCTAATTGATCGATAAGCACTTGCGGGACCCTGGGCGAACCGGCGGTTACGATAATGGCGTCAAAGGGACTTTCGTCGGGCCAGCCCACGGTACCGTCAGAATATTTCGACACGATATTGTGGTACCGTAGCCGGTCGAACAAGCGACGGGCGTTGCTGTAAAGCGAATGAATCCTTTCGATGGTGTATACGCGAAATACGATTTCCGCCAGCACGGCCGCCTGATAGCCGGAACCGGTGCCGATTTCAAGCACACGGTCGTCGGGCCCAACGCCCAGCGACTGCGTCATCTCGGCAACAATATAGGGTTGCGAGATAGTTTGCTGTTCACCGATGGGCAAAGGAAAGTCACCATAGGATTGATCCATCAAGGCTTCGCTGACAAACAGGTGCCGCTTGACCTTGCGCATGGCGGCCAATACGAGCGGAGCGGATACCCCGCGCGCCTCGATTTGCTTGCGAACCATTTCTTCGCGCAACCGCCGATATTTGAGTGCGTCGTTTTCCATACGGATATGAGTCGTGTGCTCCTGGACGAAAAGTAGCCGGTCCTGCCGATGTCGTTTTTTTCCTACTACTACCACGCGAACCGTCAGTCACTGTTGTCAGCTTTAGCTAATATTTGTTGATTTTTCAATAAAATGTTAGATAATTGGAGTCCTAAATTCGAATCGCAAAACAGAGTGATTATGAATAGTTCCCGTCACCTATTTTTCTCAATCCTTTTTTCAATTGTCATCGTTTTTTTAGGAGCCGCCGGTTATGTGATTATTGAGGGCTGGCCTTTGATGGACGCCGTCTATATGACCATTATCACCCTGACAACCGTGGGCTATGGAGAAGTACACAAGGTCAGCGAGATCGGCCAGATCTACACAATGATCCTGATTGTGCTTGGCGTCGGCTTCATTTTGTATGTTGCCGGTGCTACCGTACAATTTATGGTGGAAGGGCGAATTCGAACAGTTTTAGGGAGACAACGATTGAACAAGAAGATAAAGCGTCTACGCGAACATTATATTGTCTGCGGCTACGGCCGGATCGGCCGTGTCCTGTGTAAAAAGCTGCGCCGTAGTCCAATCGGTTTGGTGGTCATCGAAAAATCAGCCGACCTTGTACCGGTAATGGAGGAGGATGGTGTGCTGTATATCGCCGGGGATGCCTCCGATGAGTCCCACCTCATCCAGGCGGAAATCCAGCACGCCAAGGGGTTGGTTGCCGCTTTGGGTTCGGATACCGAAAATGTCTTTCTGGTGTTGACCGCCAAACAGCTCAATCCGGATATTTACATTATGGCCCGCTCCAACCTGGAGACCTCCAAAGCCAAGCTCAAGGCCGCCGGGGCCGATACGGTGGAGTCACCCTATGAAATGGGTGCGGCCCGCATGGCCCAAAGAATCCTCAGCCCGACGGTTACCAGCTTCCTGGATCTGGCTTTTGCTCACCAACGCAAAGATATTCAAATGGAAGAAATGCCGGTGGGCCAAGACTCCGAACTGGTCAACGTCATGTTAAAGGACACCGGAATCCGGCAGCGATTCAACCTGATCATTATCGCCATCAAAAAACAGGACGGCGCCATGCTGTTCAACCCTTCATTCGAAGCGGTCATTGAATCGGGGGATACCGTCATTGCCGTTGGGGAAGCCGACAACCTGTTGGCACTGCAAAAAATCCTCCGGCCTGCAGGAACGTAAGAGTCGCGGCAAAAAAAATCCAAAATACAAACTTACTTTGGGATATTTTTTTTAGCGGCCCCTGAGGGCAAACCTATATTTTATAAATGATGCGCTTTTCCGTGATGACGATATCGACATGCTTGTCATGGCTTTCCATGGGAATCAGCGGTAAGACCTGATCTTCGAACGCCAACGCCACCTTGCGCGTCGTCACCGGCAGTTCGGGAATGAAACGATCATAATAACCCTGACCGGAGCCGATACGCCCGCCTTTCTCGTCAAATGCAACGCCGGGGATAATAGCGATATCGACACATTCGATGGGAACCTGCTTACAGCGGTCGGGGTCCGGCTCCAGCAGCCCGCGAGGACCGCTACAAAGGTCATTTTCAACATTATCGATTTTTGACAGCGTCATTTTAAAAGTGGTGGGGTCAAACGCCGGCAACACAACTATTTTACCATCTTTAAGGCTTTGCTTTACAAGCTGCTGCGCAAACTCCAGGTTAATATTGTCCATATGCAAGAGGACGATCTTGGCCTCCAAAAAATTGGCGAAGCCGAAAATTCGGTTAAAAATCCGGTTGTTTTTCGCGGTAAAATCTTCTTCGGAAAGCCCTTCCATTGCATTTAGCACATTGGTGCGAATCTCTAACTTCTTTTCTTGAATCTCGTCCATGGATTCCTCTCACGAAATCAAACAGGCGCTGTGGGTTGTCTAGCAATGTCAACTTATAATAATCATTGACAAAATCGTTGGTCCTTGATACGAATTTAATGTTTTTTGGCCTTGTATGCGATAAGACCTTTGGAAACAGCAACAGCTGCGGAACCCCAAACCGTCAAGGTTCCCGGCCGGTGCCCGCTTTAAATTCCGGCCGTTGCGACTTCCAAAGGTCTTACTACGTTATCAAAAGCAAAATAACTCACCAGTGTCTAAGTTGATCAAATCATCGGGTGCAGGCGATGCCCCAAGCGATCAAATAAACCATCCATTAATATAGGTATAGTTATGCTGGAAATCAAGTTTTTAAGACAAAATTTAGACAAAATCAGACAGGCCCTTGCTTTGCGGGCGTCAAACGCGGACCTGGATACGTTTGAATCCAGCGATGCGGCGCGGCGTGAAATTCTAGCCGAAATCGAAGCGCTACGCCACCAACGCAACACGGTTTCCAACCAAATCGCCGAAATGAAACGAAATAAACAGGATGCCACCAGCTTGATGACCGATATGCGCGATGTGGCGGCCCGCATCAAGTCATTGGAAAAGGCGCTGGCAGAAAAAGAGGCTGTCATCAATCAAATCCTGATGGAAATCCCCAATGTGCCGCACTCTTCGGTCCCTGCCGGCCGGGACGAAGCGGATAATCAGTTGCTCAAAACGGTGGGCGAGCGGCCCCAATTCACCATCGAACCTCAAGCCCACTGGGATCTGGGAGAACAATTAGGCATTCTTGATTTTGACAAGGCGGCCAAAATAACCGGCGCCCGCTTTCCCCTCTATATAGGAGCCGGCGCCCGGTTGGAGCGGGCCTTGATCAATTTCATGTTGGACATTCACACCACCGAGCATGGCTATACCGAAATTCTGCCGCCGTTTATGGTCAACCGCAGTACCATGACCAATACCGGCCAACTGCCCAAATTCGAAGCCGATCTGTTCAAACTCGAAGGCTGGGATTATTTCATGATCCCAACGGCCGAGGTGCCGGTTACCAATATTCATCAAAATGAAATCCTGAATGAAAAAGACCTGCCGATTTACTATACGGCCTACACCCCTTGTTTTCGCTCCGAAGCCGGTTCTTACGGCAAAGACACGCGCGGTCTGATACGCCAGCACCAATTCAATAAGGTTGAATTGGTTAAATTTGCAACGCCGGAATCTTCCTATGACGAGTTGGAATCGCTTTTGGCCAATGCCGAAACGATTCTGCAGCGACTAGAACTACCCTACCGGGTGGTCACGCTCTGCGCAGGTGATTTGGGCTTTTCAGCCGCCAAAACTTACGATATAGAAGTTTGGATGCCTGCCCAGGACAAATACCGTGAGATTTCGTCCTGCAGCAATTTCGAAAGCTTTCAGGCCCGCCGGGGCGGTATCCGGATGAAACGGGGCAACAAAAAGGGAACCGAATTGGTTCATACGCTGAACGGTTCCGGTTTGGCAGTCGGCCGCACGGTCGCGGCCATTATCGAAAATTTTCAACAGGCCGACGGTTCGGTCTTCATTCCTGAAGCCTTGAGGCCGTTCATGGGCGGCAAGAAAGAACTTAAACCGTGAAGATCAATGCGTTTCCATCGGAGCTCCAATCCGATTTAATCCCCTCTCCCGGCGGTCGCCTCATCTACCGCTGCCTCGGGTGCCAAGCCGAATTCGGCATTCAGGAACTGCTGTACACCTGCCCGCAGTGCCGTAGCGTGCTTTTGATTTACGATGCCGACTTCGATCGCTTAAAAGCGAATCCCGGCGCAAAGTGGCGCCGCATTTTCGACTTTCGCCAAATGCTCACCATACCAGCCTTAAAGGGTATCTACCGGTTCCATGAGTTTATCGGCCCCAACTTGCCGCTGGAATCGATTGTCTATCTGGGAGAAGGGCATACACCGGTGGTGGAAGCCAATGCGCGCTTGCAGGACATGGTCGGCATACGTTTTTATTATAAGAACGACGGCCAAAACCCGAGCGCTTCTTTCAAGGATCGCGGGATGGCGAGCGCCTTCAGCTATATTAACTATCTGATCCAAAACGGGCACATCAAGGATGTGCTGGCGATTTGCGCGTCCACCGGCGACACCTCCGCTGCCGCCGCACTGTATGCGGCCTATCTGCAACCGGGCATCAAATCGGCCGTGCTGCTGCCTCATAAAAAAATTACGCCTCAACAACTGGCCCAGCCATTGGGCAACGGGGCCGCGGTTTATGAAATTCCGGGGGTCTTTGATGATTGCATGAAGGTTGTCGAGGCCCTGTCCGATAAGTATAATGTAGCCCTGTTGAACTCAAAAAATGCATGGCGCATCTTGGGCCAGGAGTCGTATTCATATGAAATCGCGCAAGCGTTTGAATACGACATGGCGGATAAAGTCGTAGTCGTACCGATTGGCAACGCCGGCAATATCACGGCTGTAATGAGCGGATTTCTGAAATTTTATGAAACAGGCATCATCGAGGCTTTACCGAAAATTGTGGGGGTGCAATCCCAACATGCGAATCCGGTTTATCTTCACTATCAGCAACCCGATCCGAAAAACCGACCTTTTAAACCGGTGACGGTCAAGCCGAGCGTCGCCCAGGCCGCTATGATCGGCAACCCGGTATCCATGCCAAGGGTCACTTATTTGGTAGATCACTATAACCGTATTGCGGGCGCGCAGAAAGTGAACTTTGTTGAAGTCAGCGAGCAAGCGATCATGGATTGGCAGCTAACAGCCAACCAAAACGGTCATATTGCCTGCACCCACGGCGGCGAAACACTGGCGGGTCTGGCCGCTCTGCGTAAACAGGGCCTTTTAAGAGAAGATGAAACGGCGATCTGCGATTCGACCGCCCATGCGCTTAAATTCATCGATTTTCAAACCATGTATTTTGAGCAGCGGCTTCCGGAAGAATTTGAAGTCGAACCTCAAGCGGCACTGATTAATGCACCCCAACTCGTCCAGCCCGGTGCGCACGTTAAAACACCGGCACCCGGTGCGCCGCTTGAAGTGCAGGACATGCAGCAGTTTATTCAAGTGGTATCGGATCAAATCGCCCAGGATCTCGATCTAAAACCACGCGCACATTAAAAAAAGCCAAGCTGCCGAGGGCAGTTAGCTATGGAAACCGTAACCTCTATTTATCGTTTAATTACAACTTGGTCGCACTCCAGGTGTTGGCACGGTATGCGGTATGTAAGAATTGGGCTGTCCATCACCGGTGTATTGCTATTTCTCCTCAATCCGGCGGCGCATTCGTCCCTGTTGTACAAAAACTATGTCATTATCAAAGATCGCGGCCACGATATCCTGTGCGACCCCTATACGGTCAGAAAGAATGACTGGGTCTTAAAAGTATTCCGCCAAAAAGGAGAAATCGCCCATAAGGATTTCCCGCTATTTTTGACCATCTTTAAACGCATCAATCCCCAAATCAAGGACGTCAACACCATTCGGCCGGGAGAACAGATTTACATCCCCTTGCGTCGAATCAAACCGGATAGCATGCCGGGGCAGGAAACCGGTGTGGTGACAATTCCGTTTGTAACACTTTCCGATGCCGCCCCCAAAATCGATACCCAGCACCTGCAAAAAGAAGCCAAATCATATACCATCAAGCGTGGTGACACGGTTTCAAAGCTCATCTCAAAACATTTCGCCAAATACGGTACCAAGAGTTACAAGGAAGGCTTGGCGCTTTTCAAGGCGATGAATCCAAACATTAAAAATCTGAATTTGATTTTTGCCGGGGACTCAATCTACCTGCCACAGCCGCAGATGCAGCAGCAGCAATGGTACAAACCCCTTGTGGACAAAGATGACAGCCCCGCGCAACTATCGGCCGACGCGCCCCGCCCCAGGGATATACCCCGTATGCCTGAAGAACGAATCAAAAAAGCGCCGCCGGCACCCCAAACACCACTGGCCCGTGCCGCCCAAACCCTGGGGGCGACGCTATTGGACCGGGGCACCTACTACCTGCCGCGTCCAGGCCAAAATGACCTCAAATTAAATCTCAAAGTCTCGCCCGTCATGGAACTCGGCGACGGCCAGCGACTGGTGTTTCCGAACACCACGCGAACCAAATCCGCCCACCTTCAGCAAATACAAACCTATTGGAACGCAGCCGACATCATCCCGATAACCGCGGCAACAACCACCGAACAAATTTTAGATGCCGTGCTTCAACGCAACCAGACGGAAGATACCCCCAAAAGCGTTTCTTTCTCCGAACAGGGCGTGGTGGTCAATGTGCAGTCCCAGTGGATAAAAACCGAAACCGACCCGTCCGACAACTCCCTGCGGTATATCTGCATTAGTATGATCGATGAACCGGCGCAACGAACACCGGAATCGATTGTTCGCTATCTGGAGCAACACGGAATTGTTTTAAAAGACACGCTTAAAAGCCGGCCCGTTGCGTCATCCGCGCCGACCGCGCCGCAAAAAACGTATCCAGTCATTGATGTGGCCACTTTGGATGCCTCCGATGCCAAGGGCATTGTCAAAGCACTGCTGGCACAGGCCGGTTATCCCTATTCGCAAAAAGTCGCCATCAGCTTTCCATACGCAGGCATGCAGATTGAAGCGGTATCGAACCTGGTATTGAAACCGGACGGCAGTTCGCTGCTGGTCGATTTCGGGGAGCTTTACGGCGACGCGCCGGCCGCCATTGAAAAAACCGGTTTAAAGGTAATTAGGATTCTGCCTACGGATTCGTTCACAGTTATATTTGAAAAACTGTTTAAAACCATCGGCGCAACCTATACCAGGAATCCAACTTTTTTCGCCGCCAAAAGGCCGGCTCATATCAATACTTCCATCATGATTCCAGGGTTTTTGCTGACCACCGGCGCCAAAAAACAATTGCTCATCGCCGCGACCCCAATTCAATACGAAGTTATCCGTTTTTTCCGGCAGAAACAAATCAGTATTGTTCAAATAAAAAACGCCGCCGGCTAAACGTAAACAGTGCAATTTCGAATGGCTGCAACTTACACAATAGCTTAACAGGAAACCAACATGAGTATCACAGATCTTTTAAAACGCACGATCGTGCTCGGCATCTCGTTTTTGATGCTCTTTGCCTGCACAACGCCCCAAGTCACCCCGCAAAATGACAAAAAAGCGGAATCGATTCGTGATCTTGGGGCTGCCTTTCTCAACCGCAGAGATTATGCCAGTGCCCTCAGGGAACTGCTCAAGGCCCACGAACTCAATCCCAACGACCCGTACGTTCACAATTTTCTGGGCCTTACCTACATGGCCAAGAAAAAAATAGCCCTTTCGATCGATCATTTCAAAAAGGCCCTGCGGTTAAAACCCGACTATGCATTTGCCAAAAACAATCTGGGGGTGGCGTACCTGGAATTAAAACAGTGGGACCTGGCGATTGCTCAATTTAAACTGGTGACCGAAGATCTCATGTATACAACACCGCATCGTGCCTGGGGCAATATCGGCGTCGCCTATCTCGGTAAAAGAGATTACCCGAATGCTGAAATAAGTTTTCTAAGCGCTCTGGAAACAAAACCGCAGTATGGTTATGCATTGTGGGGATTGGGGCGTGTTTATCTCGCCACCAAAAGATATCAACAAGCCCGGCAAAAGCTGGAAATGGCCGTGAAAGGCAAATCGAACTCAGCCCGGTTTTATATGGATCTTGCCGAAGCCTACGAAAAAACCGGCGGCTATTTGGAGGCCAAACAATCTTATGTCAAGGTGATGGAACTGGCACCCGGTTCGCAACTCGCCAGAACAGCGCGCCATCGAGCCAATCTCATTGTCTTGCCGTAAGCAACACAACCACTGCGAAAAAGCAATCAGCAGGCTTGACAACGAAACTTAGGGCTCGCGCAAAAATAATTTCACATTTTAGCCCTCAGGACTGGCGAACCCTTAAAACGGTTTTACTCCCCGACAGATGATAAGTGGTGTGCAGGTAAATCGGCGCGGATTACTGAACTCCGTCCTAAAGGTCATATAAAATTCATTAAACCCACCGGCATACTCTGAAAAATCATAATTGGCGTTTTTGGCCGTGATTTCAATCTTCTTGAACCAGTTGAACCGGTCGACGTCCTTCAACTGCCCGTAAATCAGATGATGCACGGCAATGTCCTCCTTGATGTTCACAAACCGTCAGCCGGCCCGATTGTCAAAGTACTGATCGAATCCAATGACGGCCAGGTAGATGTTGTTTCGGAACCGGGCACAAAACGACCGTGGTCATTATCCTTCCCGAAGCGCGCGAGTATCACTTTGAAGCCATGCTTACGGCAAAAACCGGCGCCCAATAAAAAAGGGATCCCAAGCCCAAGGTAGTGTCTATCCGGAAGAATCATGCCGTAGAATCCATTCGGTGGATGCGCGCACCCCTTGTCAAAGCACTAAGGCTTGAAGCCGCAAAGCGGCATAATGGCCACCGCTTGATTTCCCTAAAAAAAACTGGTAAGCAATGACTATTTTAATGGTCATTATGAAACATAGTGCCTATTTTAGAAATCATTTTTTCAGAGGTGCTTATGACAAAGGAAAGAACATATTCAAAATACGCTCAAGAGGCAACTCTATTACTCGGAAAGCAGATTAAGCTTGCTCGCAAACAACGAAAGTGGTCTGAACAAAATCTGGCCGACCGGGCTGGTATCTCAAGGGCAACTCTACAAAAAATAGAAAATGGTGCACTGACCTGCGCCATTGGGCTGGCCTTTGAGGCGGCAGCGTTAGTGGGACTCAATCTGTTTGAACAAGACAAGCTCCCTCTTTCGGTAAGTATAAAAAATGCAAACAATATGATAGCCCTCTTGCCTCGACGTATCAAATCGAAAACACGGGTGGTCGATGATGACTTCTAAGAAAAACAATGAAGCCTTTGTCTGGATATGGCTACCAAATGAAACACGGCCCGTTGTCGCAGGGAAACTGGAGGCTGAAAATGACTTTATCCACTTTAACTATGGTAAAAGCTATCTTGAGCGCATAAACGATAAAACCCCCGCCATTCCGGTTTATGAGCCAGAGCTACCATTAAGGGCCGGGGTTTTACCCCTGGCCGATGGCCTACAAATGCCAAATTGCATAAGGGATGCAGCACCCGATGCATGGGGGCGGCGTGTTATTATCAACAAAAGGCTTGGACAAACAGGAAAAAACACGGATACAGACGAATTGAGTGAGCTTACCTACCTTTTGGAGTCTGGCTCTGATCGCACTGGTGCGCTTGATTTTCAGCTTTCACCAACTGAATATGTGCCAAGATCTGCCGATAATGCCCGTTTGGAAGAATTGCTTGAATCCGCGGCAAAGGTTGAGCAAGGCATCCCCCTAACTCCCGAGTTGGATCAAGCATTGTTTCACGGCAGCTCGATTGGCGGTGCCAGGCCAAAAGCCTTAATTGAAAACCACGGAACCAAGCATATCGCCAAGTTTTCTTCCAGTACCGATGTCTATAGCGTGGTGAAAGCTGAATATATCGCCATGAAACTGGCTGCACTTGCAGATCTTGATGTCGCTCCAGTTAAGCTGGTTAAAGCCGCTGGTAAGGATGTTCTGCTGATTGAACGTTTTGATCGAATCAGATCAG
>JANQIE010000318.1 GCA_028282295.1 Desulfobacterales bacterium | reverse complement strand
AGCCCAATTGCGACCGCAGGCGTAGCAAGGCTACGTCGAGAATCACACTCGGACGAAAACGCCGTTCTGGGCCCAAAGATGCTATTTCCGGATGGACACAAGCTAAGAAAAAAATGAATAAAAATGGAGCAAAATTGCATGTCGAAGTCTGACAACAACACTTAGGCTTTTTTGCGATATCTCCTGGATTCCCGCCTGCGCGGGAATGACGCCTGGACACAACGGGGCAAAACCTACGTCGTCATTCCCGCGCAGGCGGGAATCCAGGAAATGTCCCTAAATGCGCACATTGCTCGTTCCGGCGGCCCGCCGCAACGTAAGGGCGTTATACAAATGTTGGCTGCAGGCAAAAGCCCGGTGCCACGGCCTTTAAGATAGTGTCCATCCGGAAATAGCATCTTTTGGCCCCTGGCGGCGTTCTCGCTTTTTTTAAATCCTCGGCAGTAGCCCGCTATGCCTGCGCTCGGGCCTTGCCAGGAACCAAAAGCTGCTATTTCCGGATGGACACAAGCTAATGACATTGACCTACAATGTTATAGACAAGTCCGTAATATCAAGACAAGCAAATAATTGGGACTGACCTCGGGCCCAATTTCCTTCCACCAATTTCATAAGCAGGAGCAAACATGGACCAAGTGATAAAAATCGGTGTCAGTTCGTGTCTTCTGGGAAACAACGTGCGTTACAACGGCAGTCACGCCCGCAGCCGGTTTGTCACCGACGTTTTGGGCGAATATGTACAATTCGTGCCGGTGTGCCCCGAAGTCGAAGCCGGCCTGGGCATCCCCCGGCCCACCATGCACTTGAAAGGCGATCCGGCCAATCCCCGGCTGGTGGTCACCAAAACCGGTCAGGACCACACCGACCTGATGGTCGCCTGGGCCCGCAAACGCCTGGATGCCCTGGCTGCGGAGAACCTGTGCGGATTTATCTTCAAGAAGAATTCACCCAGCAGCGGCATGACCCGCGTCAAGGTCTTCGGCCCCAACCGACAACCAATCGGCTTTGGCAGCGGCATATTTGCCGGTTTGTTCATGCAGCGTTTTCCGCTGATTCCGGTGGAAGAAGACGGCCGCCTGCACGACCCCAGGTTGCGGGAGAATTTTATCGAGCAGATCTTCACGCTCAAACGCTGGCGTGATTCAATGACGCACGGCAGGCAGATGGGCCGGTTGGTGGCGTTTCACACCAACAACAAAATGCTGATCCGCGCGCACAGTGAAAAACACTACCGCGCCATGGGCAAACTGGTGGCCCGGGGCAAAGCCCACCCCCTGCAGGAGAGTTACCGGGAGTACGAACAACTGCTGCTGGCGGCGTTGCGGTTAAAGACGACCATCCGCAAGCACACCAACGTCATGCTGCACATGCTCGGTTACTTCAAGAAACAACTCGACGCCGACGAAAAACAGGAGATGTTGGAAATAATCGAAGAATACCGCCGGGAGTACGTGCCGCTGATCGTTCCGTTGACGCTGTTCAATCACTACGTGCGCAAGTACGACCAGGCTTATCTGAAAAACCAGACCTACCTGAAACCGCACCCCACCGCACTGAAGTTAAGAAACCATGTATGATCGGCAGCGATGAAAAAAGCAACTAAGGACCGGGCGACCACTTAAGGCAGGCGAGCTTCAAATCCACCGTTGTCAGCATGCAGACATCCCCCTTGACGGCCTCGGTGACGCTACGCAGGTCGGATTGCATCAAGTACCCGGCTTGAAACTCAAAACAGTGGGTGCCGGTGACGCCGATGCGCATCCGGTGGGTGCCGGTGTCGAGCCCCCCCGAGCCGGCCACCGTGACCACTGCCGCCGGCGACTCGTTGTCACGGATAATCTTGCTGAGCCGGTTCGCGTAAACTACCGGCATAACGACGTCGGCCGCTGGTCCTTGATTGGGCAGGTCGACCGGCATGCCGGTGCGGTTTTTCCAGACATCGCCCGTTTTCAAGCGTGTCGCCGGGAAACCGGGAAAGGTAATCGCGATTTCGTCGGCCTTGTAAACCACCTCACCATCGGTTTTCATACCGATCTTGAATGTTTGACCGATATTGGCAAGATCATAGGATTGGTCGCCGCACGTGGCCTGCCCCTCGACCAATTTGACCGTGTAGACCAGCAGTTCATCCGTCTTTGACCAACTCGCACGGGCCTCGCATACGATTTGTGACTCATAGGATTGCTTTTGGACCAACGTGTCATTGTTGTAAAGTGCCTGTCCCGTGGTGGTGGTGAGCCGGTAAATCATCAGCGCTCCCGGCCGCGAACCGTAACGGAACCGGATTCCGGCCTCCGCCAGGGCCTGCCAATGAAGGTCGTCCTCGGGCAACGCCGTGCCGTCCTGATCAACCTGCACAAAACCGAGCTTCGGCAACTTGCGGGTAATATATAAAAGTGTATTCGCCGCCCAGGGCCGCAGCCGGTCCCCCTCGCAAATCCGGAAATGTTCCGTCAGATCCGGATCGACCTCACTGGCGATTTGCGTCTGCCCGAATTGCGCCTGCAACACCTCTTGCACGGCATGGTCGTAAACCATCAGTTTGCCGCTCGGTTCACCGCTGTCGGCCGCCCACATTTCAGCCACCAGGGGCCCTAATTCCGATACATCCGCTTCATTGTCGATTCGATAGATTTTCCAGTGCATAAACCCCGTGAGTTCGCTGAAGGTGCAAAAAAAATTTGCATCCAGTGATGCAAATCGAATTCAAAACCGTTTCAATTCATTTCGGCAAGGTGAGTAAGCAGCTTGAGTCCTGGTTATATTTTCCGCCTCATGCGAACAAGCAGCAGGACAATGGTGGCTACAACCAACACGGCGATCAACCCCAGGGCCGGGAAGACAGCTTCAATGCCGTGGCCGGTCTGGATGCGGCCGACCATTTTGACGGCCAGGGCGCCCACGCCGAAGGTCAACACGAATTTGGTGCCGTAGGCCGAGCTATGCAGCCGTTTGGGGGTCAGGTTGGCGACGAGTGTATTTTCGATCGGTTGCATGCCGAGCAAAAAGAAAAAATAGACCAACGCCACTGTCAGCAAACGCCAGTCGGTGGTAACCGCCATCAAAAAGGCCATGGGAACGGTGATGGCGTGAAAGGTGAGGTAGCCATGGACCGGCTTGACCCGCTCGGCGGTGCGACCGCCGATGTATTGGCCCAGCATGCCGGCGATAAAGATCATGGATGTGGCCAGGGTGGCGGCCAGATTGGGGGAAAACCGGCCGCTGCTCAGGGTTTGCAACCATTGAAACAGGGCCTGGTTTTTAAGTTCGAAGTAGGTGGGCAGGATCACGGTGGCGCCCCGGTAGGCAACACCGCCGAGCATCATGGCCACCAGCAGGATGCCGAAAATACCCCACTGGGAATTTTCCTTGTGCGCTTTTGCGGGGGTGCTCCGGCTGGTGCCCGGCAGGGGCAGACTCAGCATCAGGACGAATCCGCACAGATTCAGGCCGCCCAGCACCAGGTAGGCGGCGCGGGGTCCCCAGAGCCAGTTGACAAGACCGGCGATGAGCGGTCCGGCCGCCACGCCAAGATTGCCGAACATGCCGTTCAGGCCCATGGCGTAGCTGACCCGCAGGCTGGTTTTGGAGATCAGGCCGAGTCCGGCCGGGTGGTAGATGCCGGCAAACAGGCCCAAAAAGGAAAGGGCCACGGCGAACCGCGCAGGTGCGTCGATCCACAAGGCGGCGGCCAATCCGCTGCATCCGGCGCCGATGTAGTAGATCTGCAACAGCGGTTTGGCGCTGAAGCGGTCGGCCAGCAGGCCCCACGGCAGCGCACTGAGGCCGAACAGCAGGTACATCCCGAAGGACAGCCCGAGCACCTGGGCCATTTCCAATTGCAAGCGCCCGGCAAGGGGCAATACGACGGCCGGAAAAACCAGCATGTTCACATGGCTCATAAAATGGCCGTAACAGGTATTGACCAGGACGCGCCGTTGCGAGTTCACATCGTCATTCCTTCGTTGCCCAAACGATATCTCAAAAGAGTGTAGCGTTGGTGCTGTTTGTCGTTCTTCACGGCGATGGCCAGGGCCTTGCGGGTGCCCACAACAACCACCAGGCGCTTGCCCCGGGTGATTGCGGTATAAATCAGATTCCGCTGCAACAGGACATAATGCTGTTCCATGAGCGGAATCACCACGGCCGGGTATTCCGATCCCTGGGCTTTATGAACCGACACAGCGTAGGCCGGGGCAACGAGATCGAGTTCGAAGTATTCATAGGTTACGCAGCGTCCTTCAAAATCGATCACCACCTGTTGATCTTCCGCCGCCACACTGTGGATGCGGCCGATATCGCCATTATATACTTCCTTATCATAATCATTTTGAATCTGCATAACTTTGTCGCCGGTGCGATAGGTATACCCGCTGCGCTGGACGCTCTGACCGTGCGGGTTCAGGATGTTCTGCAAGGTCACGTTCAGATTCTGGGCGCCGACCAACCCGCGATGCATGGGGGTCAACACCTGGATGTCGTCGATGGGATCCAGCCCGAAGCGTTGCGGTATGCGCGTTTGAACCAGGGTGGCGATCAGATCGACCACCTTTGCGGGATCGTCCTGGTCGATGAAGTAAAAATCATCATCGTCGCGTTGCACGTTCAGTAAGGGGATCTGGCCCTGGTTGATCTGGTGCGCACTGGTGACGATACGGCTTTTCTCGGCCTGGCGGAAGATCTCCTTCAAGGCGACCACCGGCAGCCGGTTTGATGCGATCAGATCGTTGAGCATATTGCCCGGTCCCACCGACGGCAGTTGGTTGACATCGCCCACAAAAACCAGGGTGGCGGCCGGCGGAACCGCTTTTAAAAGGTGATGCATCAAAACGGCGTCGATCATGGAGGCTTCGTCGATTATCAACAGATTACACTTCAGGGGCCGGTCCTGGTGGCGTTGAAAGCCGCCTTGCTGGAAGCTGAATTCCAGCAGCCGGTGAATGGTTTTGGCGGTCATGCCGGTGGTTTCGCTCATTCTTTTGGCAGCCCGGCCGGTGGGTGCGGCCAGCAGCACACGCTGCTTCAGTTGGCCGAAAATGCGCAAAATGGCGCTGATGATGGTGGTTTTGCCGGTGCCGGGGCCACCGGTGATGATGAGCAGTTTATGTTTCAGGCTATCCTGCACGGCCCGGCTTTGGCTGGGGGACAAGCGCAAGGCGAGCTGTTCCTGAGCCCATCGAACGGCCTTGGCGGTGTCGATGACGGGCAGTTGCTTACCGGCGGCCATCAGGCTGCCGATGCGTTGGGCGCATTGGGTTTCGCAGATGTGAAATGGTGTCAGGTAAACAGCTTTGTCGTTGGGGACAGATTCTTTGGGGTCGGCGACGATGTCCTCGATGACGATTTTGTGTTCACGATCGAGACGCTCCAGCGCCGCAAGCAGCCCGTCACGGCCGACAGACAGGGTCGCCTCACATTCGATAATCAGTTTTTTATGAGGTAAATAAAGATGCCCTTCGTCGGCCTGCTGGTTCAGCACGTAAAGAATACCGGCTTCGAGCCTGACCGGGGCGTCCTTGGCAAAGCCGAGTTGGGTGGCGATCTGATCGGCGGTTTTAAAGCCGATGCCTTTAATGTCCGTGGCGAGTCGAAACGGATTTTCGCGAACGGTTGCAATGGCGTCGTTGGCGTAAAATCTATAGATTTTGGCGGCATGGCCGGTCCCCACACCGTGGGATTGCAAAAACAGCATGACATTGCGGATTTCCTGCTGCGCCTGCCAGGCGCCCCGGATCATCTCCAGCCGTTTGGGGCCGATCCCGTCCACTTGCAACAGATTGCCGATGTCGGCTTCAATCACTTCAAGGGTCCGGGCGCCGAAACGG
The DNA here is from genome assembly GCA_028282295.1 of Desulfobacterales bacterium. Taxonomy (GTDB): domain Bacteria; phylum Desulfobacterota; class Desulfobacteria; order Desulfobacterales; family JANQIE01; genus JANQIE01. The sequence continues at coordinate 3,502 of JANQIE010000318.1, read as the reverse complement.
GTCACGATGCGGGCGGCCATCTTGGGGCCGAGCCCTCGAATCAGACCGGACCCGAGATACTTGCGGATGCCGTCCACGGTGGCCGGTGCCCGGGATTGATGGCTGGCAACCTTGAACTGCCGGCCGTATTGCGGATGCAGGGTCCACTCACCTTTGAGCAGTAACACTTCGCCGGGTTGCGGTTCGGCGAAATGCCCCACGATGGTGATTAATTCACGGTGCCCGCGGGCTTTAAGCCGGGCGATGGTAAAGCCGGTTTCCTCGTTGGTGTAGGTGATGTGTTCGAGTTGTCCGGTGAGTTCGGTGGGCATGTTCGTTATTGACTGTGTTTGGGTCTTGGCTGTCGGCCGCTTGCATTCTCATGTGGGTTAAATAGTGCTTTAACCCATCGATATCAGTTATAAAAAATTGCCACCGAGTGTACGGTGTCGTCTGGTGGGGCGTCAAGGGAAAAGTGCCGGCACGGGTTTGACATCGTCGGCACGGCTCTTTATAGTGCTGTGCTTGAGTTTACTTTTATTACGGACAGCCAATGACCCACTACCAAAGCACCACCGCCATCCGCAAGGCGCTGAGCAACTGGTACCGCACCCATCAACGCCATCTGCCGTGGCGGCAGACCCGCGATCCGTACCGTATCTGGGTATCGGAGGTGATGTTGCAACAGACTCAGGTCGCCACGGTGATCGATTACTACCGGCGTTTTCTGGACCGCTTGGCCACGGTCGCGGACCTGGCCGCGGCCGATCAACAAACCGTGCTCAAGCTCTGGGAGGGGTTGGGGTACTACGCCCGCGCCCGCAACCTGCACCGGGCCGCGCAAATTGTCTGCAATGACTTTGCCGGCCGTGTGCCCGGCAACATGGACGCTTTTCGCAAACTGCCGGGGGTCGGGGCGTATATCGGTGCGGCGGTCATGAGCATCGCCTTTGAGCAGCCGTTTGCGGTGGTCGACGGCAATGTGAAGCGGGTCCTGGCCCGCCTGTTGTGCCTGGATGACGCCGTGAATGCCACCAATGCCCACAAGACATTCCAGGTGCATGCCGACGAGTTGCTGGACCGCAACGACCCGGGTGAATTCAACCAGGCCGTGATGGAATTAGGCGCGTTGATCTGCACGCCCAAAAAACCCGTGTGTGCCTCGTGCGCCGTGAATCGCTGGTGTTGCGCCCGGCAACAAAACCAGGTGGACGTCTACCCGCGCCGCGTGCCTAAAAAAAGCACGCCGGTTTACCGGGTGGCGGTGGGGGTGGTCAAAAAAAAAGGCCGCCTGCTGATCACCCGGCGCAAATCCGAGGGCCTTCTGGGCGGGCTATGGGAGTTTCCCGGCGGACGGATCGATGACGGTGAAACCGCCAAACAAGCCTGTGTGCGCGAAATCAAGGAAGAGGTCAACCTGACCGTCGCCGTCGAATCCCATTTGGCCCAAGTCAAACACGCCTACACCCATTTTCGCATTATCATGGATGTTTTTTGCTGCCGCTATGTTGGCGGCCGGGTCAGGTTGCGCGGCCCGGTCGATTTCCAATGGGTTCGGCCCCACCAACTGGACCACTACCCCTTTCCCAAGGCGAATAACAAATTTATTCCCCTTCTGCGCCGGCAGTTGCAATGCTAGGGCTGCGGAAAAAAGCCCTTGTGTTTTAACAGAGCCGTCGCGTATGGTTTTTAAAAATAATCCAATTGGTGTCCATCTGGAAATAGTAGATTTTGGTTCAGGTCAAGGCCGCAGCGAATTTGAAACCGCAGGCGTAGCAAAGGCTACGTCGAGGATTTTAAATTCGTGAGAACGCCGAACTGAGCCAAAAGATGCTATTTCCGGATGGACACCAATTACCATCAAAGGGAGGAAACGGCATGGATCGAGATGATATTATCAAGATCGCCGAAGGATTACGGCTGATTGAAGAGGGTGTTGAAAACATCCAGAATGTGATGCGTGAGAAAAAGTACAAATCCTTGAAGGATATTGCCGAACAATTGATTCCGATTTTTCAGAAGGACGACGATTCGTTGAGCGAATCGGTTTTGAAACATCTGGGGTGACCGGATTCAGGGCCGCGGAAAACCTGCCCAACGGCAATGGCAGGGCGGACCTTGTCCACCAACACAATCTATTTCTGCTTGGCTGCGCTGAAGCGGATCCGGCAGTGAAAGCCGCTTTCATGGCTCCACATGACCCGGCCGTGCAATTGCTCGTGCACGATTCCGCTGACCAGTTTCAGGCCCATGCCAGCGTCGTCATCGCAGGCCGCCTCCGTGTCGGAGCCGACCCCGTTGTCGGTCACTAGAATCTCAACTTCGTCCGTAGCCGGTCGATCCAGTTTCAAGCCGATGTGGCCGGGCCGCCCGTCCGGGAAGGCGTATTTAATGCTGTTGGTAACCAGTTCGTTGACAATCATGCCGCAGGCCGTGGCGATGGCGGCGGTGACGGGCAGCTCGTCACCGGCAATGGCGGACTGTACGGTCTTGGGCGGCTGATAACATTTAAATATGCTCTGCACAAGTTCTTCAAGATAGCTTTTCAATTCGACAGTTGTGCTGCCGGTGGTCCGGCTCAGAATCTTGTGCACCTCGGCCATCGGCTTGATGCGGCTGTTGGTGTCGCACAGAATGGCTTCGACGGCGCTATCGGCCGCGCCAAGCATTTGCAGGTTGATAATGGAATAGATCAACTGGAAGTTGTTTTTCAACCGGTGCTGCAGTTCCCTGAGCAACAGATTTTTTTCTTTCAGTTCGCCTTGCAGGCGGGCCTCGTTTTGCCTGTGCCGTGCAAGCAGGGTTTGCAGTTTTTCAATCGGCGAAGTCGTCGGTACGGCCGTAGCGGTGGCCGATGTCACGGCCGGTTCGATCGGCTGGTGCAAATTGACCCCGAATCCGTCCGTCCCCACCCACACGATTTCACCGGTGATGCGGGTTTGGTGGTTGCTGTGAGGCAATGAAAACGTCAAGGCGATTTGCTGCCCGACAGTCAGGGCCGCCCGTGTTTCCACAAAAAGGCCGCCGTCGCTCATATTCTGGATAAAATCGTGGTAGTCGTGATCGTTGGTGGTGTAGTCGACCGGTATGAAGCAGCTTCGGCGCGGCATCGCCCGTTGATCGGGGGGCGTGTCCTTTTCGAGCAATAGCAGCAGCTCACTTTTATAAGTGGCGCTTTTGTTTTTGATCAATTCGGCAATTCGGCGTGAAATATGGTCGTTTGTCTGGTCGTCCGATTGATAAGTCGCATTCTTCGCCATAGTTCCGGTTCCTTAACTCTCCTGCAGCAAATGAAAGCCGGAGGCCGCTTTTTCGATTGTGTTGTTGTGTATATGGCAAAACCCGCTAGTTGGTAGGTGTTCATGAAATTTAAATATCAATTTTTAATACCGGCCGTTGCAATTTGCAAGTAAATTGTTAGCGCGTGTCCATCCGGAAATAGTAGATTTTGGCTCCTGGCAAGGCCCGAGCATTTTTAAAACCGCAGGCATAGCGCGCTATGTCGAGGATTTTAAAAATGCGA
>JANQIE010000310.1 GCA_028282295.1 Desulfobacterales bacterium | reverse complement strand
GAAAAAATAAAATATCCTAAAGTACGTTCGTATTTGGGATATTTTATTTTTTCCGCGGCCCTTAGGGTTTACATTCCCGGTAGACCTTGGTACGGTGCGACCCTTGATTTAAAAAAGGATTGAACCGCACGATAACCCCATGGAACACTACAATCAAAAACAGATCCAGCGCCGGCGAACCTTCGGCATCATCAGTCACCCGGACGCCGGCAAAACCACCTTGACGGAAAAACTGCTGCTCTTTGGCGGCGCTATCCAGCAGGCCGGCGCCGTCAAAGCCAAAAAGGCCGCCCGCCACGCCACCAGCGACTGGATGGCCATTGAAAAAGAGCGCGGCATTTCGGTCACCTCCTCGGTGATGAAATTCAATTACCGCAATTACGATATCAACCTGCTCGACACCCCCGGCCATCAGGATTTTTCCGAGGACACCTACCGCGTATTGACCGCGGTGGACAGCGCCATGATGGTCATCGACAGCGCCAAGGGCGTGGAACCACAAACCGAAAAGCTGATGGAAGTCTGCCGCATGCGCAACACGCCGATCATGACCTTCATCAACAAACTCGACCGCGAGGGCCTGGCGCCGCTCGATATCCTCGATGACATCGAAAACAAACTGCAAATCGAATGCACACCTCTGTCCTGGCCCATCGGCATGGGCAAGCGGTTTCGCGGCGTTTACAACCTGTACCGCAAGCAATTGCACCTTTTTGACGCCGGCAGCGACACCCGGCAGGATAAAGGGCTCGTGGTCAAGGACCTGACCGACCCGCTTCTTGACGACCTGCTGGGCAGCCAGGCCGATCAACTGCGCGAAGATATCGAACTGATCGAAGGGGCCACCGATCCATTCGACCCGGCGCAATACCTGATCGGCAGCCAGTCGCCGGTTTTTTTCGGCAGTGCCATCAACAATTTCGGCGTCAAAGAACTGCTCGACGCCTTTGTCGAAACCGCTCCCCACCCCGGGCCACGGGCGGCGGTTTCGCGCGACGTCTCACCCTATGAAAAACCGTTTTCCGGTTTTGCCTTTAAAATCCAGGCCAACATGAACCCGGCCCACCGCGACCGGATCGCCTTTGTGCGCATCTGCTCCGGCAAATTCAAACGCGGCATGAAAGTCATGCACCACCGCCTCGGCAAGGAAGTGACCCTGTCCAACGCCACCATTTTCATGGCCCAGGACCGCCGCAACGTGGAAGAGGCATACCCGGGCGACATCATCGGACTTTACAACCACGGCACCATCAAAATCGGGGATACGTTCACCGAAAAGGAACGGCTGAAATTCAGCGGCATCCCCAATTTCGCCCCGGAAATCTTCCGCCGGGTGCGCCTGCGCAATCCGATGAAAACCAAACAGCTCCAAAAAGGATTGATCCAGCTTGCCGAGGAAGGGGCCGTGCAAGTTTTCCGACCGGTCATGGGCAGCGATTATATCCTCGGCGCGGTGGGAGTGTTGCAGTTCGATGTGACCATGGCCCGCCTGCAAGCCGAATACGGCGTGGACGCCGTCTACGAGCCGGTCGACTATGCCGTGGCCCGCTGGGTCGATTGCGAAGATCCCGGCAAACTGGCCGCTTTCGAAAAAAAGAACACCGCCAACCTGGCCCGCGACGCCGAGGGATGCCTGTCCTATCTGACCACCAGCAACTTTCAACTTGACTACTGCATGAAGGAATGGCCGGACATCGATTTTTACAAAACCCGCGATGTAATGTAGCCCATTGTCGAACTTCAACATACAATTTGGTTCACTTCGTAAGAACGCCGGCCTGGGCCCAAAGATGCTATTTGCAGATCGGCATCAACTGCATCAAATTGGAACACCACGTTGAGATTTTTCACCTGACACATTCAGGAAATCCCCGATTTACACCATAAATTGAAATAGGCTATGATCCCAACATAATAGTTGGCCAACCAGGTAGATAGCGTCCATTTGGAAATAGCACCTTTCGCGCGATATCAGCACGGTTTCATTTCAAACATGTGATCTATTAAACCGGCGACTAAATATGTAAGTCTTCGTCATGCCGGACTTGATCCGGCATCCAGAATCGACGCTTGATTCCGGCGCTCGCCGGAATCACAATTTTAAAGATATTTTATTGCCGGGTTAATATCATTCCAAATGAAGTACGCCCGGCACCTGTGATGAAGATAGTGTCCATCGGAAATAAAAATGAAATTCGCCGTAACAGTAGTAAAGCCCCCCGGATATATGCACTCAGCCGCATTTAGTGAAATTGCCGAAACCCTTCATTATGGCCTGCAATCGCTTGGCTATAACTCGATCATAACATCCGAAGGACAGTTGCCAGGGCGTCGACATATCGTTTTAGGTTCCAATTTATTGCCCAATTACAATTTACCGCTGGCCCGGGACGCTATTTTGTATAATCTGGAACAAGTGGCCACCGACTCGTACTGGATCTGCTCGAAATTGATCAAGTTATTCCAACGCCATGAAGTTTGGGACTATAACGTTCAAAATCAAAAAGCGCTTGAAACCATGGGGGTTCAGGTCGCCCGGATTCTCCCAATCGGTTATGTTGAGGAACTTACACGCATCCAACCGGCACAGGAGCCCGATATCGATGTATTGTTCTTCGGATCAATAACCGCCAGGCGCCGTAAAATCATCAATCAAATGCGAGCCGCCGGACTTCAGGTTAAAACCTTGTTTGGCGTATACGGCAGGGAGCGCGATGCATTGATCGGACGAGCAAAGCTAGTGCTCAACCTCCACATCTACAGCACGAAAATACTTGAAATGGTCCGCATTTCCTACCTGCTGGCCAACAAATGCACCGTTTTATCGGAGCATAGTTCCAACCTGCAAGAGGATACCAAATTTTCCGAAGGCGTTGCGTTTGCCGACTATAATCAATTAACAGAGCGCGCCTGCGAACTGATTCATGCGCCCGAAAAGCGCAAGCGCCTGGCACAAAAAGGGTTCGAGCTTATTAGTGCCCGTCCGATCTCAAAGTACCTGCGCCCGGCGATTACCGATCTTGAAACCACATACATCTCTTCCCCCCCCGCCCCACCTTACGCTTAGAGTTAGCGCGTGCCCACCCGGAAATAGTAGATTTTGGTTCAGGTCAAATTCGTGAAAACGCCGACCTGAGCCAAAAGATACTATTTCCGGATGGACACTAGCGAGCCCCAACACACTCTTCAAGCCTTCGATTGCAACCCGCGGCAAAGTGTTGTACTGAACACCGGAAGCCGATCGATGTCACTCATACAGCGTACTACCCGAAATCCCTTAATTTAAGGAATTGCGCCAACCATGAAAGTTTTGGTCTGCGGGGCCGGCAAAATCGCCCGTGAACTGCTCAAACGGCTGGGGGAAACCTGGCAGGTCAGTGTGATTGAAAAATCCGGGGAGGTGCTGACCGCCTTGACCAATATCTACCCGGACATCGCGCAGGTATGGGCGGGCGACGCGTCCAGCCCGGTGGTGCTCGACGAGGCCGATGTTGAAGGGCACGACTACGTACTGGCCCTGACCAACAACGATCCGGTGAACCTGGCTGTCTGCCGGCATGCCCACGCCAAAGGGGTCGACCACCTCTTTGCCCGGGTTCATGATCCGCAACTGCAAGCCGACTTTCAGGCATTGGGGGTCAAGACCGTCATGGTCAACACCATGATCGCCCGCACCATCTACCACTACCTGCAGGACCCGCGCCTGATCGTCACCCCCATGGGACAGGGACGCGGCGAAATCCTGGAAATCGATGTCACCCCTCAGATGGGCATCACCGGCAAAAAAGTGATCACCCTGGGCGGAGCCAGATGGCGGCCGGTGGCGGTGATGCGCCAGGCAGACCTGCTGTTTCCGGATCTGCGCACCGAGGTACAGGACGGCGACCGGCTGATCATTGTCGGCAATTTTGAAAGTTTCGAGGCCATCTGCAATGTCTTCAACGTCAAGGATCTCGATTTTCCGCTCAATTACGGACGCGGTCTGCTACTGGCCCTGCCGCCGAAAAAGGACCTGGACGAAGAACGCCTGATGGCCGAAAGTTTTCAATTGGCCCAGAACACCAGCCTGCGGCAAATCACGGTCCTCGGCGCCGCCGGCAAAGGCGACCCCCAACAGCGCTTCGGCAACCTTGTCCAGGGGATCGATATCCGCTTTGAAACCACCGGCGACAATTTCATCGGCCAAATCAAAAGCGTCTGCGCCGAACACAACATCGGCATGGCGGTGATCCCGCCCTTTGATCCGTCGTTCATCAAATCGCTTACCAAATCCGAAATCATCGACCTGGCCCACGCCCTGCCCTGCCCGCTCTTCGTGGCGCGCAACTGCTGGCCCTTCGAACGAATCCTGGTGCCGTTCAACGCCACCTTCCGCGCCGAGCAGGCCCTTGAGATCGCCATCAACCTTTCCCACCAGGTCAACGGCCGGCTAACCGCCGTCATTGTCCAGGAACCGGAGTTTATCCATGGCGCGAATGATGAAAGCTGGGTGCAACAGGCCACTCGTAAAATCCGGCATCTGGCCCATGTGCACAAAGTAAAAATCGAGGAAATCTGCAAACAGGGCAACCCGGTAACCGAGATCGCCGAACTGTCAAAGGATTTCGATCTGCTGGTGCTCGGCAGCACCACCAAGGAAGGGTCACTGTTTTCGCCCCACGTGGGCGAACTACTGGCCCGCAAGGCCGCCTGCTCGGTGATGGTGATCGCATCATGAAGCACATAGAGTATCGACGTTGACGGATCTCTTTGTGGTTGAAACTTGAAACCGGAAACTTGAAATTCGGCCGCCACACCCCTGACGTTGCCTTATCCAAGTTTCAAATTTCCAGTTTCAAATTTCAATTTCCACCTTAACTTCGGAGCATTTTTTATACAGGAGCAACCCCCTTGGTCATTCACGACACCCTTGCACTGCTCATCGTGGCCCTGGCAGCCGCCCTGATGCCGGGCATCAGCCGTCTGATCCGTCTGCCGGCTGCAGTCACGGAAATCCTGCTCGGCATCATTCTCGGCAAAAGCTGCCTGGGACTGCAATTTGGCGGCGACTGGCTGGTCTTTCTCGCTCACCTCGGTTTTTTACTGCTCATGTTCCATGCCGGCATGGAGATCGATTTCGCCATCCTGCGGCGCCAGAGCCGCACCCAACTGCTGGCCCAGTTCGCCATTTTTTTTCTCACTCTGACTTTGTCCCTGCTGCTGGCCCACCTGATGGGCCTGGGCGTCTTTATGGCCCTGGTGCTCTCCACCACCTCACTGGGGCTGGTCATGCCGACATTAAAAGAACTCGGCCTGAACAAAACCGCCCTGGGACAAGCGATCCTGATCGCCGCCACCCTGGCCGATTTTTTAACCCTGCTGGGCATCACCGTTTTCATCCTGTGGCACAAACACGGCATCAGCTGGCACTTTGTCTACCCCCTGCCGCTCTTCATCGGTTTCGGCCTGGTGCTTCGCCTCGTGCGCCTGTGGGCCTGGTGGCACCCGCAAAAAGCCCAACGCCTGCTCGCCACCGGCGACAACCAGGAACTGGGCGTTCGCCTTTCCCTGGCCCTGCTATTCTTGTTCGTCGCCCTGTCGGAGCTGGTCCACATCGAAGCCGTGCTGGGGGCCTTTCTTGGCGGCTGCGTGCTCTCCTTCGTCTTCCGGGACCGGGGCGACCTGGAAGACAAACTGTCCGCTCTCGGCTTCGGTTTTCTGGTCCCCATCTTCTTTATCAACGTGGGCATGCAGTTCGACCTTGCCAACCTGCTCAATCCGCAGGCGATCCTGTTTGCCTCCAAATTACTGATTCTGGCCCTGACGGTCAAAATACTCCCATCACTGTTGATGGTCACCCAGGGCGCTTCGTTGCGCGCAGCCCTGAACATCGGCATCCTGATGGCCACACGCCTGAGCCTGATCGTGGCGGCGGCCTCCATCGGTGTGGCCGAAGGTCTTATCACACCCAAAATGAAGGATGCGGTTGTACTTCTGGCCGTGCTGACCTGTCTGATCGGCCCGACCCTGTTCAAGGCGCTGCACAAAAGCAAAGCCGCCTGATATGCTTCAGGAAAAATATTTTCTGCTTGATTATCCAAAAATTGAAATGCTAAGTTAACCGCTTAACACTCAGAGCTCGCGCAAAATCAAAAGGAGACACAATGGTAGAAGTCATGCAAGCCTCGATCGCCCTGGTCAACCTGCCCTGGACGGTGCTCCTGGCGCTGATCGTACTGTACTGGATCTTTGTGATCCTGGGGGCCCTGGATGTGAACCTGTTCGACGTTGACTTCGATTTTGAATCGGATGCCGACCTGGACGCCGGCGCGGACGCGGATGCCGACGTGGGCGCGGATCAACCCGGCGGCTTGCTGCGTTGGTTCTTCAACCTCATGAATATCGGGGAAGTCCCGGTCATGGTCATTTTCAGCGCCATGATCCTGGTAGGCTGGACCATCTCCATGCTGGCCAACTATTACCTCAACCCCGGCCTGTCGATAATCTGGGGGGCCGCACTGCTGATTCCGAATATCATTGCCAGTCTGTTTGTCGCCGGGGTCATCACCCGGCCCCTGCGTAAAATTTTCTCAACCTTCGAAAAAGAGGAGACCCACGAAAAAATCCTGCTGCGCGCCGGCACGGTGGTTACCAGTGAAGTCACCTCTTCGTTCGGACAGCTTGAAATCGAAACCAAAGGCGCGCCACTGTTGATCAATGTGCGCACCACCGAGGGCACCGTACTGAAAAAAGGCGACAAAGCGGTGGTCTACGACGAAGATAAAGACAAAGGGATCTTTTTTGTTGAAAAATTTGAAGAATAAATAACGGAGGAGCAACATGCCACAAACTGTAATCGGAATTGCCATCACAATTGTCATTTTAATCCTGGTCGGTATCTTTGCCATGCTCGTCAAATGCTACCGCAAGGTGGAGCAGGGTCAGGCCATCGTGCGCAACGGCATGGGCGGAACCAAAGTCTCTTTTTCCGGTATCATCGTCATCCCGGTGCTGCACCGCTTCGAATTGATCGACATCTCGGTCAAGCGGGTCAATATCGACCGCAACGGCCAGGAAGGCCTGATCTGTATGGACAACATGCGCGCCGATATAAAAGTGGCCTTTTTCGTACGCGTGAACAAAACCGTCGAAGACGTGTTGAAGGTGGCCCAATCCATCGGCTGCGACCGGGCCTCACACCGCGACGCCCTCCAGGAACTGTTCGAAGCCAAATTTTCCGAAGCCCTGAAAACCGTGGGCAAGCAATTCGATTTCGTGGAACTGTACACCTCGCGCGAACGCTTCAAAGAGGAAATCCTGAAAAACATCGGCACCGACCTGAACGGCTTTGTGCTCGACGACGCCGCCATCGATTTTCTGGAGCAAACCTCCGTGGACATGCTCAACCCGGACAACATTCTCGATTCCGAAGGTATCAAAAAAATCACCGGCCTGACCGCCGAGCAAAAAATCCGGGCCAACGAGATCGAGCGTGAAAAGGAAAAGACCATCACCAAACAGGACGTGGAGGCCAAGGAAGCGATCCTGGAACTCAACCGCCAACTGGCCGAATCGGAAAACCGGCAGCAACGCGAAGTTGAAGCCAACAAGGCCCGCGAGGAAGCCGAGACAAAAAAGATCCAGCAGGAAGAACATTTAAAAGCCGAATCGGCCCGCATCCGCACGGAAGAAGAAGTCCTTGTCGCCGAGCAAAACAAGGAGCGCCAGATCATCGTGGCCCAAAAAAACAAGGAGCGCACCGAAGCCATTGAAAACGAGCGCGTGCAAAAGGACCAACTGCTCGAAGCCACCGAGCGCGAACGGGTGGTGGCCCTGGCCGGCATCGAAAAGGACAAATCGGTAGAAGTGGAGAAAAAGGCGATTCAGGACGTCATCCGCGAGCGGGTCATGGTGGAAAAAACCGTGGTCGAAGAACAGGAACGGATCAAGGACACCCAGGCATTTGCCACCGCCGACCGTGAAAAACGGGTGGCCGTGACCCAGGCCGAAAAGGACGCTGAACAGGCCCTGGTCATTGAAATCAAGGGCGCCGAAGCCGCCAAGAAAGCCGCCGAGCTCAAAGCCGACGAAGCGCGCTACGAAACCGTTACCGGCGCCGAAGCCTCCAAGACCGCCGCTGAAATGCAGGCCGAGGAGAAAGTCATCCTGGCCGAAGCCACCCAAAGCGCGGCGGAAAAAGAATCCACGGCCAAAAAAATGCTTGCCGACGCCGCCGTTGCCGAACACGCCGCGCCGGGCCTGGCCGACGTCAAGGTCACCGAGCAGAACAATTTTCTCATCGAACAAAAAGGCGAAGCCGAAGCCAAGGTGCTGACAATGAAATTCCAGGCCGAAGCCAAGGGCATCGAAGACAAAGCCAACGCCATGAAGCTGCTCGACGCCGTGGGCCGCGAACACGAGGAATTCAAACTGGAACTGGACAAAGAAAAAGCCATTGAACTGGCCGAGATCGACAACCGCAAGCAGATCGCCGAGCAGCAGGCCGTGGTTTTGGGTGAAGCCCTCAAAACGGCCAAAGTCGACATCGTGGGCGGTGAGTCCATGTTCTTCGACAAAATCACCCACGCCGTCACCGGCGGCAAAGCCGTGGACCGTTACGTGCACAACAGCAAGGTTCTCAGCGACGTCAAGGAGACCTTCTTCAACAGCGACCCGGAATATTTCCACGCCCGTATCAAACGCTTTTTCAACCAATTCGGCATCAGCGCCGGCGACCTGAAAGACCTGTCGGTCTCCGCCGCCCTGACCAAGCTGATCAGCCTCACCGACAACGCCGACGAGCGCGGTCAGCTCTACGACCTGCTGGCCATGGCCGAGCGGTCGGGGGTGGGGGATAAAATCGTCGACGCGGTGAAGGCGAAAGCAACCGCAAGTGAATAAGCCCGGCAGGCAATAAACCGGTCTTCTCTGAAACATAGACAGGGCCGGCGAATCATCAACTTGACGCAGTTGAAGCAAGGCAAACCACAGGCTACCGGATAAAAACCTTCTGGATTCCGGCTTTCGCCGGAATGACAACAGCTTTTGAAAAGGGTGCTGCTACTGCCGATAGAAAGCATCATAAAATCGACCACCCTCTCGTCACCCCGGCGAACGCCGGGGTCCAGAATCAGATCGACAGAATACCTTTGCGTACCGGTATAAACCGAAACTTGAGCAAACAACCATGCAAAAGCAACCGGCTGTTTACATTTTAGCGAACGCGCGCAATGGTACACTCTACGTCGGTGTAACATCAAACCTCGCAAAACGCATTTGGGAGCATAAAAATGACAAGGTGGCTGGATTTACCAAGCGCTACAACGTCTACCAACTGGTCTGGTACGAACTGCACGAAAATATGGAATCCGCGATCGTTCGGGAAAAGCGGTTAAAAGATTGGAAGCGCATCTGGAAGTTAGATCTGATCGAAGAAAAAAATCCGAATTGGGAAGATCTTTACCAATCTGTTATTTAGCGGCCTTAAAGGTGGTTAAAAAAACGATTAACGATTCTGGATTCCGGCTTTCGCCGGAATGACAACAGCTTTTGAAAAGGGTGCTGCTACCGCCGATAGAAAGCTCCATAAAATCGACCACCCTCTCGTCACCCCGGCGAACGCCGGGGTCCAGAATCAGATCGACAAAATACATTTTCCCCCGACGAACGCCGGGAGACAATTTAAAAGGATATAGCCCATTAGATTCTGGATACCGGATCAAGTCCGGCATGACGACCGGGTGAGGCAAAAACGCCGCTACCCGCGACAGGTTGCACCGCTAGCACAACCGCAACCACACCCACACCCCCCGTCACCCCGGCGAACGCCGGGGTCCAGAATCAGATCGACAAAATACATTTTCCCCCGACGAACGCCGGGAGACGATTTTAAGAGGATATAGCCCATTAGATGCTGGAGGCCGGATCAAGTCCGGCATGACGACCGGGTGAGGCAAAAAACGCCGCTACCCGCGACAGGTTGCACCGCTAGCACAACCGCAACCACACCCACCCCCCCGTCACCCCGGCGAACGCCGGGGTCCAGAATCAAATCGACAAAAAGACCTCTCCCACAGCGTTTATCGGAGGCTCAGGGCAAAAAAAAACGATTATTTCCGGGACAATCCCGCAATGACACAAACGCACAGCAACCGGTTACAAACCACTAACAAGGAAATACCCGCATGACCGCACCCGAAGAAACCAGCCCCACCCCGCAACAGGACACCATCCTGGAAGGCGACACCTACGAAATCATCCGCAAACGGCTCCTGTCCCACGGCAAGGAACTGAAAAACCGCCTGGGCCAACTCAACCAGGCCCGCAAGGACATCTTCGGGGCCATCGAACCGACCCTGCTGGCCACCGAACGGCTCACCACCAGCAACAACTGCACCCCGCGCGATATGGTGGCCCTGTCCGACGAATGCTTCATCTTCGGCTACAACGTCCACATGGGCCTGAAAACCGAAACCCGGCTCAGCGACGTTTTCGCGGTCTACGAATACAAAGACCGCACCTTCACCGCCCAACCCCTCGACATCCTCAAAACCGGACGCTTCGAAGAAGACTTCCAGGCCCTCTACAAATATTACAAGGACACGGCCTTCGTAAAATTCTCCATCATCGGCCCCTACCTGTTCATGGTCTTCCGGGTGGGCAAAGCCGTCACCGACATCAAAACCTTCAAGTGGGTCCTGCAGGACGGCAAACTCGACTACGTGGACAACCGCAGCGACCACGAATTCAAATTCCCGCCCCAGCACGAATTCACCTGGGAACGGACCACCCGCGACGCCCACCGGTTCGGCGAATTCCCACACATCTCCATTGAAGACCGCCTCTTCGTGGAAGCCGTGGGCGGCGACATCACTTTCAAGGTCGAAGACAACACCGCCTCGGGCCAGGGCATCTATGCCGAACCGGTGGAAAACCCGGACCAGACCCTGGACGACGCCCAGATCGACTACGCCGTTGTCGGCCACATGATCCTGGTGCGCATCCAGCCCTACATGGAAAAGGAAACCCGCTATTTCATCTTCAACGAAAAAATCCAGGAAGTCTGCCGGGTGGACGCCATCGGCGCGGCCTGCGTGCTCCTGCCCGACGACCAGGGCCTGATCTTCGCCAACGGCTACTACTTGCAGACCGGCGAACTCAAACAGTTTGAAAACGGCGCCCCCCAGATGGTCTTTGAAAACCGCATCACCTCGGCCAACGGCGAGGACTTTCTCTTCAGCTTCTACAAACGCGACTCCGGCGACTACGCCCTGCTGCCCTATAACATCATCGAACAAAAGGTCGAAAACCCGATCACCTGCAGCGGCTTTTCCAACTTCGCCAACGGCGAAATGCTCTATTTCCGCAGCGACGAGGAACCGACCCGTCACCACGTGGTGCAAATCTGGCAAACGCCTTTTATCGAAAGCACCCACGCCGTCACCGAAAAAAGCGACAGTTTCCTTTACAAAATCGGCAATCCCGACATCGTCCGCTGCATGGCCGAATGCAACGAACTGTTCAAACTCCTCAGCCGCGAAGACATCTACGCCGGGCTCTACATCGATCTGGTCAAAAAAGCCACCGACATCAGCGACACCTATTTCTGGCTCGACCGTGAAGACGCCTTCAACATCAAGGAAGCCATCCAGGAGATCAAGGCCGCCGCGGCCGGGGCCATCGACGAATTCGAAAAAGTCGTCCGCCTGAAAAAAAACACCGCCAACGAAGTCGGCCGGGTATCCAAAGCGGCCCGGCAACTGCTCGACGGACTCAAACCGGATGTACTCGACAGCATCGACCTGTTTGTGGACGGCCTCATGCAACTGCGCACCGTGCGGGGCGAAATCATCTCCCTGAAAGAACTGCGCTACGTCGACCTGCCTGCCATCGAAGCCCTGGAGGAAAAAGTCCGCGCGGCCACCGACGCCATGTCCACCGGCTGCGTCGAATTTCTGCTCGGTCCCGAAGCCCTGACGCCTTACGAAACCAAGGTCGCCGATATCGGCAACCGGATCGAAGCCCTCGACCGGGTCACCGAAGGCAAACAGCTCCAGGAAAAAGCCGACAAGGCCGGTGCCGAACTGGAGATGCTCATCGAAATCGTGAGCAATCTAAAAATCGAGGACGCCACCCAGACCACCCGCATCATCGACAACATCTCCACCGTCTTCGCCACCCTGAACCAGCACAAAGCCGGGCTTAAAAACAAAATCAAGAGCCTGCAAAGCGTGGAAGGGGTGGCCCAGTTCAACGCCCAGATCAAGCTGCTCAACCAGAGCGTGATCAACTACCTGGACATCTGCGACACCCCGGAAAAATGCGATGAGTTCCTGACCAAGGTCATGGTCCAGATTGAAGAACTCGAAGGCCGTTTCGCCGACTTCGACGACTTTGTGCTGCAACTCTCGGAAAAACGCGACGAACTCTACAACGCCTTTGAATCACGCAAACTCGGCCTCATCGAAGCGCGCAACAAACGGGCCGACACCCTGCTCCGCTCGGCTGAACGGATTCTCAAAGGGATCGCCACCCGCGTGGCCACCTACGACGACATCAACGCCATCAACGGCTATTTCGCCTCGGACCTGATGGTGGAGAAAACCCGCGAAATCGTGGCCCAGCTCCTTGAGATCGGCGACACCGTCAAAGCCGATGACATCCAGGCCCGCTTGAAAACCATCCGCGAAGACACCGTGCGCCAGCTCAAGGACCGCCAGGAACTCTTCGTGGACGGCGAACAGGTGATCCAGTTCGGCAACCATAAGTTCTCGGTCAACCGCCAGCCTCTGGACCTCACCGTGGTCAAGCGCGACGACCAGCAGTTGTTCCACCTCACCGGCACCAACTTCTTCGAAGCCATCGAAGACGACACCTTCGCGCAGACCCGCGACGTCTGGGACATGACCCTCCCCTCGGAAAACAGGAACGTCTACCGGGGCGAGTACCTGGCTTTCAAACTGCTCGACGAACTCAAAGCCGCCTCCGACGAAGACCGCCAAACCCTGCTCGACGCCATCGCCGCCGACAACGACGAAGAACTCACCGCCCACGTGCAGCAGTTTATGGGCCCGCGCTACACCGAAGGCTACGCCAAAGGCATCCACGACAACGACGGCGAAAAGATCTTCAAAGCCCTGGCCGGCATCCATTTCGCCGTGGGCCTGCTCCGGTTCCATCCCCGGGTGCGCGCCCTGGCCCGCATCTTCTGGGCCCTGTACGACGACAAACAGAACCGCGACCTGCTCATCGCCAAACTGAGCGCCTTCGGTCAGCTCCGCAGCCTGTTCCCCAACCGCAAGGACCAGGACAACTACATCGCCGAACTCACCGGCCTGATCACCGCTTTTCTGGAAACCAACGGCCTGTTCGGCACCACCGATGCCCCGGCCGCGGCCCGCTACCTGTTCCTGGAACTCTGCGACCACGAACCGGCCCGCAAAGGCCATTTTGAAATCAGCAAAACCGCCCTCGACCTGGCCCGCGGCTTCGAAGCCCACATCAAACACCACCGCTTCGACGCCAAATTCAAAGCCGCCCGCAAGGACCTAACGCAAACCCCGGCCAACGACTTCGAACTGGTGCGCGATTGGGTCGGCAGCTACGCCGCCGCCCAGGACGAAAACGGCACCGCCGACTACATCGACGAAGCTGCCGCCCTGGTCTTCGTGGCCGGCAAGGACCCGGTGGACCAAAGCAACCTGCTGCAACTGCGCGATGCCGTCAACGTGCCCATGACCGCCGCACTGGAAGGCCTGGTGGGCGACCATGCCGTCATCGAAAAAAGCGCCTACGCTTTCAACTACATCCGCTTCATGGCCAAACTGACCCGGTTCGAAGAACACGTCCGGCCGCTATACGAAAACTTCCACGCCTTAAAAAGCAAACTTACCGACGACATGCGCACCACCATGCGCCTGGATGAATTCAAACCGCGCATCCTCTCGTCCTTTGTGCGCAACAAACTGATCAACAAAGTCTACCTGCCCCTGGTGGGCGACAACCTGGCCAAACAGGTCGGCGTGGTCGGCGAAAGCAAACGGACCGACCTCATGGGCCTGCTGCTGCTCATCTCCCCCCCCGGCTACGGCAAGACCACCCTCATGGAATACCTGGCCAACCGGCTCGGCATCATCTTCATGAAGATCAACGGCCCGGCCATCGGCCACACCGTCACCTCCCTCGACCCGGCCGAAGCCCCCAACGCCAGCGCCAAGGAGGAATTGCAGAAGCTGAACCTCTCCTTTGAAATGGGCGACAACGTCATGATCTACGTGGACGACATCCAACACTGCAACTCCGAGTTCCTGCAAAAATTCATCTCCCTGTGCGACGCCCAGCGCAAAATCGAAGGCGTCTACAAGGGCCGCAGCCGCACCTACGATTTTCGCGGCAAAAAAGTCGCCGTGGTCATGGCCGGCAATCCCTACACCGAAAGCGGCGAAAAATTCAAAATCCCCGACATGCTCGCCAACCGCGCCGACACCTACAACCTGGGCGACATCATCGGCGACACCGCCGACGATTTCGAAATGAGCTACCTGGAAAACTCGCTCACCTCCAACGCCGTGCTCAACAAACTGGCCAGCAAAAGCCAGCAGGACGTCTACAGCGTCATCAAAATCGCCGCCAACAACAGCCGCGAAGGCGCCGAGTTCACCGGCACTTACTCGGTGGAGGAAGTCGATGAAATGGTCAGCGTCATGCAAAAGATGATGGTCGTCCGGGACGTCATCCTCAAGGTCAACCAGCAGTACATCTACTCCGCCGGCCAAGCCGACGAATACCGCACCGAACCGGCCTTCAAACTCCAGGGTTCCTACCGCAACATGAACCGCATTGTCGAAAAAATCGTCCCCATTATGAACGACGACGAACTCAAAACCCTGATCATGGCCCACTACGAAAACGAAGCCCAGACCCTGACCACCGGCACCGAAGCCAACCTGCTCAAATTCAAGAAAATGACCGGCTGGATCACCCCGGCCGAAGAAGACCGCTGGGAAGAGATCATCGCCGCCTACAAACAAAAACAACTCTTCCAGGGCGCCGACACCAGCGACCCGATCAACCGTGTGGTGGCCCAACTCTCCGCCTTCCAGGGAGGCCTCGACGCCATCCGCAAAGTCATCGCCACCGCCGCCCAGAACGCCCAACCCCAAACACCGGTCGAAGAAGCCCCCATGCAAATGACCTTCTCCGACGAAACCATGACCCAACTCCAACAACTCATCACCCAAACCAAAGCCATCGTCGATCAATCCGCCCGCCCCGAATCACTCGCAACCACCGGCCCGCTCCCCAATGAAATGATCGACGTCATCGAAAAGCAATTCGCCCTCATGCACGCCTGGATGGAACCGGCCCTGACCGAAACCCGCAAGCAATCCAAACAGATCAGCCAGATCGCCATCGCCCTCACCGGCCTGCGCACCGCCTACCAAGGCGTCATCCGCGAAAAAGGCGACTTCGACGAAGGCATCGCCTACTACACCAAAGCCATCGAAGTCGATCCCAATGACCACGAATCCTACTACAACCGCGGCATCGCCTGGTATAACAAAAAAGACCACAAACGCTCGCTCAGCGACGTTAAGAACGCTTTGACCTTAAAACCGAAAAGTCGTAAGTATCAGCATTTTGTAGCTTTTCTTGAGAATGAAATGCGGGAAAGAAAGCGATCCGCGAAAAGCCGAAATAAAGCTATGCCTGATAAAAGTGGTGAGTCGTAGATTTACTCGTAAGAGAGCGCACGTAATTAACGCAGAACTCAGTCACTCTGAGTTGCCGTCATTCCGGCGAACGCCGGAATCCAGAAAGCTACTTAATACCATTGGCTTAATGACGGAGTGGGTCGGTACTTTGAGTGAAAGCAAAAGACGTTATCTTAAAAAAGTCCTCAAGAAATTGAAAATCCCTGTTCCGAAAGGATGATGGGTATCTAATGTAGCATTATATAGAGGCCTTTGATACCGGCCAGCCAAAAGGTGAATGGAAAAGTGTATCCGTTCACTGGTGCAATTACAAGATGGATCTTCGAGGAGGCGCAAGATGACCAAAAAGCCAGATCTAACGCTCATCAGCACAACCCCGATAACGGAATTACCTAAAAAATCTGCTGACGACATTCAACGCTGGATAAAAATCGAAGGACTCAAGGTATCCGAAGCGCTACGCAACTTGATAAAGAAAAACAATTACCCAAAACCTGACTCCTCCGTTCCGATCCAGCTACTTGAATTTACCTATCCAAGAATTGACCTAAATCGAAATAGTTTTCGGTTTAAAATAACAGACGCGGATTATCCTAATAGCGATCCCAAGCAGTTCAGCGACCAAAACTTCGATGAGGTTATTGAGACGCTTATTTCCAACCCAACTGAATGTTAATATTAAACTGGACCACAAATTGCAATCTTCACTCAATTTTATGCTTTTTAAGAAAAAGTACTGATAGTAGGAGAGGAGCCATCACCTTAGAATTTCAATGAATTTTCGGGTCAAAAATCTAATTTTCAAATCTATGATTTAAATAATACTCCATGATCTTTTTGCACATTTTATTTATTTTGCCCTGTTTTTTGTGCATTTTTTTTGATTTTCAATTAAGTTAAAGGCAGGCCCCCCATATATTCATGCTTTTAACTATTTTATAATAACAAGTACTTTATTATTATTTTTTTATGGTGATATTTCTATGGACAGAAATTGTGATAGCTCGTCCTTGAATCCGATCTGGACCAACAAAGCAACCCTCAAGTATGATTGGACTTTTCACCAAATAGCGCCTTATATAGGTAGAATGAAAACATCTATAGCCTCATCGCTTATAAAAAAATATACAAAGATTGGGGATTTGATTATCGATCCATTTTGTGGTTCTGGTGTTGTAGCATTGGAGGCAGTTGCAGCTGGCAGACCAGTTATTGCTGCTGATTGGAATCCATATGCAGCCTTGCTCACGCGAGCTAAGTTATTCCCACCTGAAAACTTACTTGATGCTGAGTCAAGATTAAAAATAGCTTGGGAACTTTCAAGAAATCGCCACGCAAAACAAGACCTACGATCAGTTCCTAAGTGGGTTCGTAATTTTTTTCACCCAACCACACTAAAGCATGCGTTAGCATTTCGTGACGCATGTGTTGATATAGGTGACGATTTTCTTTTAGCATGCCTGTTAGGTATTCTTCATCACCAACGTCCTGGTTTCTTGTCGTACCCGGCAAGTCATTTAGTTCCTTATCTGAGAGACAAAAAATTTCCGAGACAGAGTTATCCTGAAATGTATGAGCCAAGAGATGTTCTTATACGCCTTCAAGCGAAAATAAAAAGGACATTTCGACGCACTCCTAAAAATTATAATCTATTAAAAAAGGTTATAGAAATTGATGCCCGAAAATTTCCGCACACAAATAACATCAATGCAGTTATTACTAGTCCGCCATATATGAATGAGTTAGATTACGTTCGAGATAACAGACTCCGCATTTGGTTCATAAGGCGCAATATTCCGAACGGTGTCGAAGATATCCGTCGTGAAAAAGTTCAAGCATTCAGAGATTTAATTAAATCAGTTTGCATAAGGCTCGCACCTGGGATCCTTGAAGGCGGTTATATGATCCTTGTTGTTGGTGATGCTCAAAAAGGTAATTTTCGCAATGGGAAAACGACAAAAATTACTAAAGAACTATTTAAAACTGAAAATATATTGGGATCCTTTCAACTTATATCTACATATGAGGATACGATTCCAGATATTCGCAGATCTCGAAGAGAATGCCGTGGAACTAAAAAAGAATCAGCACTTGTGTTCCAAAAAACTTAATTAAGTGTCTGGAATTTTTTCGGTTTAATAGCATGTTGCAAAATAGGTAGACAAATGGCCGCGAATAAATCTTGGTTTAAAGATCTAAATGATAAAGTTGTAGGCAACTACACTCTGCGAGAATTCGTGGGTGCAGGCAAAATAGGGTATGTATACAGAGCGGAGCATAATGATCTTCCAGGTTTAGACAGAGCGATCAAACTCATTTTTGATGACCTAAATAGTGGTTGGGACAGTGAGGTTATAAAAGTGATGAGGTTAGCTCTTGTCCAGGGTGTTGTTCATTTCCATGAGTTAGGTACCGCATCAATAAAACATAAGAACGAGATACATTTATGCCAATATACTGCTTGGGATTTCATATCACCTGGTGAAAATCTAAAAAGTTATATTGATCGCGTGAAACAAGTTCAAACCAGTTTCCTTTACTCTGTTGTCAATCAGATATTACATGTTCTTCATGCTTGTCAAGATAATGGAGTTTCGCGACATGGTGATTTACATCCTGGCAACATTCTTATTGGTGACATATCAACTTCTACGCTAAATGACTCTCTTGAATCACGCGTTCCTATTTTTGTATCTGATTTTGGCTATGGCGCAACTGGTACTCAAGCCAGATATAGGGATGACTACGAAGGACTCATTAACATTTTCAATGAAATGGTCAGAAAGGTAGATTACACGAAATCGTCCGTCACGGACCGCCAGATTTTAAAATCAATCAAAAAGATATTTAGCAAGTTGCTCAAGGAGCCTAATAACGCTGAGCGTATAAAACCATTTGAGTTACTTAAACATCTAAAAGACATTAAACGTCGGGCTCAATCACACGAATTAAGTACAAACGGTTCGGCAATTAAAAAAGATAGTAATCTTTTGCCGCCAATTATGGAGCGAAAGCATAACGTTGGCCAATTTCAAGTCAGTGAGATGATAGGTGATCGTTGGGAATGGTGGCGTTTCCTTTTTGTGCCAGAAGTTCCTGCAAGATCAAAAATTCTTGCGCTAGATATCCCAACAGTTCTGACAGGGCCTCGCGGTTGTGGGAAAACTATGCTACTGAGGCGCCTCAGCGAAAGATTGATGGTTGAATGTGAGGAGATTACTTCACATAATTCCCCAACCCAATTTGTCGCTTTTTATGTAAATGCTAATGATTTTTCTGATGCATTTACACATTTCCCTACTAACCCAACAATTGAAGATGAATCGCAGTTAATTTGTTATGCGAACTTATGTATCTTAGCCGACCTACTCTCAGTGCAATCTGCCAGATCTGGCCGATTCGGTGATAACGCCTCTGATGATCTTATCAAACTTGTTAGATCATTACTTATGTCTGAAGAAGACACAATAACCTTAGTCGAGGGTGAAGATAGTTTAGAACATTTTCGTACGGTTCTGGAGGAAATTAAATGGAAATTTCCCACGAAAAATAACATGCGCAATACCTTTCCAGGCTATCAACTCATGTCACAGCATAGATGGTTGCCCAATTTTATTGGAAAAATAAGAAAATGCTGCAATTGGATAGGGGAACGTTATGTGCTACTTTTTATAGATGATTTTTCTATACCGCGTGTTTCGTTTGGAATGCAACGTGTACTTAATCGACTTTTTTTACAAAGATCCTCCGAGTTTCTTGCAAAAATAGCTACCGAAGCATCAAGCACCTTTGTCTCAGAAGACTCCAGTGGCAAAATTCTTCAAGATGGAGATGACTATCAACTCGTTGATATGGGTGAAGAAGCATTATTTTTACCTGAATCAGAGAGACTCGCATTTCTTAATGAGGTTTTTTCTAAAAGATTGAAATTTGACCCTCGCATTTTAGAGGGTAAAAACTCTCTACATTTTATTCTAGGACGTTTTGATATTTCGAAAACAGAATTTGCCCGCAGGTTACGAAGCACAAAATTGGATGAAAAAAATGGCAAATCTACGTCTATTCTTGGCGATTCACAAAGGAGAGGTCGCTCCAGACCCAGAGTTTACTACTTTGGGGATGAAATATTTTCTAACTTATGGTCAGGTGACACTCGAACAATGATTCAACTTATAGCTGATTTGGTCGACCAGGTTTCCGAGTCTACACAACATGAATTTACACAAAATGAAATACCATTGCCAATTAAAGATGCTATTCAAGACCGTGTTTTTCGCAACAGAGGCGGAGAGTGGTTAAATTCTATTACTAGAAATGATCCCAGCTCACCCGAAATTATAAGAAAAGAATGCGAATTATTAGAGAATGATGGTTTTAGTTATAAATTTTGTGGAGGTGAATATGGAGATCACCTCAAGGCCGTTGTCGAGGCGTTTGTTTCTGCTGCTAGATTTCTACTTTTTGAGCCTCCCTATCAAATAAAGCACGGCAATTCGGTTAGAGAAGTACCAAGAATGGCTTTTCGCATAGAAATTATAGATGAGTTCAGGATAGATGGTATTGCCAAGGAAATATACCGGGATCTTGTTCGCTATGGAATATTTATGCGTGACAGTCGGGGAAAGAGCATCCGGGGCACCTTCGTCCCCAGACTTTATCTTCGGAGACTACTACTTCCTTTTTGCAGCTTAGCTATCTCGAAGCGCGACAGTGTCCAACTGACTTGCGAGGCATTCAACAATCTCCTATTGTTTCCTGATACTTTCAAAAAAAGCTATATTACACGCAGACAACCGAAACAGACACAAAGCACTCAAAATCAACTAACTCTTTTTCCTGACGAAAGGATAGTGTCAGATAATCATGATCCAGCATACAATGATTTAGATTAACAAATAAAGTTATGAGGGATAGTCTATGAAAGAGACAATTTCATCACTCAATCTTAACAGTATGTTGCCAGATCTGAAATTGAATGAAAAAGTTGTGATCGACAAGGGTGAAGTATTTATTCACTCACCAGGTTTTGAAGACCGCACTTTGGGCTTTAAAAATGCGGTTCAATTTAAGATGGGATCAATTTCTATATTGCTAAGTTTCATTCCATTTAATTCTGAAAATAAATTTGGAGAGGTTCGTAGCTACCTATCTTCTATAAATTTACCAATTCAGGATAAGGATATAATAGAATATAGTAGATTTGAACCAGGCGATTTTGAAAGCAAGATAATTTCGAGGCTGCGTGAAGCAAGAACAAGGCGAGTTACTATAGACATATCTACAATGTCCAAACTACAGATCATGCTTGTTTTAAACGCGTGCAAGAATGCTGATGTAAAAGTTAAAATCATTTATTTTGAAGCCAAAGCTTATAGGCCGACTATCGATGAGTTTGAAAAATGTCGAAAACTTGACAAAATACACCAACCATCTATTCAAATCTTTGATGGAGTATATGGAGTTGTTAGCGCCAGCTCTCTTGCGAGTGTTGCTATGCAGGGGCAGCCTACTGCAGCGATAGTATTCATGTCATTTAATGACATCCTCACGCAATCTATTCTTAATAGTGTATATCCGTGCAGACTTTTATTGATCAACGGAAAACCGCCTGTGCACAAATGGAGAGAAGAAGCAACGGCATGGATTCATGATAAACTTAGAAAAGAGTGGCAAGAAGATAACCCTACTTATTACGATAAACGCCGAGGCGCCATTTTGCCGAAAAGGGCTGTCTCAACTTTATACTACAAAGAAACTGTCCAGTTGCTGCTGAAACTTTACTGGGAATTGTCTGTTGACCACAGAATATTACTTACACCATCTGGTAGCAAATTACAAGCAGTCGGTTGTTATTTAGCAAAAGCACTACATCCTGATATTCATATAGAATACTCCTCACCAAAAGGATTCGTTTCTGGATATAGCAGTGGAATTGGATCTTGGTGGGTATTAGATTTTTTGAAAATTGACGAACTTATATCTAGCATTTCAGATATTGAAAAAAGGGGATTTTTAGAAGTATAAAATTCAACTTACCAGCCAAAAGGAGAAAATATGCGTTATTATGTTTATATTTCAGAGAGCAAAGTCGACATGTTGTACTCACAGATTCCAGAAAAACTTTTGGAGACTGTTGCTGGTAAACTTACTATTGATCTGAAACTCATTAAAACGGAGTTTTCTGAAATCCCTAAGGAAAAAAAAATACATTCAAAAGTTCAAATTATTGAAAAGTTCTTATCAACACAAAATCTAATCGGGAATACTAAAGAGCCAAAAGAATATTTTAAAGATACTAAAGAAATGAGATGGGGGCCGTACGATTCAGGACTAGTATATTTTGGATCTAAAAGTGACGTTGTCATCGGTCTCGGTGGATCTGAGAAACATATTATAGGAGGAAGTGGTGATAGCTCGCCATGCTCTCACTCGGCAACACCTTATCTTGTTGCGGCACTCAATGAGCAACTAGTTCGCAATCATGGTGGAGTAACTAATAACATGCAATCCATTGAATCAGAAACTCTATGTGCGATTGAGATAGCGACGACGCAAATGACGGGTCTTAAACAGAATATGACTTTTCTTGCGAAAACACTGCTAACATATCCATCCGATAACCTTGAATACTCCTGGAGCGGACGCTCTGGATTGCCTGTTATTTTAGGCACCCCCATATTTGTGGCTATCAACTAGGAGTCCGGAGACATCCATGAAAATGGGATCAAATCTGCCCTTGACGCATTATGCACAATATACCATAATCCCAGGAAATTTAGGAGCTTATGCAGAGGGATGGTAGAAACTCTTGACAAATCATCGACATAAAATCCAGGGATTCAGGGATTTGGGGGTCAATTTAATTTGGGGGTCAATTTCAATTTCAATTAATTTGGGGGTCAAGTCTCCGTTTGACTTACGTCACCCCTATTGATATACGTGCACCCATGTCACGACCATTAAGAATCGATTATCCGAATGCATGGCACCATGTCATGAATCGCGCAAGACGGGGACAGGACCTATTTCCT
>JANQIE010000286.1 GCA_028282295.1 Desulfobacterales bacterium | reverse complement strand
GTTTTCACGAATTTGCAATCCTCGACGTAGCCTTGCTACGCCTGCGGTTTCAAATTCGCTGCGGCCTTGGCCTGAACCAAAATCTACTATTTCCGGATGGACACTAGATAAGTGTTGCTATCTAACTTCAGGCCGCAGACCTTGTCAAGCGGAAAATTGTACCCAAACAGGGCAAGCACATTTAAAATCAACCCGTTGGTGGGCACGGCCCACCCTACCTGCTCTTACCGCCGGTTAGCTTTGTTGTGGGCCATGCCCACCAGAATTGATCTGGAAGGTTGATTGATCGTTCGGATTTGCCTATAACAGAACGTCTATGTTGACCCAACAAGGAGCTGACACATGCTGAAAATAGAAGTTTTATCCACCGGCGAAGAAGTTCGCACCGGTGTGGTGATCGACCGCAATGCCGCCCATATCGCCCAGGTGCTGTCCGACCATGGTCATCTGGTCTCCCGCCACGCCTGTGTGGGCGATGTTCGGGAAGATCTGGTGCAGATCATGGGAGAAATCGCCTCGCGCGCCGATGCGTGCGTGGTGACCGGCGGCCTGGGGCCCACCGACGATGACCTGACCGCCGAAACCGCCGCCCTGGCGGCCGGTGCGACCCTTGTGCAGGATGAACACGCGCTGGCATCGATCAAGGCGTATTTCGATTCACGCAACCGGCCAATGCCGCCGTGTAACGAAAAGCAGGCCCTGCTGCCGGACGGCGCCCAATTGCTTCCCAATCTCGTGGGCACCGCCCCCGGCTTTGCGCTGACCATTAAAACGTGTCGTTTCTTTTTTCTTCCCGGCGTGCCCCATGAGATGAAAAAAATGCTGGTCGATCAGGTGTTGCCGCAAGTGGCAACCCTTTGCGACAATGCGGTGCAACCCTTTGCGGTGCGGCTTTTGGCAACCTTTGGCCTGGGGGAGTCGGCGGTCAACGAAAAACTGACCGGCCTTGCAACGGCCTTTCCGGATATCCAGCTTAGCTACCGGGTGAAATTTCCCCAAGTACTGCTCAAATTGTACGCAACCGGTGCGGGCGAAGACGAGTTGCAGGTCCGTCTGCATGACGCCGTGCAATGGGTCAAGGACCGGTTGGAGCATCACCTTGTCTCGGCCAGCGGCGACACCATGGCCTCGGTGGTCGGCCAATTACTGCGGCAGCAAAAGGCGACTCTGGCTTTGGCGGAAAGCTGCACCGGTGGGTTGATCGCCGACTGGATCACCAATGTTGACGGCAGCTCGGATTACTTCCTGTTCTGCGCGGTCACCTATGCCGATGCCGCCAAGACCGGCATTTTGCGCGTTGCGCCGCAGACCCTGGCATCCCATGGCGCGGTGAGCGAACCGACCGTGGCGCAAATGGCACAGGGCGCACGGACGGCCGTCGACGCGACCTATGGCCTGGCGACCAGCGGCATTGCCGGACCCGGCGGCGGCACGACGCAAAAACCGGTGGGCACGGTTTGCATCGGGCTGGCCACGGACACCACCGTTAAAACTTATCGGTTTTGCTTCCCTTTCGGCAACCGGCGCATGCACAAACAGATCTTCGCCATGACCGCCCTGGACTTGTTGCGGCGGGAAATACTGCAGGTGGGTGATGAGGCCCTGGCGACTTTCAGACACCCGGCGGTAAAAAAATCAACCGAGTAAACCGTATGTCGTGAGTACCGGCCGGGGATCGATCAGATGGCGTGCGAACCAGTCCGGATGATCGCCGGCGCCCATGGCCAGGGACAACAGTTCGGAAAAGTGCAGCACCGGTAGTTTTTCCTTGCGCGTGCAACGGATTTCCAGATTCATGTGACACATGGCGCAGGCGGTGACAATACACTTTGCCCGGGTATCCACAGCGTTTTCAAAGATGCGGTTGACCAGCGGCACCACCGCATCCGGTCGTGCAACGGACAAAAAAGTACCGCAACACTTGGAATGATAGGACCACCGCATTGGTTCGGCACCGAGTTGGGCGAGAATTTTTTCCATCAGACCGAAGAGATTCTTCTCCGAGCGAATACTTGGCGGCCGGTTGAGCATGCATCCGTAGTAAGGCACGAACTTCAGGCCGTTGAGGCTTTGGCAATGCCCGTTGGAATTGTTCGACGCGGTTTTGTTTTCCAGCAGTTCCAGGAAATGGACGATTTTTAGACCGGAATCGAACGGCCGGTTCCAGTTGGCCTCGAATCGGGTGCGTGCGGTCGCATGAGTCTGCAGGTGATGGCGGGCTTCATCAAGTCGCAGGGTGCAACTGGGGCAGGCCACCAGCAGCGGCAGCCCCTCGGGAATTTGCGCAAGGTTGCGCGAGGCCAAGTCGAGCGCCAGTTGCCGGCTCAGGCTGTGGGCCGATGAACTGCCACAACAATTCCAGTCCGGCAGTTCGATCAGGTTGACACCGATCCTGCGGCAATACGCAATCAGCGAGGCGTTGCTCTCCTTGGCGGTGGTGGCGAGACTGCAACCGGGAAAATAGGCCATATCGATGAGTTTGGAGGTGGCCATCGACTTAATCCTCAACCGTGGCATCGAACAGGGCGCGCACTTCCTCGACCTGCCGGACGCGCGACGGTGTTAAATCGAGTTTGCGCTTGGCCAGCATCCGCAAACCAACATTCATGTCCGAGAAAAAGTCTCTGGCTTTCAATTTATAGCGCATCATGATGTCGAGTTTGTGGGTGCGGCCGTACGTTTGAATCGACGCCAGCACCGCCTGGTGAAAGGTCAGAATATCGGGTTGGGGCAGCTCGGCATTGGTGGCCAGGGCCATGTGGCGCAGGGCATCCATAACCGCGGCGATGTCGATATTCATCGGGCACTGCACCGAGCAGGTGTGGCAACCGACACAGATCCACATGGTGTCGTTTTCCAATGCCTCCCGGCGCAACCCCAATTGAACCAGCCGGATGACACCATTGGGTTTATGCTGCATGGCCTCTGAAAACGGACAGCCGCCGCTGCAGGACTTGCAGTGCAAACACGCACTGAAATTAGTTCCGGCATGCTTGCGCACCGTGGCTGCAAAAGACTGATCGCATGCGGTCAGATTGACGGGGCGGCCGTTGCCACCCGGTGGGGTCTGGTCAGTCATGGTTATAATCCTCTTTTATTATCCTCGGGGTGGGGCATGGTGATTGCGCCGCTTATTAAGGCTGGCACAATGTGGTATTTTAGTCATATTATAATCGGATTGGAAACGATTTGTTTGACTTTAGTCAAAAAAGGTGGCGTTTTTATATTTATATAAATGCGATAACGCCTGCCTGCAGGCAACCCTGAAAGAGAGGATCAATCCGGATGTCAACGCTGGAGCAAATCTATGCCAAAGGGTCGATGCTCGGCCGCGATCTGTTTCACTATGGTCTGACGGCGGTCGTTTTTTCCTTTTGTATTCTGACGGCGCTGCCTTTTATGAATATCACTGCCGCCGCAAAAGAAAAACTGCGGCTCGGCTTTTGGGACGGCCTCGTCACGGGCGTGCTCAAGGGCGGCGTCTGGGAGCAAACCGGGATCCTGTTTTGCCTGATCCTGTTGTCCTTTGCCGTCGGCAACCTGTTGCTGTCGATCGGCTTTTTTTACCGGAATATCTGGAAAGAAATGTTTGGCGGCCTGAAACATATCAAAGGGATGGTGGCCGCAGAGAAAAAGCTCAGCAAGATTGTCGCCGATCTGACACCGAGCCTGGACCAACTTTACTCCAAGACACATGAATTTCAAATCTTCGGTGAAATCCTCGCCTATCAAAAAGCCCCCGACGTCCACGCCAAGTTTATCGAACGCTACAATACCCTGACCTATCTGCGGCTCGGTTTGGCATCCGCGATGCTGACCGGGGGCGTAACATCATTGGGGCTTCAGCTCTACCTGAACGCGACTATTGCCAATGTGCCTGCCGTCCTTTGGATCGTTTTGAGTCTGATTTTCTTTCGGCAGTACTTTGTCACCCGCACCGGCTTTTTAAACCGTGTCACGGCGACCTATGTCCTGTTGACCCGCGCCACGGTCTGATGCAATGGATTCCAATCCGCACTATCTCCACGCCGGCCGGCTCATCGACGGCCGCGGCGGCCCGGTCCTGAAAAACCGGTTGATCGAGATTCGCAACGGCCGCATCCATGCCATCGGCAATGCGGCCAAGCTTTCCCTGCCGGTCAGGGCGCGGCTTTACGACGCTTCCAGGGCGACGGTAATTCCCGGTCTGATCGATTGTCATGTGCATCTGGCCTGGGCGAGCACTTGCGATGCGCAAATGCGGTCGCGGCAGTTTTTCGAATCCTACGCCACAGTCCGGCACACCATTGCCGCCAACTTGGAAAAGACCCTCAATGCCGGGATTGTCGCCGTGCGTGACGGTGGCGACGCCGGCGGCCACACATTGCGCTTCAAAAACCAGGACGCTATTGCCGACCCGCTAATCGTGAAGGCCGCCGGCCGGGCCTGGCATCAGCCGGGCCGTTACGGCCGGTTGATCGGCCGGACCGTGACACCCGGCCGGACATTGGGCCAGGCGCTTTGCGCCCGGCTTGCGGCCCCCGGTGTCGAACAACCGGATCACATAAAAATCGTCAATTCCGGATTAAACAGCTTATCCGCCTACGGCCGGCAAACTGCGCCGCAATTCAAACGCGATGAGTTGGCCGAGGCGGTGCGGATCGGTGAACAATACCGATTGCCCGTGGTGGCGCACGCCAACGGGGCCGAACCGGTGCGCCGCTGCATCGACGCCGGCTGCCGTTCCATCGAGCACGGGTATTTCATGGGGGACGACAATCTGGCGCGGATGGCCGATCGCCGGACCTTTTGGGTTCCCACGGTGGCGCCGATGCAAGCGTTTATGGACCAATGCAAAATCAATGATCCGCGCAAGGAGGTGTGCCGCCGGAATATCGAGCATCAATTCGATCAAATTCGGCGCGCAAAACAACTAGGGGTAAAAATGGCATTGGGCACCGATGCCGGTGCCAACGGTGTGGCCCACGGGCGCGCCGTAATTAACGAACTGCGCCTGTTTGTGCAGGCCGGATTAAAATTGGAAGAAGCGATTCAATGCGCAACCCAAAGGGCGGCCGAACTTTTGGAGCTTGAAGGGCGGGGTATGCTTGCCCCTGGGCAGGCGGCCACATTCCTGGTCGTGCCCCCCGGTCCCGGCCAGTTACTTCAAAATCCAGCCAAATACGAAGCACTCTTCATTGCCGGCCGCCGGGTGCGCGGGCAGTGACCGGGCCCACGAAGACGTGAATCGGACAGGTGTCGTTTCGTGATTCGAATTCGTGAGAACGCCGGTCTGGGCCCAAAGATGCTATTTCCGGATGGACACGAACTAACAAGAAAAGGTATCTTGTCGATTAGATTCTGGACCCCGGCTTTCGCCGGGGTGACGAGGTGTTTTTCAGCGTCATTGCGGTGTGCCCCGGATCGGGTCCGGGGCAGTCCCCGGAATCCGGACTCAATGATCCCTATCCAAATTTCAAATTTCCACTTTCCAATTTCGCACCTCAATACGGCTGCCGCTGCTTACGCTTGAAGAACTTGAGCAACGGCTTCACCGAGCGCGACCAGTCCTTGTTGGGACGTTTGATCATGTCGACCATGGGGGCCAGTTTTTTCAACCCCCGGCGGCGGTTTTTGCGAAAGATCTCCTCCAGCGATAGATGCGGATCACTTTCCGGGTTGCGCAGATAACCGCGGATGGCCTCCATCCGTGCGATGATTTCATCTTCGATCTGGTCCTTCAGATCGGCTTTGATGGTCAGAATTTTCTCCTTGAGCACCGGCGAGGGCCGTTCGCCGCGATACTTCTTCATTTTGTATTCAATACGGGCGCCGATCAACTCCTGCATCCGTTTTTCATATTCCGGGCCAAGCCAGATGACTTCGGGGACCAGATCGCCGAAATGGGTGACCCCCAGAATGTCCTTGTCCTGGCTCCAGTAGCTGACCAGAAAATCCATGTCCAGATCTTTGTAGTTCTGCAACGGCATGTACATGCGCCGCAGATGCAGCAGTACTTTTTCCGCTTTTTTCTTATGTCCGCCGATGATGACACTGCCGCCCACCTCGCCTTTCTTGACGCCCTTGGTCCAGGGCGCGCCGGTGATGCCGAAATCATTGTAGACCGGAATGTGCATCAAGGCCGACAAGGTGTTCAGGGCCAGCGCGTAACCGGCCGAGGGACCGCCCACGTTGTACGAAGCGGACAAGAGCTGGTGATGGATGGTGTAAATGCCGAAGAACTCGCCGAACAGTCTGGCAATACTCACCTTGGGGTTCATCCCCTGAAAGTAGTTTTTAACCAGGGTCAGCGCCTCCTGGGCCGATTGCTGGGTCATCTGCACCGCCATGTCCAGCTCGGCCCCGGCGGAACTGGATGGCGACACCGCGCCGGTCACCATCACTTTTTCCGGGGACACATGGTAGGTCAGGCTGGTGGCAATCGGCAGTAAAACACCGGTGACGTCGTTGGCGCCGACACCGATAATAAAACCGATCTGCGGCTCCTGGCTCAACTCGGCTTCCAGGAATTCGTCGAGCTGCACCTTGCCTTTTTTGACCGGGCTTTGTGAAATCTCCTGACGGGCGGCATGCAGGTGCGAGGTCACCAGCGGGAAGAAATCATTGTCCTTGACCGGGGCGAACAGAGCCTTGACACGATCGAAGACTTTGAGCATCGCAATGGGGCTGTTGCCGATTTCCGCCCGCAGGGCCTGGGGCGCCGAGACCGCGTCCAGGGCGCCGATCAGGGTTTTGAAATTGAACTTGATGAAATTCTCCCTGGCATCCTGCGAACCGTTGTCAAAAGCGCAAAATCGCTTCAAGACCTGCTGCTCCGTGTTGCGCAGGCTGCAGGCTTTTTCGACAAAGGCCGAAAAATCGGCCGGGGTGTTGCAGATGCCCTTGGCGTATTCAAAGATTGCCTCGATGGTCAGGTCCTCACTCAACTGGACACTGCTGAGGGACAGTTTAATGATTTCGACGATATCGTTTTTGCGCAGGTGCCCGGAGATCTCCAGCACTTTAAGCCGCTTGGAACGGATCAGGGCCGGGTCCAGGATATCGAGCCGGTTGGTGGTGAGCACCGTAAAAACGCGGTTCAGCGGAATCTCGCCGTCGATCAGGCTCAAAAATTTATTGGTCAGCTTGTCGCTGGGCGAACCGCCCGAGGGACTGCGTTTGGGGGCCAGGGCGTCGCCCTCGTCAAAAAAGACAATGGCCGGGGCGATCATTTTGGCAATGTCGTAAACCTTTTCCAGATTGTCCACGGCGCCGTCGATCGGATTGGTCGGGTCATGCAGGGCGGCCGGGCTGGTGGCCAGATCGTGCACGTCGCTGTTTTCACTCAACCACGAGCGCACCAGAAATGTCTTACCGCTGCCCGGCGGGCCGTTGAGCACCACCCCTTTTTCTTCGCTGACCTCATAGTACAGGCAGTTGTTGGACATTTCCGAGAAGACATTCTTGATGTCGCCGACATATTCTTCCCATTTCACCTTGCGGTCCATGCGATCGACGACTTTTTTGAACAGATCGCCGTAGGAGTTTTTCGCAACCAGCTCGAACGCCTGGCGCACCAGCAGCGAGTCATCCAGAAATTCCGGCCGAAAGTCGCCTTCGATTTCAATGATCGAGCTGACCAGCTTGCGCACGTACGCCGGGGTTATCTTCAAGGTGCGCTGGTCGAAGATGGTGTAGATTTTGGCAACGGAATCCTCCAATTGCTTCCACTCAATGCATTTGACCGAAGTCGGGCAGGCCCGGGACGACGGCGCCCCCACGCGGATGTTGTTGCGCATCAATTCGAGCCTTACAATTTCTTTCAGATTGCTCGGCGCTTTCCAGAATTCGGAAATGTCGATGATGCGGCCTTTCTCGACGATCCGCCGGTAAATGGCCGCATCGAAACGCTCGGGCTGGTCACTGGTGGCGATGAGCAGACAATCGCGCTTGCCGCTGATGATTTCGTCGAGAATAATATTGGAGGTGTCGATCAGCGTGCGCTGCTGACGCTCCGGGCCGGTGTCGCGCCCCTCGGATTTGCCGAAGGCGCTGTGCGCTTCCTCGATGTGCCGAATGCAGCTTTTGCCCGGATCGCCCATGGCTTTTTTGAAATAGTTGCCCGGTTCGCCGGCCAATGCCGTCTGGTAGTCATTGGGCGTCACCATGGTGAAATCGACGATTACACCTTGTTCCTGCAGGGTTGAAAGCTGCTTGCCGATCCGTTTTTTTAAAAGCCAGTTGATAAACGGCAGGTTCGACAGGTGGGTGTAAAATTTGATTTTATTGCGCCGGGCAATCTCCTCGGCCAGGGTTGGATCGACTTTGTCGATGGTTTGCCAGATCGGCTCACCGGCCAGAATCTCTTCCTTTTTCTGGATCAGATCCACCTCGGGCAGCACTTCGTTGCCGAAGATCACCTTTTCAACGGTTTCGGTCACCGTGGCGGTTTTTCCGGCGCCGCTCGGGCCGACAAACAGGATGATCGGCGCCTTGGGCACCGAAACATCCGCAAGATACTCCTTGCGGATATGGGCGCGGTAGATTTTCTTGAACAGGTCGGCCAGTTCGGACGGCACGTGGATATCGGTCAGCTCCTTGTCCAGCAGCGAGAGCAGGTAGGTGTAGTCATTGGCCGAGACTTCCTTTTCCAGGATTTTGTTCCAGGCTTCCTGGGGCTTGGTCTGACCGGAGATTTCAAAACGTTTCTGCCAATCGGTCAGGATGTCCGGGTCTTTAAGGTTGGCGAAAGTCTTTTCCGGTTTGGCCATGAAAAGTGTCAGAATCCATTCCAACCCCGTGTTCAGCAGACCGGTCCGGGGCCGGTACTGGTTGAGCCGCGCGCGCATGAACGCCTTGGTTTCAAACGGCCAGGAAGCAACCAGCGCTTCGATTTCCCGGATGCGTTTTTCCGGCAAACGTACATATTTCACTTCTTTGGTTCGGCGACGAGCCATTATTGTGCTTCCTTTTTCATGTTAGGCTTCGGCAAGGTGGGCAGGGTTAATGCCGGCGTGCCTTGAGTGTTCTGAATAACCACCGTGTTCTGACCTTCCTGGTTTTTTTCGTACGCCGAGGCCCACTTCTGCTGGGTCAGAAAGTGCAGCAGGGGCACATCGGTGGAGCCGTCCTTGCGGCCGAGATTTTTCTGGAGCGACTGAATGCTGTCCATGTAGGCCGCATAAAGCTTGCGGATGCGGCTGGCTTCCTGG
Source organism: Desulfobacterales bacterium (assembly GCA_028282295.1). Taxonomy (GTDB): domain Bacteria; phylum Desulfobacterota; class Desulfobacteria; order Desulfobacterales; family JANQIE01; genus JANQIE01. The sequence continues at coordinate 3,400 of JANQIE010000286.1, read as the reverse complement.
TCGGCAGCATAGTTTTCCGCTTCGGCGATCAGTTCGCGCCGCTTTTTTTCTTCAGTGGCTTCCACCAGTTTGTCGCCGAACCGGGTTTCCTTCAGAACAAAACTGACGACTTCGATGCCGTATTTTTTTTCCAGAGTCGGGCCCCCTTCATTGATCGGGCGTGATTTCAAGGCGCGGTAGATTTCCTCCTTGATCCGTTCACGGGCGCTGACCAGCCGATCGACCTCCTGGGCCTGCAGAATATCCTTCACAATGCCGTCGTAATCGCCCTGAAGCAGATTCAAAGGGTCGAGGTTTTCAATGGCCCAGGTGTCCAGATTGCGTATCCGGTAGGTGAGGGCGGCCGACGTCCACAACGCAACATTTTCTTTTGAGATAATGCGCATCGGCTCCAGCCGTCCGCCAAGAAACAGGCGCTGGTTCATCAGCGGCACTTCCTGCTCGATCCGGGTAAAGTAGGGCAGACGGGCGTGCCAGCCGACGTCGGTCACCGCTTCCCGGTTGCCGCCGAAGCGTTCCAGCACAATCGCGTAGTTCATTTTCACCTTGAAAATGGTGCGGGTGGCATACACGACGGCAATCAACCCGTAAGTCAAACCGGCCAGGGTAATCAATGCCAGCATACGTCGCAATATGGTTTTGACGAAGGCTCTGCGTACAAACTTGTTAGTGGTGTTTGACGACATGAAAGCTCCTTGTGAGTGCAATTAAGAATTATGAATTAATGTCATTCGTTTTAGGAAATTTGTAAAACGCCCTTACGTTGCGGCGGGCCGCGGGAACGATCAATGTGCGCGTCTTGGTAAATTTCCTGGATTCCCGCCTGCGCGGGAATGACGAAGTAGGTTTTGCCGCGTCGTGCTCAGGCGCCATTCCCGCGCAGGCGGGAACCCAGGAAATGTCGCAAAGAAGCCTAAATGTTATTGTCAGACTTCGACATGCAGTTTTGCTCACATTGTTATTGTTATTCATTTTTTCTTGGCTTGACGGCTATGGGCTAAAGCCCTGCGCTACATCTCTTGCCCACCACAATTTAATTCATACTCCTTAACTTTTCAGTTATGGTTCATGATCGGCGGGACGCAACCCGTTTTTGAACCATTGGATTGTATTTCGTAAAAACTGCTCCTGGTGCCGGGGTGAACTCATGCGGTGATCGCCACCGGCTTGACGGATTATTTTTTTGGGCTCGCCGGCCCGGTCGAAAATTGTCTGGCCGTGGGACGGCGGCACCACTTCATCGGCGTCGCCATGGAAAACCAGAATGTCGGTGATTGCCTGCAGGCGGTTTGAAAGATCGAAGTGCAGTGTCTGTGCCAGGCGTGCGTGGGGTTGCACTTGCGGGTCCCGGGCCCGTTGCAGGGCATGCAATACCGGCGCACTGTGGATGGGCGCCGCCACCGTGACCAGGGGCCCGAACGGTTGTTCGCCGGCCGTTGCCAGGCAGACCGCCCCGCCCATGCTGCTGCCGAACAGGCCTGTTTTTTCAATGTTCACTCTACCGGATTGATCTAAAAATTTCATTGCGCTCATTACGTCGCGGCACCGTCCGGCGAGTGATGTCACCCGGTCGAAATTGCCCTCGCTACGGCCGCAGCCGCGATGATCGAACCGGAAAAAAGCAATACCGTTTTGCGTGCAATGTTGTGCCAGGGCGATTTGTTTAGGTGAGTTACCGTTGCTAAATAAACCATGCATTCCGATTACGACAGGCGGCCGGGGTGTCGCAGGCAGATGGAGGTTGCCTTGCAGTCGGTAGCCATCCGACGAAAAGACCATAGGAAAGCACGTCGTAGTTGCACGAATTTTAACCATATTCACCACTTGTTTTCAAATCTTTTTTAATAGTATAAACGCGCTTTGCTAATTTGTCATTTTGAAATCAGGGAGATGATTGTGGCGGTAAAAAAAGGTCAGGTTCTCGATGTAACCATAACGGATGTGGCTTTCGGCGGTCGCGGACTGGTAAAAATAGACGGTCTGGCCGTTTTTGTCGATCTGGCGGTTCCGCAGGATACCGTTCGGATTCGAATCCGGCGTAAAAAAAGAAACTATGCCGAGGCCCGTGTTCTGGAACTGCTGGCGCCGTCACCCCACCGGGTGGATGCGCCCTGCCCTTACAGCGGCCTGTGCGGCGGCTGCAAATGGCAGTTTCTAAGCTACCCCAAACAGCTCGAATACAAAAAACAGCATGTTGTCGAAGCATTGGAACATATCGCCATGCTGAACAATGTGCCCGTGCATGATCCAATCCCCTCCGAATTGCGTTTTGGTTACCGCAACAAAATGGAGTTTTCCTTTTCCGACCGTCGCTGGCTGTTGCCGTCGGAACTGGGCGATCCGGCGATCACACGCGAGTTTGCGCTGGGCCTGCATGTGCCGGGAACCTTCGACAAAATCCTCGACACACAGGTCTGTTACCTGCACCCCGAGCTGGGCAACCAACTGGTGGCCGACGTGCGTGACTATGCCAGACAATCGAGTCTGCCGCCGTACGGACTGAAGTCACATCAAGGCTTTTGGCGGTTTTTGATGCTGCGGCACAGTGTGGCCCGCGATCAATGGATGGTCAATCTCATTAGCGCCGCCGAAGCGCCCGAAACGCTGCAACCGCTGGCCGAACGTCTGATGGCGGCCCATCCGCAGGTCGTTGCCGTGGTCAACAATATCACGGCCCGCAAGGCCGGCGTGGCCGTCGGCGAGTACGAACGGCATTTGACCGGTGAAACAGCCATCAGCGACCGGATCGGTTCGTATGAATTCGAAATCTCGGCCAATTCCTTTTTCCAGACCAACACCCGCAGTGCCGCCCGGCTTTACGAAACCGTGCGCGCCTATGCCGGACTCACCGGTTCACAATCCGTCCTGGACCTGTATTGCGGCACCGGGACCATTGCCATCTTCCTGGCCGCCGACGCCCGTCACGTAACCGGCATGGAGATCGTTGAAAGTGCCGTGACCGACGCCATCCAAAACTGTGAACGCAACCGGGTCACCAACTGCCGCTTCGTGTTGGGCGATATTCGCCGGCAACTGGTTCAAATCGACACCCGGCCCGATGTGATGATCATCGACCCGCCCCGGGCCGGCATGCACAAAGACGTCGTGAAACAGGTCGTGGCCCTGGCGCCCCCCCGAATAGTGTATGTCTCCTGCAATCCGGCCACCATGGCCAGAGATCTGATCGCCTTGAAAGAACACTACGCCGTGTGCGAAGTACAACCGGTGGACATGTTCCCGCACACCTACCACATCGAAGCCGTGGCACGGTTGGAGCAGAAAAAAAGCCGCTAGCTCGTGTCCATCCGGAAATAGTAGATTTTGGTTCCCGGCAAGGCCCGAGCATTTTTAAAACCGCAGGCATAGCGGGCTATGTCGAGGATTTTAAAAATGCGAGAAC
>JANQIE010000266.1 GCA_028282295.1 Desulfobacterales bacterium | reverse complement strand
CCGCTTAGCCGCATAGCGCGGTTAATTTTAAAAAAAAGTCGCAAGACAAGCAGGTGACCTGTTTTTAAAGTAGATCATTGTAGTGTCGAGAAGTTAAATAGTTTTCTTGGCTACGACATAAATACCAACCAATTAATGAAAGCCCTTCATTGATAGCCCCGGGCCAGTAAAAACAGGGGGTTTCGTTCAGGCACTATTTAGGTGTTCAGCGGGTCTTTGAGCCAAAGCACGTGGCTTAAAAAATACCTGGAATACCGCGATCTCATTTACTCCTCGGATGCGATGGTGATGACGGTTTGCATGATCCCGGTGTCGGACGGATCGGGCAAAACAACGCCGGCGTGCCATACCAGGATGACGGTGCGTGCGTCCGGTTCGATGAAATCGGTGTTCAGGTCCATGGTCAAAATTTCGATTTTGGTGAAGCGTTTAGTGTAGCACAAAGGCCGGGTGCCGGGCAACTAAATCGTAAATGTCTTGCGGGAGTCAAATGGGTCAGCGCCACCGGTTCGTTCCGTGGGCGTCGGTGTGGATCTCTTCGGCAGCCGGGCCGGTGACAATGGCGGTCTGGCTGTCGACGGCAATCGCATTTGGAAATTTGAAGGGCAAATTTGGTAAAGACAGCTCAATCTGGTGGGCGCGGCCCACCCTACGCCCCTACCCGGCGGCAATTGCGGGTAGGGTGGGCCGTGCCCACCAACTGAATGAGTTCCAAATGCAGTTAGCCTGTGTCCATCCGGAAATAGCATCTTTTGGCCCATGCCGGCGTTCTCACGAATCTGAAATCCTCGACGTAGCCTTGCTACGCCTGCGGTTTCAAATTCGTTGCAGCCTTGGCCTGGACCAAAATTTACTATTTCCGGATGGACACTAGCTTGTCGAAAGGCTTGGTTTTTTTTATCTTCTATCGCCGCCGGGTGGGTTTGCGGGCCGTGTCCACCGGATTGCGTTTCCCGCCCTGGGTCGCAAATTCAAATTCTTGTCACCGGGCGTCGGTCCAGAATTGTGTCAATTGGTTTCGCAATTGATCCGTGTCGTTGACAAAGTTTGGCTGCCAGTGGCCGGGCATCAGGGACCGGTAGCGGTGGGTGCGGTAGCGCTGGTCGATGAGCAGGACCACGCCGATGTCGTCGTCGGTGCGGATTACCCGGCCGGCGGCTTGCAATACCCGATTGAGTCCCGGGTAGAGATAGGCGTATTCGAAACCGCTATCTTCATGGGTGTTGAAAAAATCCCGGATCAGGTCCCGCTCCACGCAAATGCCCGGCAGACCGACCCCCACGATGGCGGCGCCGGCGAGCCGTTTGCCCACCAGGTCTATCCCTTCGCCGAAGATGCCGCCCATCACGGCAAAGCCGGCCAGGCTTTGCTTCCGGTCACATGCAAAGTGCGCCAGGAACTCATCGCGTGCCGCTTCGTCCAACGCGGGTGTTTGCAGGATGATGTCGCCGTCAAAGGCGATTTGGGTGAATTCTTCGTGAACCATAACCAGGTAGGCGTAGGAAGGGAAGAAAAACAGGTAGTTGCCCGGCTGGGCCGCCGTCAGGGTGTGCAGATATTGAGCGATTTGTGCTTTGGTATGCGCGCGTTGTTTATAAAGGGTAGAGATGCGATGGGCCGCCGACAGGTTGAAATTGCGGGTTGGGAACGGCGACGGAATGACCAGGTGCGCGGTGTCCGGGCGACACCCGAACACCCGTGTGAAATAGACGGCCGGGGTCATGGTGGCCGAGAAGAAAATGGCGGCCCGGCAGCGTTTTGTGGCTGCTCCCAATTGCACCGATGGATCCAGGCAGAAGAGTTTGATCGTCAACTCATTTTTCGCCCGCTGATGGATTACTGTGTATGTACTGTCGAGGATTTCGGTCACCCGCATAAAGGCATTGACTTCAAAAAACAGGTTCAGCAGATCTTCGCGAAAAGCGGTTTTCAGGTTGCGTTTGAGCCATTGCTCGGCCAGGCGTAGAAAACGTTTCAGGGCGGCCAAAAGTTTGTCGGGTAAATCCGAAGTAATTTGATGGGCATCGTCGCCCCCACATGTTTTGCGCAGGGCCAGCAACTGGGTGTTGATGCGTCCGAGTTGGCGGTGTAGTTTGGGGAGTCTTTTCTTCAAACGGCGGCGTAAATCGATAAACGCCTGTTTGGATAACTGGGCTGAAAACATTTCCCGCGACCGGTCGACGAGGTTGTGGGCTTCGTCGACCAGCAGTGCAAAGGCATTGTCTTCCAGAAAAAAACGTCGCAGATAGGCTTGCGGATCAAAGGCGTAGTTGTAGTCGCAAATCACCGTATCCGCCCAATTGCAAAGTTCCAGGGAGAATTCAAAGGGGCACAGACAATGTTTGGTTGCCAGCGCGGTGATCGCCGACCGGGTCAGTGCGTCCTGCTCAAAGGCTTCGAACAGCGCCGGGTTGAGCCGGTCGAAATGGCCTTTGGCGTATTGGCACTCTTGCGGGGTGCAGGCTTTTTGGGGGTCAAAACAGATTTTGTCTTTGGCGGTCAGGGTGACGGCTTTCAGGCGCAAGCCGCGATGGTGCATGTCGTCCAGGGCCTTTTCCGCCACCGTGCGTCCGGTGGTGCGGGCCGTGAGGTAGAAGATTTTGGTGCAATGGCCTTCCCACAGGGCCTTGATTGCCGGAAACAGCACGGCCGCGGTCTTGCCGATACCGGTGGCGGCCTGGGCGGTCAACTGGCCGCGGTCCCGAATGCAGCGGTAAACCGCCACGGCCAGCTCGCGTTGACCGGGGCGATAGTGCGCAAACGGAAAGGCAAGTCCGGCAATGGCGTGGTTGCGGTCCACTCGCCACTGGGCGATGGTTTCCGCCCAGGCCAGGTAGCGTTGGATGCAGTCATTGAAAAACGCTTCGAGTTCCTCAAACGTAACCGGTTGCCGCAGTTCGCGCAGCTTACCGCTGTCCAGATGATAGTACGTCAGTTGCAGGGTGACGTGTTTCAATTGATGCCGGGCGGCGTAAAGGTAGCCGTAGCATTTGACCTGGCCCCAGTGCAGGGGACGCGGGCGCTCGAGAAAGGTGTCGGCCCTGAACTCCTTGAGCGCCAACACCGAGGTTTTGATTTCGTCGATGATCGTTTCGGTCCGGCCCGCAGCATCGGTACGGGGCCAGACCCCATCGATGCGTCCCCCGACCTCCAGGACCAAATGTTCGGTCTCAATGGTATGGTTGACGGTCACTTCCGGCATATATGCAGCCGGTCGGCGCCGCTGCACGTGCTGGTGGGCGAAGATGGCTTCGACACTTCTGCCCGCGGCCGTGAACTCCAGATTCAGGTCGCCCGAACGCAGGACGAATTCGATCAGTTCACGTACCCCGATTTTTATCTTTTGTATGGCGGCAGGTTGGTCAGGCATGGCAGTTTGCGACTTTAGGCGGTTTGGCCACAGGCGTCAAGGGGGGGGGGATAACTCGGCACGCGGCAAAGCGATTGACACGTTCAACGGCACGGACTAAGTTAGTGCCCATCTGGAAATAGCATCTTTTGGCCCCCGGCGGCGTTCTCACATTTTTAAAATCCTCGACATAGCCCGGCTATGCCTGCGGTTTTAAAAATGCTCGGGCCTTGCCGGGAACCAAAATCTACTATTTCCGGATGGGCACAAGTTAGGCGCCTGACGATTACATCACCCTATGCATAAACGTAACGTTCGAGAATCAAGGAGCAGCCCATGCAAATATTGGTTTCCGGTTCATTGGCTTATGATCGTATCATGGATTTTCCGGGTAAGTTCGGCGATCATATCCTGCCCGAAAAAATCCACATTCTCAACGTCTGCTTTGTTGTTAACGGATTGAGCGAGAAATTCGGCGGCACGGCGGGCAATATCGCTTATTCCCTGGCGTTGTTGGAAGAAAAGCCGTTGATTCTGGCGACCTGCGGCAAGGATTTCGACCGGTATCAAAAATGGCTTGAACAGATCGGCTTGGATCTGACCGGTATCCGTTGCATCGAAGATGAATTCACCGCCGGCGCCTATATCACCACCGATATGGCCGATAATCAGATCACCGGCTTCAATCCCGGTGCCATGAACCACACCTCCGAGTTTGACTTTGACGGGTTACCGGCCGGGGACAAGGTCGCCATCATCTCACCGGGCAACACCGACGACATGCTTCGCTATTCCCGCAGTTATAAAGAACGCAAGGTTCCGTATATCTTTGATCCGGGGCAGCAGATTCCGGCCCTGGGCGGTGAGCGGATCCAGGAGATTATCAATGGGGCGCAATTGGTGATTTCCAACGACTATGAACTCGAAATGATCAAAAAAGCCACGAACTGGGACACCGGGGATATCCTGGAGCGGGCCGACGCCGTAATCACCACTTTGGGGGAGAACGGCTCGCTGGTCATCACCCCTGAGGCAACCACGGAGATCGCTGCCGCCAAGGCCGATCGGGTGATCGATCCCACCGGCGCCGGTGATGCCTATCGGTCGGGTTTGCTCAAGGGGCTGGTGCTGGGCAGGGATCTTGCCGATGCGGCCCAGTGGGGCGCCGTGTGTGCGTCCTTTGCCGTGGAATGCTACGGCACCCAGGAGCATCGGTTTGACATGCCAACATTTACCGCCAGGTATGACCGGAATTTTGTTTGATGGGTGCGTTGCCGATTAGAGCAATTCGGTAAACTCGGTTTCGATGAGCTGGTGCAATTGCCTGCCGACGGTCAGGCTGATGTCGATAAATTGCGGGCCGTACCGGCGGCCGGTGTGCGTGCGGAAAGTCCCCTTGATCCGCTCCAGGCTTTCCATGCCGCGTGGATAGAGTCTGAAAAACTGGGGCAGGGGGGTCTGGTGGTAGGTGACCATGGCCCATACGGTATCGGTAAAATTATCCGGCCCCCAGCGGAATTTATCCGCATCGTAAAGGCAGTGGGACAAAAGCTGTCCTTCGGGTGACGGGGCGGTTTCGGTTTTTTTGAAGGCTTCGTGGTTGCGAATGGCCCGGCAGACATCATGAATTTCGTCCGGGGCGAAGGGATACTGTTGCAGTAAACCGGCTGCCAGGGAGGCGCTTTTGCGGGCATGGTCACGGTGTTTGCGCGCCACGTCGTGCAGCAAGCCGGCGCATTGAACCAGCCGCAAGCGGCGTTCGGCCACATCAGGGGCGTAGGCTGCGCGCCGGCCTTCAATGATCATCAGCGCGCCGGCATCCAAGGTGACCTTGAGCGCGTGTTTGGGGCCGTGACCAAAATCGTCGGTGATCCGGTCGTGGATGTAACGGCACAGGTCCGTGATGGTGGGGTCGGATTCCAGAAACTGTTGCGAGGACGCCACTGCCCGGGCGTAGTCGGTGTAAAAGCGGGGTTGCACGGCGCGGGCCACCAAATGACGGGCGTGCGTTCGTAATCGGTGATAGACTGATTCCATGGGCGTCTTGAAACAGGGCGGTCTTGGCGGTTGATGTGAAATGATCCGCGTCGACGGCGTGTTGTGAATCGTGGTAACAGACGACCGCCTTTAAATTGAAGCGTTCCGGCGGTTTGAATAACAGTCTATCAGATCGCCGCTGTCAGGGCAAATTGGAACCGGGCCCGCAGGGTAACCGCATTTGCTGTCGCCCCGGCTGATAGCGGATCGATTGCGTCAAACCGCGCCGGGCAGATCGAACAGGTCGCCGCAAACCTTCCATTGACCGTTTTCTTTCACGACCTTGAGCCGGGTATCGACGCTGTATTCCCTGGTCAGGTTGAAGAACGGTATTTTGGCAACCCAGTAGAACACCGGATTGATGGCGTTGCGCCGTTTGGCGGTTAAATGGACTTCGGCCTCAGCAGCGCTGTTAAAGGTGGTGTTTGTTTCAACATGGTACAGTTGGCTTTTTAAGTAACTGATATCGAAACCGCGTTGTTTGGCCCGGTCGGCAGCGGTATCGACGTAGGTTTTGACGACGGATCGATCGTCCGCGATGCGGCGATTTTCACAGATCAACGCTTCCATGCCACTGTCCAGTTTGAAATAACTTTTGGCGAAACGAATCGCCACATTGTAAGGCCGCTCCTGATTCCAGCACTCGATGCCGATACCGGCAACCTGCAAAGCGACTCCTAAAACGACAACCATGACCAGCGGCATCAGCCTGTTATCCTGCCCCATGAAAAGATCCTCCTTTTGTATCTGATACTGTAGTTGCGGTCTGTACGCCCATCCCGGCAAACCGGGTATATGAATGAGGTCATCAAAAACGATAAAATCCGTACCCCGATAGCATTAAATAATCGATAAGACAAGATGTTTTGCTTTGTGCAAATCGTTGCGGTGCGCTGTGGCAAAGGCATCGGGTGTGAAGTTGCCGGTAATTTGTCCGGTAAATTTTGAACCTGATTGCAAGCGGTTAAAGGGGTTTGTGGTTTAGAGCCAAGCTCCAAATAAAAAATATCATTCATTGTAAATTTACAATTGACATGCCCCTCTTTCCCGATTATATACATCGGGAATCTTCCCGATTATGGTAGTCGGGAATGAATCCCACCAAAAAAGTCGAGAAAGTAGCTACATGCTGATAACCAAAAGAAACCAATATGCTTTGCGCGCGCTTTACGAATTGGCCAAGCGCAAAGGCGACGGTCCGATCAAAATCTCGGATATCGCCAAAGCCCAGGCAATTCCCACACGGTTTCTGGAGGTCATTCTGGGACAGTTGAAGGGCAGTGGTTTTGTACGTTCCAAGCGGGGATATTATGGCGGGTATGAATTGCTGCCCGAGCCCGGGGAACTGACGGTGGGGGATCTGATGCGTTACATGCAGCGTGAAGAAGAGCAGGTGGAGTGCACCGCCCTGGTTCCCGAGTCCAATTGTCCATTTAAAGGCGGGTGCGCTTTTTTTCCCATGTGGAGCAAGGTTAAGGCGGCTATCTTCCAGGTTTATGACGAAACGTCCTTTCAGGATATTCTGGACGCCGCTCCGGAAGTGGACGAGTATCTCTAAGTTGGAAATTTGAAACTTGAAATTGGGCCGACAGTTTTCCGGCGCCGTTTCAAAATCGTCAAAATTCCTTGGCCAAGTTTCGAGTTTCCAGTTTCAAATTTCGAAAAATCACAGTTAAGGATGCAGGTATGAAAAGACAGGTTGCACGTGTGCGCCGCCTCACTGCCGTGGCGGTTGTCGGGTTCCTGGGGTTGGTCGCGGTTCATTTGGGCTGGGCGGCCGCGGCACCGCAAACCGATGTGGAAAAACGGGCGGATCTGATCACCATCGACACCATGAAACAGTTCGGCCCGCTGGAGCGGCCGGCGGTCGTTTTCATGCATGACCGGCACAGCGAAACGCTGGCCAGACAAAATCAGGACTGCACCGCCTGTCATCTGTCTGACAAAGATAAACTGTCGATCAAGTACCAGCGCCTGACCGACGGCACCAAAAACGAGTTGATGGATCTTTATCACACCAACTGTCTCGCCTGTCACAAAAAGATGGCGGCCAGAAATGAAAAAACCGGTCCGGTGGAAGAATGTGGTGCCTGCCACAAAGCCCAACCGGACGTGGCCTCCTCCTGGCAGCCGATCGGCATGGACAAATCGCTGCACTATCGTCATTCCAAATCCCAGGACAACAAATGCGAACGCTGCCATCATGAATATGATCAGGTGCAGAAAAAACTCATTTACATAAAGGACCAGGAAGGTACCTGCCGCTACTGCCACAAGGATACAGCCGAAGACAACCGCATCGCCCTGCGCGATGCCGCGCATCAATCCTGCGTGGCCTGCCATCGTGATGCCGTTGCCCAAAGCAAAAATGCCGGACCGGTTCTGTGTGCCGGCTGCCATGACGCCGAACAGCAACAGTTGATTGAGGTCGTGGCCGATGTGCCGCGCATGCAGCGCAAGCAGCCGGATACGGTCTTCGTGCAAAAAGACCGGCAGAACCGGTATGCCAATCTCGACGCCTACCTGAAACCCGAAATGAAGCGGGTCCCGTTTGATCATAAGGTTCATGAAGCCGGCAACGCCGACTGCCGCACCTGCCACCATGCCGCCATGACCGCCTGCAACACCTGTCACACCATGGCCGGCGCCAAGGAAGGCAAGGGCGTTAAACTCCAGCAGGCCATGCACCAGGTGACGGCGGATCAAAGCTGCCTGGGCTGCCACAGCGCCAAACAGCAGGATAAAAACTGCGCCGGCTGTCATGCTTTTATCACCAAGGCGGACCAACCCGAGGAGGCGGCCTGCCTGAAGTGTCACATGGCACTGCCGGCCGCTCAGGGCACGTCGGACCCCGTGAACGCCGCCCAGGCCGCGAAGCTGTTGGCGAGTGCCCGCCAAGGCAACGATGCGGTCATTGCCGATGCCGATATTCCGGAAACCGTAACCATAAAAGCACTGAGCAAAAAGTACGGCCCGGCCGTGTTGCCGCATCGCAAGATTGTCCGCAGCCTGGAAAAAAGCCTGCAAGGAAACCGGCTGGCCGCGTTCTTTCACGGCCAACCCGGAACATTGTGCCAAGGGTGTCACCACAACAGCCCGGTTTCAACCAAACCGCCCAAGTGCGGTAGCTGCCACGGTGCGCCGTTCAATGCCAAGGACCCTTTCAAGCCCGGTTTGATGGCGGCCTATCACCGCCAGTGCATGGGCTGTCACGAGCAGATGCAACTGGCCAAACCGGCGGCCCTTGATTGCGCCGGTTGCCACAAAAAGAGATAGCGACACATAATGTAAATATTAATTGCCGTTTAAAGGAAATTCACATGTCCATTTCGCGCCGCAAATTTTTAGGATGGATGGGAGTCGCCGGTGCCGGAAGCCTGGTGGGGCGCTCGGCCAAAGCGGCCGGCAACAAGCATTTCACGGGGCACCCGGAAAGCATGGGGGTGTTGTACGACAGCACCCTGTGTATCGGTTGCCGCCAATGCGAAGCAGGTTGCAATCAGGTCAACCAGTTGCCCCCACCGGAAAAACCGTTCGACGATCTGAAGGTGCTGGACACCACGCGTCGCACCGACGCCAAAACCTACACCGTTATCAATCGCTACACCCCGGCCACCGGGGATAAACCGGTTTTCCGCAAAATTCAGTGCAATCACTGCCTGGAACCGGCCTGCGCGTCGGCCTGCTTCGTACGGGCCTTCACCAAGACCGAAACCGGGGCCGTGACCTACGACGCCTCGGTTTGTGTGGGGTGCCGCTACTGCATGGTGGCCTGTCCCTTTGAGATTCCGGCCTATGAATATGATGCGGCCCTTGATCCGGAAATCACCAAATGCACCATGTGCTACCCGCGGGTGAGCAAGGGGCTTTTGCCCGGTTGCGTCGACACCTGCCCCATGGAGGCATTGACTTTCGGTAAACGCGATGACCTGCTCAAGATCGCCCACGAACGGATCCGCAAGTATCCGGATCGCTATGTCGATCATGTCTACGGCGAAAAGGAAATGGGCGGGACCAGTTGGCTGTATCTGTCCGGTGTGCCCTTTAAGCAGGTGGGGATGCGCGAGGACCTCGGTGTAACGCCGGCGCCCAGCCTGACGGCCGGTGCCTTGGGCGCGGTGCCGATGGTCGTGGGCTTGTGGCCGGTGTTGCTGACCGGGGTGTATGCCATTTCCAAACGCAAGGACAAAATTGAACAGCAGGAAAAGGCCGCAGCGGTCGAGACGGCCAAAGAGCAGACGCAGTCCCAGGCCGATGCCAAACTGACCGAAGCCCTGGCCCAGGCTGAAAAAGACAAGGACGCGGCGGTGGAAAAAGCGGTCGCGGCCGCCTTGGAAGAGGCCGCCAGAAAACAGGAAGAAGCGGCGCAAAAGGCCGAAGCAGACAGTTCAGCATCCGATGACCCCGCATCCGGGGATTCCGGTGCGACACCGAGTGAGGAGGAGTCCTGATGTCCGATCACGCAGCAACCAACGGACGCCCGCTGTTAACCCCGTTTAATATCGTGGCCGGCATAATCGTGGTCGTCGGTCTGATTTTGACCGTCTTGCGGTTCACCGGCGGGTTGGCGGCGACAACCAATTTAGATGACTACAATCCCTGGGGCCTGTGGATCGGCTTTGACCTGTTGGTCGGTGTGGCCCTGGCGGCCGGGGGCTACGTGACCAGTGCCGCCTGTTACATTTTCGGCATGAAGCGATTTCATTCCGCCGTGCGCCCGGCCGTACTGACCGGATTTCTGGGATACGCCCTGGTGGTGGTGGCCCTGCACTACGATGTGGGCCGTCCCTGGCGTCTGCCGTATCCGTTTATCATGCAGCAAGGCACCACGTCGCTGCTTTTTGAAGTAGGCGCGTGCGTGGCCCTTTACCTGACCGTTCTCTTTCTGGAGTGCACCCCGGTGGCCTTTGAGTGGCTGGGGTGGAAAAAGGCCCGGGCCCTGGCAGTAAAAATGACCATGGTGCTGACGATCTTCGGTGTGATTCTGTCGACGCTGCATCAGTCCTCATTGGGCGCGCTGTTTTTGATCGCCCCTTCCAAGCTGCATCCCTTGTGGTATTCGGGTTATCTGCCGGTTTACTTCTTTGTGTCGAGCATCATTGCCGGGCTGTCCATGGTGATTTTCGAGGGCACCCTGAGCCACCGCGCCTTCCACGATAAAATGGATGCTGTCCATCTTGAAGAACGCGACGGCGTGGTGCTCGGCTTTGCCAAGGCCGCGTCTTTGGTGCTGGCCGGCTATTTCTTCATCAAAGTGGTCGGGATCTCGGCCGACAACAACTGGCACTACCTGGGCACCGGCTACGGGGCCTGGTTCCTGGTGGAAATGATCGGGTTTGTCATGCTGCCGTCGATTCTGTATGCCGTCGGCCGCCGGGATAAAAACATCCCCCTGATCAAATGGACCGCGGCCTGGACGGTTCTGGGCGTGATCGTGAATCGCTTCAACGTTTCCATGATCGCGTTCAACTACCACCTGCCCGCCAGTGATCGCTACTTCCCGCACTGGATGGAGATCGCGATATCGGTTTTCATCGTCACGGTGGGTGTGTTGATCTTCCGCTGGATCGTGACCCGGATGCCGATCTTTTACGAGCACCCGGATTACCAGGACAGCCACTAGTCTTCGAGGAGTCGTTAACCATGGAAAACCTTTTTTATACCCTGCAGGATTTTTACACCCACACCAAAGGCGTCACGTATGTGTTGATGGTGGGGATTCTGGTTTCGATCGCCTTTTTCTGGAAATTTCTCGCCGGCAACGATGATGACTGAACACCGTCAAGATGACGGTGGGCATGTTTAAAAATTGGTCTTACCACGATTGGGAGTGAACCATGTACGAATTTTTAACCGGTCCTATGTTAATACTGACGTTTGTTATATTTTTCATAGGCATTATCTGGCGCACTATCTGGTATTTCAGAGGACTGAGCTGGCAGTTGGATCGTGTGGCGTATAAACCGCACTTGTCATACGGCATCAAAGGGGCGTTGCGGTCGGTCATCTTCTGGTTGCTGCCGTTCGGCACCCGCAGTTGGCGCTTTTATCCCGGCACCACCCTGTTGGTGTTCGCCTTTCACATCGGTTTGCTCTTCACACCGGTTTTTCTCAAGGCGCACAACATCATCCTGAATGAGCGCTTCGGCATCAGCCTGCCGACATTGCCCGAAGGCTTGGCCGACGCCCTGACCCTCATGGTGATCATTTCCGCTTTCTTTTTGCTGTTGCGCAGAATCGCCTATCCGCAACACCGGATCATTACCACGGCCTACGACTACCTGCTGCTGTTGATTGCGGCGGCACCGTTTATTACCGGGTTCATGGCCTTTCATCAGGTACTGAATTATCAGTTCTGGCTGATCGCCCATATCATTTCCGGTGAAGTTTTCCTGGTGGCCATACCGCTCACCAAACTCAGTCATTTCATCGGCTTCTTTTTGTCCCGCATTCAATTGGGGATGGATTACGGAATCAAACGCGGCGGCATGAAAGGCAAGGGAATGGCCTGGTAGTATGGTTTTTGCGTTTTAACTTTTAACTTTCCATAGGAACAGCGAGACAATGCCTGAAGGAAAACTTTGTAACCGAACGCCGGTTAATACCGAGGAGCAGTTGCACGCGCTGCTGGCCGACAAAAGTGGTAAACAGTACTACGAAGAGATGAACCACCTTAACGTCGACACCAAGGCGCTGTGGGCCACCATCCAGAAAACCCTGAAATCCAGGTTGAAAACCTGGCTGGAGATTTGCGCCCATTGCGGCATGTGCGCCGATAGCTGCTTTTTCTACTTGGCCAACAAAAAAGACCCGAAGCAGGTCCCGTCCTACAAGATTCAATCGACCCTGGGCGAGCTCGTCCGTCGCAAAGGGCAGGTCGACAACGCCTTCATGCAAAAAGTCATGGACGTGGCCTGGGGCAAATGCACCTGCTGCAACCGGTGCGGCATGTACTGTCCGTTCGGCATCGATATGGGGGTCATGTTCAGTTACCTGCGCGGGTTGTGCCATTCCCAGGGCTTTATCCCGTGGGAGCTGAAAATCGGCGCCGGCATGCATCGCATCTACCGCGCCCAGATGGATATTACCACCGAAGACTGGGTCGACACCTGCGAGTGGATGGCCGAGGAATATGAAGACGATTGGCCCGGCCTGACCATTCCGGTGGACGTGGCGGGCGCCGACATCATGTACACCGTCAATGCCCGCGAACCCAAGCATTATCCCGAGGATCTGGCTGAGGCCGCGATTTTGTTTCATGTGGCCGGTGAAAACTGGACCGTGCCCAGCGAAGGATGGGAGGAGACCAGTCTGGCCATGTTTGCCGGCGACTGGGAAGCCTGCAAATTGCAAGTGGAATCGGTTTACGATGCCATGAAACGCTTGCAAGCCAAGCGGATGGTGGTGACCGAGTGCGGCCATGCCTATCGCGCCACGGTAATTGAGGGGCCGTACTGGGCCGGTCTGCCCAACGGTCAAACCCCGATTCCCAGTTTTCATTATGTCGAGTGGGTGGCCGAGGCCCTCAAATCAGGCAAATTGAAAATCGATCCGGCCAAAAAGATCAAGGAGCCGGTCACCTACCAAGACTCGTGCAACTACATCCGCAATGCCGGCCTGAAGGACGCCGCCCGGACCATCATGAGTTATATTGCCGAGGACTTTCGCGAGATGTCGCCCTGCAAGGAACATAACTTCTGTTGCGGCGGCGGCGGCGGAATGAATGGTCTGGGCCGCTACCGCAAGGAGCGCAACAACGGTCTGAAGGTCAAACGCGACCAGATTCTGGCCACCGGCAGCAATCTGGTGGTGGCCCCCTGCCACAACTGTTGGGACGCCATCCGCGATCTGGAAGAAGTCTATCGGGTCGGCATTCGCTGGTCCTTTTTAAAACCGCTTTTAATCAGCATGATCGAGGTGCCCGAACACCTCAAACCCAAGGAAGAATAAGCCTCCTTCTTATTCGTTTCCTTAGGGCTCGCGCCTAAAATGTGAAATTGTTTTTACGCGAGCCCTTAACCTCCGTTTAAAGACCGTAAAAACGTTTTGTTTTTACGGTCTTTTTTTGTGCGACAAGCCCTTATGCACAAAATGAAAAGCCGGACATTAAAGAATCGAAACATTTCACGCCGAGACGCAGCGCACGCCGATGGGGTTTATCTTTGCCCCCTTGGCGAACTCTACGCGAAATAAAAAATAGGTATCGGTTTACAGGGTAGCAGTACGACCGCTTCCTGTGTCTTCTGTGCTTGTCCACAGAATGCAAAACCTAGCGCCAAAGAACAGCAAGGTTTCGCGTAACAGGCGCAGAGCACGCAGAGGGTTTATTTTTAACCCCCTCTGCGGCCTTCGCCTCTGCGCTGCGCCCCTGCGTGAAACAAAAAATAGTCAGCATTACCCCGTGAACAGCTACGCCTTGGTCGAGCGTTGGCGAGTGACCGCCGGCAAGCAAAAAAAAACGACGGTTGCCCGACTTGCGGCAACCGGCGCCTGATCGCGTTGTCAATTTTATTTGGACTGGGGATCCAAATGTTTTTGTAATAGTGACGAAGACCTGGTCAATGGCGAAGACTTCGTCAGCAGCGAAGACTTGGTCAATAATGATGAAGACCTCGTCTTCCTGGTTTTATCGACATAAGATTGTTTCACTCCGGCTTGATCGCTGGTGGTCGTGCCGAGCGCCGTGGCGGCGGTGTCGTTGCCTGTTCCATCCGGTAGGGTTTCAGCCGGGATTTGGCTTTCGCTGGCAGAATTTGAAATCGAAACAGATGCGTTGTCGCCGCCGGATGAAGATGCAAAAGCGGGGGAATTACCGTCTTTTCCGGATGCCAATGAGTAGTTTTCTGCACTACCGGCGCTAACGCCAAGTGAATGCGATTTTTTTGACGAATGGCCTTTGGAACTTCCCGGTGCAACTGTCGGCGTGCTTTCGGCACTTTTGGTTTTGGTTGAACTGCTGGGTTGTATCGTCTTGCGGGGGATAATGTTATTTGCCATGCCGCTGATCGCGGTGGCGATTGCGGTGTTATCGCTGGGGGTATCACCGATTTTAGGGTCTGTTTGCGGATTGTTGGGTATTTGCTGCTGCTGCGGAACCTGCTGTGCAAGCGCCTGCGGCAGTTTTGGTTTCGGGGGCGCCTGCAGCAGCGCCGCCTGTGGTATCTCCACCTTCGGCATCTCGACTTTTGGCATTTCCACCTTCGGCATTTCCACCTTCGGCATCTCAGCCTTCAGCATTTCTACCTTCGGCATTTCCACCTTTGGCATTTCTACCTTCGGCATCTCGACCTTCGGCATCTCGACCTTCGGCATCTCGACCTTCGGCATCTCGACCTTCGGCATCTCGACCTTCGGCATCTC
>JANQIE010000258.1 GCA_028282295.1 Desulfobacterales bacterium | reverse complement strand
GCCCTTACGTTGCGGCGGGCCGCCGGAACGAGCAATGTGCGCATTTAGGGACATTTCCTGGATTCCCGCCTGCGCGGGAATGACGTCTAAATACGACGGGGCAAAACCTGCGTCGTCGTTTCCGCGCAGGCGGGAATCCAGGAGATATCGCAAAAATGCCTAAATGTTGTTCTTCGACTCATCGGATTGTTTAAGTTAATGACATTGGGTTTTTGATGATAAGGTCTCTTGCCGTTTAGATTCTGGACCCCGGCGTCCAGATTTTTTGAATATTCAAATCGATGCATTTGTCTTCTTCTTAAACCAGGAACACCGGTCGCACACGGTCGGGACCGTGACCTTGCCGTTTGTTTTGAACTGCGCGCGTGCGGACGTGTATAGCGGATTGTTCCAGATCGAAGTAAAAGAAGATTTTGTGAGGTCGCCGAAGTCGTTTTGCGCGCCGTAAACGATGCAACACGGGGCAATCCTGCCGTCCGGGTTTACGGTAACCGATCGATACAGGTAGAAGCATCCGGAGCTGATCTGATCCGCCCTCAGGTCTTCAATTTCGCCCCCCGTGGCCTCGGACAGGCTGGGGATGAACCATTTCTTTTTTAAGTTCTCCGCGTTTTGGTCTTCAAACGGCAAGCCGGGCGGGATGAGCCGGAACCGGTCCACGCCCAGGTCCGACGCCATGCGGCGGGCAGCCTCTATTTCGTGTTGATTGTGGCGAAACACAATGAACTGCCACTCAATATACGGGGTTTGGCTTTTCTTTGACGCTTTAGTTGCAACGAGCCTGCGCACGTTTTCCAATACCTGTTCCAGGTCGCCTCCGCGCCGGTAACGGCGGTAGGTTTCCGGGCTGACGCCGTCGATGGAAAGAATAAGGTACTCAAGGCCGCTGGCAACGATTTGATCAATGTCTTCCGGCTGGACCCGGTTGAAATTCGTGCTCATGTTCGTGGCCAGGTTTTTTCGGCGCGCGTAGTGGATCATGTCGAAAATGCGGGGATGCAGCAACGATTCGCCCCAGTTGTGAAGATTGATCTCGTAGGCATGGGGCGCCAATAAATCGAGGGTGCGGGTATAGGTGTCCCAGGCCATCATTTGCGGCTTGCGATTCAATGTCTTCGTGCCCGTGGGACAGAGGGGGCATTTTAAATTGCAGATGGTGGTCGGATCGACAATTAAAATGTAGGGCCGTCCCTTTATACGGGTTTTGTGCAAGCGGTATTCAAGCTCAACCCGCACCAGGTTGGCGATCCGCTTTACGTTGGAATGTTTGACCAATGACCAGGCGTGACGGCGCAACCGCGTGAACTGCGGGACTTTGCGAAGCAGTCGATGCGCCGAACCGGAGAGTCCTTTAGCGTTTTGGGTGGATGTTGTCATGATTCAAGCGTCCGCAATTTCCGCAACCACCTCGGCAATCGACTGCTCAAAGCGGTGCCTGGGGGTATAACCGATCATTTGGCGGGCGCGGGAGATATCTGCAATTGAATAGCGCAATTCACCGTCCACGGCCGGAACATGCGCGGCGGCGACAGTGTTTTGCAGGTTTTTGCGGATGTAGTCATACACTTGATTGACGGTGGTTGCCGTGCCGGTGCCAATGTTGAAGATCTCCCCGGTCACGTCGCTGTCCATGGCGGCCACAAACCCGGCGACGACATCGTCGACATGCACAAAATCACGGCATTGTCTACCGTCCCCGTAGATCTGCGGTTGCTCACGCTTTAAAAGTTTGTTGGTGAAAATGGTGACCACGCCGACGTAGGGGCTGAACACCTGGCCGGGGCCATAGGTGTTAAATAGCCGCAGGACCGCGTTTTGAATACCGGTGTTGGCGCACATGGTTTGCACCAGGCGTTCGCCGGCCAGTTTGGAGATGCCGTAAGGCGATATCGGGATGGCCGGGTGGTTTTCATCAATGAGGGTGGGGGCATCCGCGTCGGCATAAATCGCCATGGATGACGCGAAGATCAGCCGACGGACGGTTTCCGCGCGCTGACCGGCGCGCACGATACTGGCCGTGCCGCCCACGTTGGTGATGGTGTCTTCAACCGCAAATTCATAAGAGGAGCGAATCGCCACCCGGGCGGCCATGTGAAATACGACATCACAGCCCCGGACGGCTTGCAGTGCTTTTTCCTGGTCGAGGATGTCACCGACAATCAGTTCGGCTTCATCCGGCACGTTTTCAGCCTTACCGACGCTCAGGTTGTCCAGCACGACCACGGAAAGACCGCGCGCCAGTAAAGCGCGCACAAGTTTGGAACCGATAAAACCGGCGCCGCCGGTTACACAGGCACGTTTGTATTTGGAAGACATAGTTAAATAACTCCGTTGCAGTAAACCGTCATATACGGCGAAACAAGTGAATTTTCAATGGGTAAGGTCGAATCAAGCTCGGTTCCGTCAAAAATAACCGACCGTTTGATCGAGATGGGATGACGAATTGTGACATTCGATCCGATGACCGCATCTTCGATTTTGACGCCGTCGTTGATGCAAGATTCCGTTCCGATCAGTTTGCCCCCGTGGTTTTTCAGGGCAAAGTGAATGTTGGCCATCAATAAATCGTCGGCGGTGGTGACGTTCAGGTCCTGTTTGATGGCATTGGCGACCCGAACCGGTTCCTGATCATCGATCAACACCTGGATCGATTCCGTGATTTCGTATTCGTCACGCATGGCGGTGCGGGGCGTGCGGCGAATGGCATCGAAGATGGCCAGGTCGAAGACGTAAAGACCAACACCCTTGAGTTTGTTGGTGGTATGGCGCGGTTTTTCGATAACGCGCGTTACATAGCCGTCATCGGAAAGATGTACCGCGTAATTGCGCCGGATGGCCAAGGTATTGTGTTCAATTTTGGTTGCCAGGACAGCCCCGCCGCCTTGTTCTTCGAATTTGTCGAACATCTCCTGAATGTCGCCGGGAATAAAAAAGACATCTCCCAGAAACAACATGAACGGGCGGTCGATGCAGTGCTCCAGGCATCCGATGGCATGGGCGATGCCCAGTTTGCGGGTCTGTTCTTCATAACGCAATTTCACGCCGAACTGCCGGCCGTCGCCCAGTATTTTGGTGATTTCATAACCTTTGTGGCCGATCAATACGATGATTTCCCTGATCCCCATCGACCGCATGATATCGATCTGGTAGGAAATCAGCGGTTTGTTGCAGATGGGCAATATCGGTTTGGGATAGGACTTGCCGAAAGGACCCATGCGGGTACCGCGGCCGGCAGCGAGAATTACGCCGAGATATTTTGACTTCTCTTCCATTTTTTCCTCCGCTTGCGTAAAAAGGCGATTCGTATTGAAGGTCGTCATTACTTCCTGGCCAGGACAACCAACCAGGGGTTGATGGCGCTTCTGCGAAAATAAGGAAACAGGCGACTTGAAATCAAGTCGAAATAGAGCTTCATCGGAATCTGGGCCAGCCGTCCGAGGCTGTACGAGGATGACCTGAAAAAGCCCCAGTAATTATCAATCGGCAGGGCGATGATGTTGCGGCATTTGTTCTGAGCGACCAGCAGTTTTTGATAGTCCTTGAACGAGAGCAAAAAGTTTTCCCAGGGGACGTGAAACCGGGGTCGATGGGAGCTGGGGTCCGGACGATGGAAAAAATCGATCGGGAAGAGGCGGTTCGGCCCGCTCATCATGACATAGCCGCCGTCGTTGACCACGCGAATTATCTCTTCGGCAACCTGGTTTCGTTCTTCCTTATAAGTCGCTTGGGTGACATAGCTGTCGCCGTGAACGCCAACGTGCGGTAGACAGCAACACAGGTAGACGAAATCGAACGTCTGGTTTTTGAAGGGAAGATTTTTGGCATTGGCCAGATAGTACGGTTCCAGGGCGTCGCGGTCCTTCCAATACCGGGAGCGATTGCCGGCATCGATGCCCTGGGCATCGAATCCATTTTGCCGGAGTACCTCGACATCGACGCCGATCCCGCAGCCCACGGACAAAACGCGGATGTTACCGGGGGGGCGACCGGGGAATTGTCGTTTGAGCAAGGGTGCCAGGTAGTGTTGGGCCAAAAAAGTCGCGGTTTGTTTTTCATGAGACCAATCCGGATACTCGTCGTTGAAGCGCTCGCCGATCAGCAGATCCGGATACCCTTCCTTCTGCGAGTATACCTTTGAGCATTTGGTGCAATGCAGCGTTTCAGCGTCAGTTGTCAGGTCGGCATGACACACGGGACATGCGACAAAATCAGGCAGTTTATGCATTTTTTTCCCCGAAAAATTTGTTTGATCGAATAAGATCTTTGATTGAATAGAAGGTCAGCAGCAGGCTTGCGCGCAGCAAAAGCCCGGCTGCGGTGAGCAAGGCCATGGGACTCCAACCGAAACGAAGGTGATTATTGCGGTAGTATCGATAGGCGCCTTTGTGAAAATCGATCACCATGCGTGTGCTCGGCCGGTTGCGGTTTGTACTTCTTAAGTTCTCATCGTGGATTATTTTTGATGCCGGAACCACATAGATCGCCCATCCTCCTTTTTTTATCCGGGCGCACCAATCGGCATCGACCCAATAGACAAAAAAGGATTCGTCCAGTCCGCCGACCGAATCGAGTACCTCACGGCGGACCATCAGGGCGGCGGTCGACAGCCAATCCACTTCATACGGTTGCTGCAAGCCGATCTGGTCTTCCATTAAGTACTTTTTGGAAATGGGGTTGTTCGGAAACCAACGTGTTAAAAGCGAACGGCGGCCGAACAGCGCATTTACTGCGCTTGGCTTGCGGCGTGCTGTTTTTTGCAGTGTCATGTCGGGATCGAAAATGCGGCTTCCCACCGCACCGGCAGCAGGACACGACTCGAAGAACGCAACCAGATCGGTTAAGGAATTTTCCAATACCCGGGTGTCGTTATCCAATGACAAGACAAAATCTCCCCGGGCCTGTTCGAGGCCTCGATTGAACGCTTTGGCGAGACCGAGATTCTCGGGCAGACGGATCAACTGTATCGTCTTGTTCCCGGCCGCATGGTTGCGTTCGATCCGTTCCGGACTTTTGTCGGTGGATGCGTTGTCGAGAACAATCACTTCAAAAGGGCAATCGGGCGGGTATTGTGCAATCGAATTCAAGCAAGCCTCAACCAATTGACCGCCGTTGTAGTTAACAATCAGGATGGACAGTTTTACTTTGCCGGATGTTGCATCAGGTCGCGCCACTAAAATGCCCCCCTGCCTTTTACAACCTCGATAACGGTTGCCCATAAGATTCTGAAGTCAAGAAATATGGAACGTTTTCGGACATACTGAAGGTCCTGGGCCACGGTTTCCCGAAAATTGAGATGACCGCGGCCGTTAATTTGCGCCAAACCGGTGATACCCGGTTTAACGGAGAACTTTTTGCACTTATGATGGTCATAGAAACATGACATTTCCGGCACCTCCGGCCGGGGGCCGATGATCGTCATATCGCCCATCAACACATTCCAGAAATTGGGCAGCTCATCCAGGCTTGTACGCCGCAGCCAGGCGCCAAATCGTGTAACCCTTGGGTCTTTAAGGTCGCTGTTCTTTACTTTGCTGTCCTGCAAAGCGACGCCGGACGACTCATACTGATACAACTCGGGATAAGCTTCAGATGCATCACAGCGCATGGTGCGAAATTTGATGAATCTAAACGGCCGGCCGCACATGTGGCGTTTGCGTCGATCTTTCCCGGAACGCCTTTTTCGATTCCCTGTGCGCTGTACATGATCACTACGACGTTCGATGCGCTTCACCCGCCGGTCCCGGGTCATGCGTATTTGTTTGAACAGGGCCGGACCGGGGGAATCGATCCGGATAACAACCGCGATTAACACCAATAGCGGTGCAGCAAACACTAAAACAATCGAAGCAATAAGAACATCGCTTAACCTTCTTGATATTTGGATTAGATTAGGTTCGTGTGTGTTTTCCTTGGCTCTTCGCCTGCCTGCCAGTTCCGCTTCATACTGATTTACGTGTGCGTCCAATTTTGAGCTCTCCAAGCATTTTTATGAGACCGCAAAGAATGATGAATAATGCCAATGTGCACCTGCTGCATAAACTCAGGCGATCATTGCTTCGATTCTGGATTGTTCAAAGGCATCAAGGCGCGAAACATTTCAAAATACCCGCAAGTACCGACCGCAGGTATTCAGCGTCTTTTGAGTGTTTCATTGTTTTGCAAAGGTGAGGGGAGACTGGACGAACTATTGGAGCGATAGGGTTGATTTGTTGTCAACCGTACAACGCTAGTTCCCCGGCAACAAATTTCAACGTCGTTTTCGTTTGCGATGAATCCCCAACATGCCGAAAACAAATGATCCCGCTAGCAACAGCATGGTAGGTTCAGGCACGGACACCGGCGTCAGGCCGGTGGTGGCCTCAATGTATAACGGGGTGGATTCGCCTTGAGTAGCACCCGGAAGCCAGAAGGCGAGTAAAAAAGAGTCGGGTGCATCAAGAACGGGGTAGGTTGCTGCGTAGTCCCTGTTTTCAGGGTTTAACAACGGATCTGAAAACAAGGTGATCGTTGTGTCGGTTTCATACTGCAGGTAAAAACCGATGTTGTTATCCGTTGGTGTGAAAAAGTTTCCCTGCAGTTCATTCGCATCCAGATCCCAGACAAAACCGTTCTGGAAATCTACGGCACTACTAGGGGCCGCACCGGATGTCAGCAGGTCATTTTGGTCGAACAATTCGATGAGCGTTCGGGACGGATCATCCTGAAAAAAGAAACCGAATGAACTGCCCGTCAGGTTAGGATGTAATTCCGCCAGGTCATATAGTTCGATGTTCACGACTTCGTTTTCAGGATAAAAATAACCGGAATCGTCTAAATCACTTCCTATCCCGGGTAAAGATAAATCCGGAAACGGATCGGCCGTTGCCAGGTCAAAACACAGTAATACGCCTAAAAATCCAGCTAATAGAATCGTGCCTAATTTTTTCATTTTAAGCCCCTCCATTTTCATAGTTCTGGAAAGAAATTCTACTAAAATTGCTTAATTTTTAACTACATGAAGAAGATGCGCTGCCATGGATAACTGCAAGAAAATGTTGCATTCCCAAAACGCGAATCTTGCACCAATGCCGGACCTGTCAAGTTGCAAACCTGGTATTCAAACAACATAACAGGCCGCACGACAACTGCGGTTGCACTAACTGTTTGGATTCTAAAAGAAGAACTTGGAAATTCTATTAACCCGGCGACTTTAATTTAAAGACCTTCGTCATTTGCCGAACTCCGGATCGGGCGTTAGTGATCCGCTATCTTTGTGCGGCTTGGATTTGTGTGAGTTCGTACTGCCGGGTTAATATTGCTCCAGTAGGAAAGTAAGGGAGCGGGTGAAGAAAATTCTACATAAAGATTCTTGTTGCCGAATGCACCTTCAGTGCCAATGCTTATTTTTTTGTGTTATGGCTTTAATTGCCTGAAAAACAAGGAGAAATAAATAAACGGCAATATGGTCCAGATGCAAATATAACTCAATTTACCCATAAATCTGTGAAAAAGAGTTCCAATTTGGAAATAGAGGTGCTACTTAACGCCCATCCGGCAATCGTAGCGTTCGCAAAAAACCAGGCCATTCATACGGTCAACCCAATAGCAGGAGCGGTGTCCCGCCGCGATTAAAATTACTTTTTTTGTATTTTTCAATCGCGGCGAGACACCGCTCCTGCAGATACAAATTAACGACATTGTGTCATTACTTGCAAACACGTTTCGATTTTATATTGGGTTGAATTGAAAAGAACGGCTAATTGGTGTTTGATGAAATGGCGGAAGTGCATGGGAATCGAACCCACCCGAGACGGGTTTAGCGCCTCACACCGGATTTGAAGTCCGGGAGCCCCACCAGTGAGCTGTCCACTTCCGCATTTGTTTTTGCATCTTACTGCGCTTTAGCTCATTGTCAATGATTTTATTTGGTAGGGATTGTGTTCTAATATTTGGTAATTAATCAAGGAGTCATATTATCGTGATTGCATATTTTGACTGTTTCTCCGGCATCAGTGGCGACATGACCCTCGGTGCCTTTGTCGATCTGGGCGTGCCGATCGATTGGCTCAGAGCCGAGATTGCTAAATTGCCGCTCGACGGCTATGAACTGGAGGTCTCCAAAGCCAAACGCCATGGTATCACCGGAACGGCCGTGGTGGTTGAGGTAAAGGACCATCAGCCGGCAAGAGAGTATCGGGATATTAAACGCTTAATTGAAACGTGTTGTCTCCCGGGTGAGGTCAAGGCGCGCAGTCTGGCCGTTTTTGAGCGTATCGCCGATGCTGAGGCGCAGATCCATGCTTGCTCCAAGGAGCATATTCATTTCCACGAGGTGGGCGGTGTCGATGCTATTGTCGATATTGTCGGGGCCGCCTTGTGCATGACGTACTTGAAAATTGAAAGTGGGTGGGCATCAAAGGTTGCCGTGGGGAGCGGATTTGTTGCGTGTCACCATGGGACCTTGCCGGTGCCGGCGCCGGCGACTATGGCAATTTTAAAAGGCGTGCCTGTTTTTGGGTCAGCTACGGAAGCAGAGCTGGTGACACCCACCGGCGCAGCCATTTTGCGAACGTTTTGCGATAACTTCGGAGCGCTGCCGGCCATGACAATCGATAAAATCGGCTACGGTGTCGGCCAACGAGAGCATTCGTCCGTGCCGAACCTGCTGCGTATCGTGGTCGGTAATTTGCACGGTCGGCATCAATCCGGTCATGATCACATCCATGCAGGGCAGGCCCAGGTGGTGGAAGCCAATGTGGATGACATGAATCCGGAAATGTTCGGCTATTTGATGGACAAGCTGTTTGCGGACGGGGCGCTCGATGTTTTTTGGAGTCCGGTGCAAATGAAGAAGAATCGTCCCGGCACCAAGTTAAACGTGCTGTGTGATGAATCAAACCGGGAAAAGGTCATTCAACGTATCTTAACGGAGACGACAACCACCGGGGTGCGACAGTATGAGGTCCAACGTCGCATGTTGAAACGGCAAGCGGCTATGGTGGAAACCTCCTACGGCAGGATTCGCGTTAAAAAAATAACCCAAATAGACGGTAAAACCGTCTTTGTTCCGGAATTCGAAATCTGCAAACAGATTGCAGTCGAAAAAAAGTTACCCCTCAAAACGGTTTATTCAATTGTGCAAAGGGATATTGCCCGTTAGTGCCCATCCGGAAATAGCATCTTTTGGTCCCTGGCGGCGTTCTCATATTTTTAAAATCCTCGGAATAGCTTGCTATGCCTGCGGTTTTAAAAATAT
>JANQIE010000306.1 GCA_028282295.1 Desulfobacterales bacterium | reverse complement strand
AAGATGCGGCAAAAGCTGTGAATGCCGGGGAATATGACGCGGCATTCATTTTAAATCCAACTAAAATCGAACAGGTTCGACAAATTGCCGGCGACGGCTTGATCATGCCGCGCAAATCGACCTATTTTTACCCCAAGGTTATCACCGGACAGGTTATAAACAAAGTTAGCCTGCCTACGGACACCCCATAGGGTTTTATCCGGAATTTGGGATATTTTATTTTTTTCCGCGGCCCTTAAAACATCACCGCAACTTCACGTGTGTAGTCATGACCCGACGTATAAATAATGAGCGGAGGTGCGACTTTTAACCCGGGACGCCCCCCTTTGACACCTTCAACCAAAAAAAGTTTGGCTGGTTTGTCGAGAAAAGGGTGAATAAATCGCAAATGTTTCGGTTCGAGCTGATTTGCACGCATTTGTTCCAACAAATCCGCGGTTCTTTCGGTTGAATAGATCGCAAAAAAGCGTCCGGTGTTTTTTAAAAGCCGATTCGCCGCACCGATAACATCGGCTATAGTGGCCCTGATTTCATGACGTGCAATGGCGCGTTGCTCCAACGGATTGAGGCGCCCTGAATCCTTTTTATAGTAGGGTGGATTTGTCAGGACGATATCCGCCGTACCATCAACCGAACGGGTTGACAAACACCTGAGGTCTTCTCGAACTATCTTGATGCGGTCTTCAAGGCTATTCGCCCTTACATTTTGCCTTGCCAGTTCGTACAATTTTGGTTGGATCTCAATGCCATAGAGCCGACCAGTTGAATGCCGGCACGCGATGAGCAATGGGAGGATGCCACATCCGGTGCCCAAATCGACAATTTTGTCGCGCGGTTGGACCGTAATATAATTGGATAGCAAAACGGCATCGATTGAATAACGGTAACCGAAACGAAATTGTTTGACAATCAGACCCTTATTATAAAAGGTATCAATGGTTAGTTCGTCTTTTTGTTTCACACCCGACCAATTCTAAATTTGATATCATCCACAATGCCGGCACCCAACTCAGTGTTCACTTTCGATACAATTTCCCCTTTAAGATACTGGAGTTGATGAATCCAACCGGGGCTTTCGACATTTACAATTAACATGGAGCCTTTCAAAGCAAACGGACGCGTATTTTGCGCAATTGCCGGGCCGACGATAACGGCCCACTCGGTAGCAACACGATCCAAAACATCTCCGGACTGTTTGCGCCAACGCTGGACGACCTGTTCAATGATGTTGCCCACATGCTCAAAACCGCCTTTTTGTCTTTTATCCTCAGCCATGCCCGCAAGCCTATGTCCGGGATAAACACCTGTCAAGCGAAACGAGATGAGCAATAGTTATTGTGGCGGTGATCGATCGCAGGAGCAGGTATATCCATCGACACACCGCGCTCCGGCTTTTTGCTTGACTTCGTTAGATGGGTGCCTTAGATAATAGCACGGTCAAGGTCCGAATCCGATGTAATGAGAATAGGTTAGCCGCCACAGGTATTCAGCCACCTTGATTTTATACGATTTGAAACCTATTTTTTCTAACAGCCCTATTCTTCAAAGCAACAGCGAACTGCAAAAAACCCCTTAACAATTAACAGGATAACAAACAATGACTTGGGATTGGGAAAAGCTTAAAGAACAACAAGGCCAGCGCGGAGGCGGACCGCCGCCGCAGATGGATGAACTGATCAATAAAATCAGGCAGGCTAAAATACCCGGTGGTTCATTTATAGCGATAGTAGCACTTATCGCATTGCTCTTGGGCTGGTCGACCTTTTTTACGATTGAATCCGGATCGGTCGGTATTGTGCAGCGTTTCGGCGCCTTCGTACGCATCAGTCCGCCGGGCCCGAATTTCAAATTGCCGTTCGGCATTGAGAAAGTCACCAAAATCAGGCAGGACCGTATTTTAAAAGCGGAGTTCGGCTTTACCTCCGGCCAACCCGATGGACGCACACGGTTCAGTACCAGCGGGTCATCAGCCGGCGAGGCATTGATGCTTACCGGCGATCTGAATGTCGCCGTAGTGCCGTGGATCGTGCAATATCAAATTAAAGACCCATATGCCTATCTTTTCAAAGTTCATGATGTCGAAGGTTTGCTCAGGGACCTGTCCGAAGCCACCATGCGCCTGGTTGTCGGGGATCGCAGCATCAATGAGGTGATCAACAAAAGAAAGGAAATTGCCGACAAAGCGAAGACAATCCTGCAGCAAGAGCTTGATCACGCTGAAACCGGAATTCATGTGGCCAACATTGAACTGAAACGGACTAACGTGCCGGGACCGGTCCAGTCGTCATTTAACGAGGTCAATCAAGCGATTCAGGAAAAAGAGAAAACAATCTATCAGGCCCGTGAAGATTACAATAAAGCCATTCCGGCCGCCCGCGGCGAGGCGGAAAGGACGATAAAAGCCGCAGAAGGGTATGCCTTGGAGCGTATCAACCGCGCCAAAGGGGATGCCGCGCGCTTTAGATCGCAATACTCCGAGTACAACAAAGCCAAGGATGTCACCAAACGCCGCTTATATCTGGAGACGCTCAGGGATTTACTTCCCCGTATGGGCGACAAATACATCATTGACTCGGACCAGCAAAATGTATTGCCATTATTGAATTTAGGAAACCTGACAGGTGACAAAAAATGAATTCAAAAGCACTTTTAGCAGCCCTTGCAATCATTATCGCCGTAATCGGCTACCTTTCCGCCTTCATCGTCAACGAAACCGAGCAGGTTGTTGTAACCCGGTTTGACAAAGTATCGCGAACGGTGCAAACCCCCGGCCTGAAATTCAAGGTCCCGATTATTGAAAAAGCCGTTGTGTATCCTAAAAATTTACAAGAATGGGACGGTGATCGCGACCAGATCCCCACCTCCGAAAAAACATACATATGGGTGGACACCTTTGCGCGTTGGAAAATAACCGATCCGGTCAAATTTTTCAGGACCGTCAAATTCACTAACGCCGCCACCCAACGCCTCAACGAAATCATTGACCCGGCGATTCGCAACTTCATCACCTCGTTTCGATTAATCGAAGCGGTGCGCAACAGCAACCGCGCCTTGGATACCTTTGAAACCGATTTTGAAGACACCAAGCGGGACCAACCCTCGACCTACTTCGTAACCACCGGCCGCCAAAAAATTTCCGAAGGCATTCTGGAGCAGGCCAAGCCCAAAATGGAACAATTTGGAATTGCGCTGGTGGATGTTAAAATAAAACGAATCAACTATGTCGAGGAGGTGCGCAAATCCGTCTACGATCGCATGATCGCTGAACGTAAGCAGATTGCCGAAAAATTTCGAAGTGAGGGGCAAGGAGAGGCCCGTAAAATAAACGGTGAGAAAGAGCGCGATTTAAAACAAATTACATCTGAAGCCTACCGCAAGGCACAGGAAATCAAGGGTAAAGCCGACGCCGAGGCCACAAAATTATTTGCCGAGGCGTTCAATCTGGATCCGGAGTTTTATTCGTTTACCAAAACGTTACAAATTTACCGTGAAAGTTTGGATAAAAACAGTAAGTTGATCCTATCAACCGATTCCGAGTTTCTGAGGTATTTCAAAGGCTACACCGATAAGCCGCGTTAGTTCATCGGCACAAAACAAAACACCAGGCTGCAAATGATGCCAGCCTGGTGTTTTAATACTGTAAAAAAAACTGATCCGAAATTGAAGGTGTTGTTTATTTGCCCTTTCTGCGCTGATGCCGCGTTCGGGCTAAAAGCTTGCGATGCTTGTGTTTTCTCATCTTTTTCCGCCGCTTTTTCACTACGCTGCCCAAAAAATCACCTCCAATCCATTCGTTAGGTTTTTTTAATTTGATAAGCTAGCTCAATTACCCTACAATTTGTGAAAAGTCTATATTTTTTTCACTAAAATGAACGATTTAATCAAATTCAACATCGAACAGCTCAAAATCGTCAATGAGTCTGTGATTACCGCTGAAGACCTGGTAAGTAACTCCTACAAAATGTCATCCAGCCAGTGGCTGAGCGGTAAGTACGATTTTAAAACTCTGGCCGATCTGTGTCCCGGCGAGATATTAGACGGCCCCTTTGCTCAGATAATACGCTACGAAGGCCAACCGCCGGATCACCCGCTGACATCGTCAAGTTACGATTTTTATAAAATATGCCTGCAGGATCACACTATCCTGGACACGCTGGACAAATCAAAAAACCTGCGTCTGTTTCCCTTTGTCCTTTATATCGTCACGCATGAACTGGTGCATGTCGTGCGCTTCGGTAAGTTCCTGCAGAGTTTTGAAGCATCCGACGCTGAGCGCGAGCTCGAAGAAATCAGGGTGCATTCCGAAACGCACCGTATCCTTGAAAATCTCAAAATCAAAGGTATGGCATCGGTATTCGACTATTGGAAAACCGCATTGGTTAAAAATTAAAACATATAAACTTGACAACCAATTTTCATACACTATATTAACGATGATTTATGGCTTTTACAGAACATCGCGACGTCAAAAGCCGATTGAAATACACAGGAGGATCAATAGGAATGCCAATCTACGAGTACGAATGCACACAATGCGGACAAATTGAAGAAGCGATCCAGAATTTTTCCGACAAGCCACTAACAAAGTGCACACAATGCTCGGGCAAACTGCAAAAACTCATTTCCCAGAGCACCTTTCACCTAAAAGGTTCAGGCTGGTACGTAACCGAT
The DNA here is from genome assembly GCA_028282295.1 of Desulfobacterales bacterium. GTDB lineage: Bacteria > Desulfobacterota > Desulfobacteria > Desulfobacterales > JANQIE01 > JANQIE01. Next base: position 13,875 of record JANQIE010000306.1, on the reverse strand, counting down.
TACGCGAACAAAGCCGGCAGCGCATCCGCTTCCTCTAAAGCAAAAGGGACGTCGACCAAGAAAAAAGATACCAAAACCAGCAAAACCACCAAATCGGACACATAGTTCGAATTTCGAATATTGATCAACTCGCCTTTGAGTTGAATCCTTAATTTTTTTATTACCGACAAATAAACGTAGCAACAACCCGGTTCATAATCCATGAACACGAGGCAGATGGTGTATTGCTCAAACATAGATAGTGTCCATCCGGACTGGTGGATTAAGCAAGTTCGAAATCGAATTTAAATAATATTTATTTATCCTCGATTGCTTTACAAATAAAAATGTATGCTTATAGTTTGCGGTTAATGAACTGCCTCTGAGCAAGCAACGCCCTAACATCCCAATATAACGCAAGTTAATTACAGCACGTTTGGTGCTTGGTGAACTATTGATATCGTTTTATACGGTCGAACTTATTGTTTAAGGATTAATTAGAATGATGAAAAGGAGAACGGAAAAATGAAACTAAGACCTTTGCAGGATCGACTTTTGGTACAACGGGTTGAAGAAGAAGCCAAAACCAAAGGCGGAATTATCATTCCGGACACAGCCAAAGAAAAACCGGCGGAAGGCAAGGTTGTAGCTGTCGGCAATGGTAAAGTTGGTGATGACGGCCAACGTATCCCGCTTGAAATCAAAGCCGGTGATCGCATCTTATTCGGCAAATACTCGGGGACCGAAGTAAAGATCGAGGGCGAAGAATTTCTGATCATGCGTGAAGACGATGTATTGGGTGTTATTGAATAGTCACTGATAAAAAAAGTAAGCGATAAAATAATGGAGGATAGATCACATGGCTAAGATTATTAAATATGATATGAAAGCCCGCGAAGCGATGCTCAATGGCGTAAAAACATTGGCGGATGCAGTTGTTGTCACCTTGGGTCCCAAAGGCAGAAACGTTGTCATCGACAAATCCTGGGGTTCTCCCACGGTTACCAAAGACGGTGTTACCGTTGCCAAAGAAATCGAAGTTGAAGACAAATTTGAGAATATGGGTGCCCAGATGGTAAAAGAAGTCGCCAGCAAAACCAGTGACATGGCCGGCGACGGCACCACCACGGCCACCGTATTGGCCCGGGCCATTTATGAAGAAGGCCAAAAACTGGTTGCCGCCGGCAACAACCCGATGGCCATCAAACGCGGTATCGACAAAGCCGTTGAAGTCGCCGTCAAAGAGCTGCACGGGATGAGCAAACCGACCAAGGATCAGCGTGAAATTGCACAGGTTGGCACCATTTCCGCCAATAACGACGAGACCATCGGCAACATCATCGCCGAAGCCATGAACAAAGTCGGCAAAGAAGGCGTCATTACGGTTGAAGAAGCCAAAGGAATGGAAACCACTTTGGACGTTGTGGAAGGTATGCAGTTCGACCGCGGTTACCTGTCGCCCTACTTCGTTACCGATCCCGAAAAAATGGTCGCTTCCCTGGAAGACCCCTTTATCTTGATCAACGAGAAAAAAATCAGCAACATGAAAGACCTGCTGCCGATCCTTGAGCAAGTTGCCAAAATGGGCAAACCGCTGATGATTATCGCCGAAGACGTGGACGGCGAAGCTCTGGCGACCCTGGTTGTAAACAAACTGCGCGGCACCCTGCAAGTATCGGCCGTCAAGGCTCCGGGTTTCGGCGATCGCCGCAAAGCCATGTTGGAAGACATCGCTATTTTGACCGGCGGCCAAGTTGTTTCCGAAGACCTGGGAATTAAGCTGGAAAATCTGGCCCTGACCGATCTGGGCAAGGCCAAACGCATCTCCATCGACAAAGACAACACCACCATCGTTGACGGAGCCGGTGCCCGTAGTGCTTTGGAAGGCCGCGTCAAACAAATCCGCGCCCAAATCGACGAAACCACGTCGGACTATGATCGTGAAAAACTGCAGGAACGTCTGGCCAAACTCATTGGCGGTGTAGCGGTTATTAACGTAGGCGCAGCCACGGAAACCGAAATGAAGGAGAAAAAAGCCCGCGTTGAGGATGCCTTGAATGCGACCCGCGCTGCAGTAGAAGAAGGTATTGTGCCGGGTGGTGGCGTTGCCCTGGTTCGCACCCTGGCGGCCCTTGAAAAAATCAAAATCAAAGCCGACCAGAAATTGGGCGTCAAGGTCGTTATGCGTGCAATTGAAGAGCCGTTGCGCCAAATTGCCAACAACGCCGGTTTTGAAGGCTCTGTCGTCATCGACAAGGTTAAATCCGGTGGTGAAGGCGCCTATGGTTACAACGCGGCTGATGACAAATACGAAGACCTGATTGAAGCCGGTGTCATCGACCCGACCAAGGTTGTTCGTTTTGCCTTGCAAAACGCAGGCAGTGTTGCCTCCTTGATGTTGACCACGGAAGCCATGGTGGCTGAAAAACCGGAGGAAAAAACCGAGGCACCGATGCCGGGCGGCGGTGCTCCGGGCATGGGCGGCATGGGCGGCATGGGCGGCATGATGTAATCCCGTCTGCTCAGTCCACCCTTAAATAACTTTAAAAAAAAGCCCTTATCCTTGCCAAAAGGATAAGGGCTTTTCCGTTTAGAGCCAAAGGACCTGCTTGACAAAATGAATGCAAATACGATATTTTGATAAAAATGATAGAGGTTTAGGCCATCCAAACCTCTAAAATCAAAAAAGCGGGGACCCCCAAATGGAAACTAAAAAATTAGTGTCGAATAGCGTTTGTACTTTAATCGTCGCCATCCTTCTTTTGGCCCTTCCTGCTGTTACACTCGCCCAAGAATCAGAACAAAAACCGGAACAAGAAATAGAGCACGAATCCGGCCTTTACTATACCATTAAAAAAGGTGACACCTTATGGGATATTTCCCAACATTTCAATGATTCGCCCTATCTATGGCCGGAACTATGGAAAGACAATGACCAGATAACCAATCCCCATTGGATCTACCCGGGCGAACGCATCCGTCTTTATCATAAAAAAGATTATGAAAAATATGTCAAAAAAAACAAGGGCACGGCATCAATAACCGACGAGGCCGATGAATCAACTGAAATGCTGGATGATAACCGTCCTCACTATTATTTTTCAAAAATAGACGGTGTTGGATTCATCCGAAAAGAAGCGGTAAATCCATTAGGCTATATATTTAAATCCAAGGACGACCGGGTCACCTTGAGCCTTGGTCATCAAATCTACATCCGACCCACCGAAGGCGTTGAACTGGCCTTGGGTAACAAATACACAATTTACCGCACCCTCGCACCAACGATGGGAGCGAAAAAAAAGCAAGAAGTAGGCGTGCAGCACTATTTGACCGGTGTTGTTGAAATTACAAACGTAAGATCGAATTTTGCCGTCGGTCGCATCGTGCGCATGTATCGCTCCATCGAAGTCAACGACTTGATCATGCCCTATCAAACCCGCTCGCCCAAAATCCCCTTAATGGAGAGTGTTGAGGGGTTAAAAGGTCAAATCATCGTATCCGAGGACCACAAAGTCATTATCGGTGATTACCACGTGGCCTTTATCGATAAAGGCAAACAGGACGGGGTCAGAAACGGCCAAACATATACGATTTACTACCAGGAAAAGGAAGTTATCAAAATTCCCGACAAGGATAAAGAAGAGGTTTTGCTGACACCGGTGGAATACGGATCATTTCTGGTGCTTCACACCGAAGATACAACCGCCACGGTTTTGATAACGCGCTCCGAGCAAGATATCAATCCAGGGGCGATGTTTTATGCGCCCCAATAACATAGCAGGAGACGCTCACTCAAGTAATCTTTTTCCGCGAGTGCTAAGCTCCATATTGATGTGCATTCGCATATTTTGCATTGATGTACAATTATAGACTTTTCCATACCGACTCTTTTTTTTTACTCCAAAAGCCAACATTTTAGATAAACGACCTCAAAGTTTATCGATATTCTATTGAAGCAAGAACCACTCTCACGTTTTTAGGGCTTGCGGAAAAACAATTTCACATTTTAGGCGCCCGGATTTAGGTCAGACCTGAAGCCGGGATGCATAAAATATGAAATCATTTTTGCGATAGTCCTTTGCCCATTAAAACATGAAATGTGTAGAGGTTTCATTCTTGCCTGTTGCTGTGTAAAGTCCTTGATCAAAAAGGGGTGAAATCCGAAAGTATGTCATCAAGCATAGACTATCTTAGTGCGATAAAAAGAAAAATTTTATGGAAATTTCATAGGCGGCTGCAATACAGATTAAAGCATTTTCGCCCGTTCGACAACTACACCAACAAAAAAAAACTACTTATCATTTCAGAGCCACGTAAGGTATCCCAGAGTCAGATATTTCCCTTTTATTTTTATTATAAAGAAATAGCAGCAGAGTATAATCTACAAATAAGAGAGATACTCAATTGTCACTACCAAATGAATTCCGACAGGTACAAATTTGATGCGGATATCGTTTGTGTTCAAACATGGTTTGATGTTTCAGAAAAAAAACTACGCGATTTATTTTCGTTAATACTTAAAAAAAATAAAAATGCAAAAATTGTATATCTGGATTCTTTTTCACCTTTGGATTTAAGGTTAGCATCTGTCCTAAATGACTACATTGATATCTATATCAAAAAACACATTTTTAAAGACCGCTCACAATACGGCAAATATACCCAAGGTGATACCAATCTAACCGATTATTACGGCAAATTGTTTAACATAAAACAACCGAATATCGTTTTCAAAATACCAGATACATTTCTGGACAAACTGCTTGTAGGACCCGGCTTTGTTACCGATCCCAATATTCTTCCCTATCTTTTTGGCACACCTTCAGCACCAAATGGCTTAAAAACAATAGATATTCATAATAGAATCACAACGGCGGGTAGTGAATGGTATCAAAAAATGCGAGAATTATCTGTCGACGTTATAAAAAACATGAAGGAATATAATTCATTAACCTCTTCGGGCATAAAATATAGGAAATTCATAAGGGAACTACGTTCTTCAAAAATATGCTTAAGTCCATTCGGCTACGGCGAGGTGTGCTGGCGAGATTATGAAGCGGTATGCTGCGGAAGCTTACTTATGAAACCTGACATGTCGCATGTTGATTCATATCCTGACATATTCTTACCCTATAAAACATATATCCCGATAAAGTGGGATTTCTCTGATATTGGGGAAAAAGTCAGCTATTACACAAAAAATATGGATGAGGCGGGAAAAGTTATAAAGAATGCATACAATACACTTCATGAATACGCGACTTGCGGCGGTTTCATGAAGCAATTATCATGCGTTTTTGGATGAACGTTTTCTAATAGTCGCATCAAAACAGTCCAATTATTGACCCGGCATAAAATACCTTTAGAATTGTGAATCCGGCGAGCGCCGGAATCAGGCGTCAATTCCGGATGCCGGATCAAGTCCGGCATGACAAAGGCTTAGGGTTCGACTCCCATACTGGCCCTATCTTATTTTTTCCGCGTTTTTTCCGCGGCCCTTATTGCTGCGGCATTGACGCGCCGACAATTTCATCAATGGCGCAATAATACGTTTTTCGTACGCCCCCCACACTTGTCCCGCTCTCGTGATACAAGGTGGCTTCGAAACAGTTTTCAACCCAATTGTTCGACCCGTCTAAATCGCCGAACGGCATGCCTGTGCTTTGCCCATCAATGCTATCAACCTCAACGCCATTTGAGAGGATGAAGATCGCATTGCGAGCACCAGGATCCGACCATCCATTCACACCGATTTCGTTGCCGCTCACGGCGGTATAGTCGACATCATCCAAATTAATAAAATTCACATTGGTCACAGTAATCAAGTTACGGGCATCGGCTAATGCCGTCGCATCGTTCGATCGCCTCGTCATATCCAAATATAACGTTATCGCGATCTGGGCGACAATGCCGATGATGATCATGGTCATCATCAACTCAACTATTGTAAAGCCATCAGTATTTTGTAGTCTTCTCATGCGTTCCACTCAAACTTAGGCATTGTCAGGAAAGACAGCCTGTTAACAGGTTATTCCGGCAAACGATCCCAATGGTCCCCTGAATGAACACCGTCAACCGCTTCTTTGTCCGGATACTGGACGTTACCAAACCCTAATTCACCGGTTTTACTCTTCCAGATAAGATGCTTGCGGCCAAATTTCGAAGCAATTTCATCTTTGTTCCTTGGGCCATATTGCTCATCTGTAATTGCAGGCGCCGGTTCAGGTTTCAACGATGCCTTCATGCGCATCCACCCTTCGCGTGTGTATATCTTGAAGTCCGATGCAATCGGATAGGCGACATTTCCAAATCCGATCGAGCCGTCACTTCTTTTCCAGGTCAAATTGCGACGGCTCAGTGTAGCAAGACCGGCATCTTGACTCTGGTCCTGTTTGCCGATTTGATCAAACGAAGGGATCGGCAACGGCGTTTTTATGGCAGGACGATCCATTTTTTCCCATTTGCCTTGTCTGAATACCACTTGCTGGTCAGTATCAGGATATTGGACATTACCGATACCCAAGCTACCGTCCGGCGCTTTCCAGGTCAAATACCGTCCTCGGTTGCTTACCAGATCCATGTCGGTCGAGTCTGCGCTTTGATCTTCACCGGAACCTGATCTAATCGCAATTTTAAGGTTTGAATCTTTAACATCGTACCATTTCCCATCGCGAAAAATAATTTTATGTTTTTGATTCGGGTATTCAACATTGCTGATACCGATATTACCCTGCGCATCTTTCCACACCAGATATTTTCGGCTGGCTTTCTTTTCCAGACGGTTTTCTCTGCTTTCTGCATCGGTAATAATCAATTTACGGTTGTCGATGCGTCTTTGCTGCCCTAAAGTCTCCCGCCCAGTCTCCTGCGGTATTGTCGGCGGGGTCAACTCTATGACGATCGGTTGTGAAGAAAGCCCCTCCTGGTCGATGATGGCGACCCAGGTGCCGCCCTCGTCAGAATCACCATCTTCCCCTCCTTCACCGGATGACCCTTTGCGGGAAGCCAACATCACTGTATCTGCGGCGATAGTGGTTTTTAGATTCTTGTCAATACTGGCAACTAACTGACGATTATTCCGCACAACAGTTTTGCTTAAATAAAAATTATCGGTCCCGGGCCGATAGACCCAATCGATCTCCTCGATTAGTGTCTTGCTCGGCATGAACTCCGGGTACAAAGACATGAGATCTTCCGGATATTTTTTGTTCGCCCCGTAATACTTGTTCAAGGCTCGGCCCATATGGGCAAAGCCGGCCCGCGGACTCTTTTTGGCCATATCCGTAATGCGCCGATATTCTTTTTCGAAATGTTCGTTGAGGTCGTTCTTCTGCTTATGGTGCCGAAACCCCATGAAGCCGCCCCAAATCGCAATCACGATAATAAAGGGTATGAGCAGTTTATTGTTCGCCATGTTAATTCACCAATGCCATGCGGTGGCCAACTATCGATACAATTTTAATATCGGCAATTGTCTGCCATGCTTCAATTATTAAAACGACTACCACTTCATGTGCCAAAGCGTCAAGGTACCCGCAATGGTCATTATTCAAACTCCAAATCCCGCCACGAGGTAACGCCGGATTTGGTTCGGCCGGGATTGGCCTGGTCCAGGGTCACAATGGCGCCGGTACTGGTTTGGATAAATGCCTTGGATCCGGTTTCACGTCCAATATGCACATTGGGTGTGACCGCCATCCCCTTTCCAAGATCGCGCTTTCTTAAAATTTTATCGTCCGTGCCGGTTTCCTCGCCATCTTCATCGATGGTGCCGTCACCGTCATTGTCGATACCGTCGTACTCGCCCTCGATGCCGAACACGGATTTGTAATAGGCCGTGCCGGTTTTATAGTAGGCGCCATAAAGGCTGCTGGTTCCTTCGAAAGTACACGTGTCCACTGACGGCTGATAGGTCGTAAACGTCAGCAACTGGCCGAGTAAAACACTTTGACCAAGATTGCGCTCCTTGTTGTTCGCCGGCGTGAAATCGAGTTTCCAGCCATCATACGAATTCATGTTCATAATCAGTTGCGCCCAATTCCAACCGGTATCACTCCCACCACTTTTAATTGTGCCACCGGTATGAATGGTGATATCAGTTGAATCAAACAAGCTGCTCTCCGCAACCTCGCCCCACGACCACGCATTGCTGCTCGAATTCCACGGCTCCTTGACACCATAGTATGTTTGTTGATCATCTTCGTCCGCGTCATTGCGGGTAAAAAACCGGCCGGTGCCAAAATAAACCCAGCGTTGCCCGTTGCGCTCCAATCCGATGCTCGGTGCCGCCGTGATGGGTTGGTGCGTTCCGCCGCTCATGTCTTCCAAAGCGAGCAGCACGGAATCCCCATCCCAAGACGTGGGCGCGGTTTGATCGTCAATAACCACCCGGCGCAATTTACCGCTCCAGCCGGTACCGGTGCCGGCCGGTATCTCACCGGTAACCGTACCGAAATAGATCGCGTCGGTGTAAAAATCCAGATCATAATCGACCGCAATCGGATCGGATACAAAGCCGGCCCGGTCACTGGAAAACTCCTGATAAGTTGTCGGTTCCCACGGATCACTGCCCGAGGGATCGTTAACCGATCCATCGCTTTTCAATGTACGCACATGCCCGTTGACAGCCAACTCCTTCAAATCGACCATGTAAAGCTTCGGCTTTTCCAAAGAGCTCATGGCCTTGTCCAGGGCATCCCGGTCAAAGCTGGTCGCCGAGGTCGACGTATGCGGTCCACTGCCAAATACCAGCCACCAGTCCCCGGAGGCATCCGTGCTTGGATCGCTGATCCCACCAACACCTTTCATTGGCAAAGCGGTCGGATAACTGGTTGTCAGGCCCTGGTCCGGCATGACCAGCTCGGCCAAAACCCGCGGCGGTTCCTCCGGATTGGTAATATCCATGACAATGTAGGCTGAGTTCATCGTCCGGTCACTGCTTACCGATGACGTACCATCCGTTTTATCCAGATCGGCCTGGATGGTACCGCCGCCGAATCGCATCCCGGCCACAAGCACCGTGCCCCAGCCATATGGATGATCCGCATCCAGCGGCGTGGTACCGTCTGACTGAAAAAATATTTGTGCGTCAAAGATTCTTGGTTTTAGATCGACATAGTACACATGATCGTACCCGACCTCGGTCAGCCAGAGCAGGTGCGGCAATAGATTGTAGGGCACATAAGCCCACAATTCGGCGCCCAGTGCATGAGCGGCCGCCGTGCTGGTGGGGTCGGTCAGATCGAAGCGACTGTATGCATTGTTGTAGAAACCGGCATTGAAAGCATGCAGCATCCCGTCGTTGCCGCCCACATAAACCACGTGCCGCCGGTTTTTATATTGGTTGGCAAAGGCGGCATACGACTTGTCACGGTAAAGCAGGTGATACCCTTCGGCCGGCCGGGAAACCACTGTTGGCGTGCTGTACACAATGTCGCCCAAACGCCAGGTTTCCACGGTGCCATCCTCGTCATAGTCCACTTGCCGGCTGCGAAAGGCAAGTATATCGTAATCAGCGGTACCATGTGCTGTTGATGAATATGCGGCCTGATCCTTTCCACGAACATAATCGATAATTCGTTCGGTTTGAATCATCAAGTAATCATCACGCGCAGTCGGGACGCCAAACGTCGTATTCAATGAAGCCGGCCGGTTAAAAGGTGCAAACGGCTGTATATATGGATAAATCGTCGCTGTATCAGTCAAGGATGAGGGATCGCTGGTCGGCCAGACAAACGGCAATGTTTCACCACTATCGGCCACCATATCCGCGTCAGCATCCACGAAAGTCAAAATATAGCGCTGCTGACTCACGGTACCGTAACTACTGCGTTGTTCAATGACGTTGGTGTCGCTGATTTCGTTGAGCCACTCGCTCGAATTCCATAAAAAATTGATTGTGTTGAACGGTCCTGTCGCCACCGGGACGCTTTCATCCGTGGAGACATCGTCCGTTGCTTCGATGCTGCCGTCACCATCTTTGTCCTTGTATTTTTTAACAAGCGTCTCATCAAAAACAATGACATAGTCATCAACCATATCGAGAACCGCATCACCGTCGGTGTCTTCCCGCATATTACCGTATGAGTCGACCAACAACGCATGCACCTGCCCTGCCCAGTTGATGGTGTTGCCCAAAGGTCCCCGGTATTCCGGGTAGAACACCGACTGGTAGACCGCGCCTTCACCGGTGCGCGAGTTTGAAATCACCGAAGCTGCGGTACCGGAAGAAGTTCGTCGCAGGATATCGGCGAACGAACGATTAAGTTGATTTTCCAGATAAAGCGGATTGGTCACATAGAAATAAGTGTCCGGTGTGCCGTCGGCATCTTTATCCCACTCCTCGGTTTGGTTTGGGATATCATCTTCTGAACCGCCCCCTTCAACTTCTTCGTAACCACCCCATTTAGCGGCATAGTACAGAGGGTTATTGATCAAGGTGGCTGCTGTGCCGGTGCCGACGTTAAAGTTGCGCGTCCGAATGTTCGGCAGGTTGGTATCATCATCCCAGCACGTATCGGATACACCTGTGTTGGGGCCGCAGGTTCCGGGGGTATCCAGATAGTAATCGTAATCACCTGCATCGGACTGGGTTTTATTTTTTATTTCCAGGTATGTACCGTCCGCAGTTGTTCCTGAAACAATGTAACCAAAGTGTTGCCGGGAACTACCACCGTGGATCGCCTCCATACTCGAAATCGTTACAGATATCTCCGTTCCCGACACCACAGTATATTCATAGGTAATCAGGGCGTCCATATCAAAGTCGGACCCATGCTCGGCATGTTCGTAATTAACCCGAAATTTACCATACGTTGACGTGAGCGATTCTACATAGAAATCGACTATTGCACAAGTAGGTTGAAATAAACCACGAACCGGCTTAACCGATTCATTTTCGGATTGAACTGTTTTAGCGAAGGGTACCATCGTAATGGTCTTATCACCGTCCATCGGAATTTCGATTCTCGGTAACGGCGAGGATAAGCCCACAGTATACGTCAACACTTTCTGATCGCCCGTGGCTGAACTGATATCGGTTTTTCGACCGTAGTGGGCCACGGCGGCAGAGTAGTAACCGCCTTCGAAAGTCGGTTCCTCGGGACAAAGCCCACGGATATCTCCGAATCCTGTTACTGTTTTGGGTGAACAAGCGGTATCATAACCAGCGCCGCTCTGACCGATATAATGACTGCTTGCTCCGGAAAAACCCTCTTCGGCCGATATCGTATTGGCGCCAGTCTTGACATTCAAACTGCCCAGACTTCCGGTAAAGGTGCCGTCTACAGGGTGGCTAAAATTGCTATCATGGCCGGGCAGTTGGTCCGTATCAAAAGACGGAACGATATCACTCAACACAAGCATAAATGGTTTAGAACAATAGGAGTAAGTGGAAAAAGGGTCTTGCCAGGCCTTCAACGGCAAATCAAGGCCATAATCGTCTCCATCAGAAATACCTGAAGTAAAGGCGCTGGTGGCACTTTCACCCGCAAAATAACGCAAGGTCTCATACATAATCTCACCGATGGGATTGCCCCAGACTTCATTGTCGCCTTCTTCAAGCTTATTGTATCTATCATCTTCCCATTTATTACTTGTATGGTTAAAACCAATCAACCGAAACGTATCGATTGTCTTGATAATCCCGTCAATTGAGCTATTATCTTTGTATATAAATTCACCTGTATCGGCATTGATCTCGTCGGTGATCGAACTAATATTCTTGCGTAACACTCCCCCGGAAAGATGATTTTCGTAAGATCCGGACATCAAACCGAAATACATCCGGTCCGACTCACCATAGCGTTGCAAAAGACCGATCGGTTTATAAACCGTGGCACTGGTGGAACTGTGAGTATACAGTTTTTCGGACTTTAGATCAGGCAGAGAACTTACTCCCACCAACACTCGAACTTCGAAATCAGCATCAACACCAATCCAACTGTTCATCAGCGCATCATCACCATGAGACCCACTTTCAATGGTAACCCAGTCCCAAATCCTATACGTGGTATTGAGTTTGACACGCAGTAAGGGCGCATAGTTGGCATCGGTAGGAGCGACCAATGAACCGGTGGCAAATAAGTGACGATTCGAGCCGGTGGGCTCGCTGTATGGGGTATAATCGCTGATTTTATACCCATCAGTAGCCTCGTCTTTATACTCCTTGCCCCAGCAATGGGCATCATCGGTCACATAGGCTCGCTCCAGAACCGTTTCGGTGGCCGTATCGGTGGAACGGTAACCACCGTAGAGCACTTTGCGTAAAGTATCCATGCGTGACATGGTCAGATAATTCAAAAAATCACCGCTCCAGTAGCTGCCGGAAGGCGCCTTTTTGCCATCCGAGCAATATCCCACTGGTTCGAAACGCTCGTCGCTGCTGTCGTATTCATAGTACTTATAACTGTCAAAGTAACCGTAGTAATCGATACTCGGATTATATCGAAGATCCAAGGTACCGTCGCCATCCAGGTCGGACGCATCGTTGTAAGCTTCAAAATAAAGTTTATGATCCCGCCCCATCACCAGCATCACCAGGGGGGTAACCGTGTTGGTCACAAACGGCGGTTGGACGGTGTAATCGCTTGCATTGGCTGCCCGGGCCCGGGGCGGGAAAGCCATTATCCATCCAGCGGCAAAAAGTGCCAGAATAACTGCCATGCAAATACTTTTTTTCTTCATGATCATCCCCCTCAGATGTTGTTTGCGCGTATTAATAGGCACAACTCCCCTCCTGGCCGATCAAGTGTGCCCATTCAAGGCCGACGATTGACTGGCTGTTTTGCGTTCCCACATATTGAGCGTAAATATCATAGGCCACGTACGCGCCGGATCCGGCCGCACCCTTGCCTTTGCCCTCATAGCCGGCGGCAATCTGAATGGCGCTGCCGGTGGAAAACACCGGTTTGCCGACAATATTTAAATTAGTATGCGGTTGATTGACATAACCGTTGGGATCATAGGCAACCCGATTACTGTCGGAGGGTAGATACGGCGTGGGATAGTCAGGCACTGTCATGTCCAGTTCTTTGTCCCAAAACATCAACTGGCTTACCACCATGGTGTTGTTTTCGATCACGACCTGGCCGGAGCCGGGCGGATCTTCGGTAAAACCTTCCGGACAAGCGATGTTCAGCTCCAACAATTCAGTGCCGACATTGGTCATGCCGTCGGCATTGTAAAACGCAAGTTTGTGCAACCGGTCATTGGCGGCGATATTGATTTCGGTATCGCTGGTAGTGGTGGCAAAAATGCCGATGAGGGTTAAAAGTGAGAGCAGCATCACAGCAACCAGAAGCACTGACCCGTTTTCTTCCTCCAAACGTGATAAATAAACGCACATAATATTACCCTTCTCTAAATCTTGCGGGTTATATGGTAGACATACTGCCGTGTAACCGGATTGCGGCTGCCGGAAAGCGTGATGTTCATGACGATCGTGGCCGTATTCGGTATCGGATCGTCAGTTGTAACAGTCCAGTTCAACGTGGCGCCGTCGGCCGCTGCGTTCCCGTCAGCCAGATCTTCATACGCCGTTCCCATCAGCCTTTCGATTTGCTGTGTCGCCAAAGTGGACGCCTCGGTAATCTGACGCGCCCGCAGATTGGTGCGCATGGCCGTAATCTGCATGGATCCCAAGGCCAGGATGCCGAACACAAAAATGAACAGGGCGATCAACACCTCAACCATGGTGAACCCGGCGTCATTGCGGTCTTCCTGTGGGTTTAGCCGGCGGCGTGGCTTCATCATTATTCACTCTCCTCACAATTTCGATTTATTAACTTGTGTCCATCTGGAAATGGTAGATTTTGGTTCCCGGCAAGGCCCGAGCATTTTTAAAACCGCAGGCATAGCGTGCTATGTCGAGGATTTTAAAAATGCGAGAACGCCGCC
>JANQIE010000144.1 GCA_028282295.1 Desulfobacterales bacterium | reverse complement strand
TTATATTCATGGTATCTCCTCCTTTGTTGGGAAGAGATATTACCAGTTACATTTGACGGATACGGTCAAACACCACCTGAAAAATGGTTATAGGTACGTTTATTTTTTCCGCGGCCCTTAAGTTAAAAGTTAATGACATTGATTTTAAACTTCAAAGGCGCTTGAAGGACTTCATCTTCAAGCGCCTTTGGTTCATCATCGTTACAATAGCACGTTGGTTATGCCATATTAATCGTGTCTTAAGCAGCCGGCGTTCATCCGAAGGGGGCAAAGTCGTTGTTGTCGATATGGTTCCAAATGTCTTCTTTTTTCATATGCTTCGCCTTTGCATTGAATTTCTCGAGTTCGGCGATAACCGAACCCGGAAAAGAACCGACATTCTGGTAAGCCCATTCAAAAACGCGGCCGACCCGGTCAGAACCGACTTTACGGTCATCGATTATTTCACCGAGCACCTTCGAATCCAATACACCACTGATGGTATCCATATACGGCACATTGGTTGCCAGCAGGCCCTGAGCCCATTCGTTCGGCTTATGTTTTGCGATGCCATTGAAATGTTCGAGACTCTCCAGTCCGACACGATCAAGGAAAAAATACCCTCGCCGTGCATCCTGGGTATCGAATGTCACGGCCCTGCGCACGGCACTGCTGATGCCTTCCACGCCCAGTTTGCGATCGTACAGTTCTTTGAGAAGTCCACCGTCTTTGGTGTTGGTAAGTGTGGCGATGACGTTGGGTGATACCCCCTGATCCCAAAGATCAGTAACCTTTTCTTTTGATACATTTTTCGCATTATTAACGAACTGTTCTAACAAATTCGTTTGAAAATACCCGAGGTTCGGCGACGCGAAGTCCGCGGCAAACGCGGGAATCTGCCCGTAACTCAGCCCCCTATCGCGCAGGTCCTTGATCAGGCCGCCCGACTTGCCCACGTAAAGCTCGGAAACACCGCTAAATGGCACTTCAGAGTCAAGATATGTTTTATTCAAGGCAATCATTTCATTCACGCGCGATACTTCGACATGTCGCGGCGAACCGGCCTGCTCAAAGCCCCAATCAACGATCTTTCCGGAGAGCCACGGATGCGCCGCCATTAACTGCTCTTTCGAAACCCTGTCTTCTGAAAGAGCACGTCCGGGAATGTCTTTTGGTTTCAGCGAGCCGTCGGCCACGGAAGCATAAAAATCGCCCGAAAATAATTGCGTTTGCGTCAATTGTTGCGTGTCCCCGGCATCGTCCAGATACGTGAAATTATATTCATGTGTATCGGTACTATAATTCCACCCGGTAAGTGCATAGCGACCAAACGCCTTCACCCCGGCGTCAACCAGATCCTCTCTCACATCCTGCGCGGTGCTGAGAACCGCCATTTTGCCGTTGTCAAGATCGGTTCGCAAATTTTCTATCCAATTAAGCGGGGTATCATTAATATTAAACAAAGAATAATCCTTGCCTGTAAGCACTTTCATCGTCTCTGCCGAGTCATTCAAGTAGTCTTCACGAACGTACGTTTCCGGGACTTGCTTTAAAACAGCGGTTTGCAGTACCTTGCCCCAGATTCCGGCCTCATCGTGCACTTTAACGGTGGCTTTGGACCATTCTTCCTCAGTCACATTTACATCAACCGGATTCGCTGCCTGGTCAAACATGGACACGGTATATGAGCCGTCGTTGTTAGCGGTGATCATGTTATCAATTGCATCCGGATTTTTAACCACTAGTGCGCGCATTGCAGCCACCATGGCGTCATCAGTTCTATCCCCTGCAAGAACATCCCGTGGTCTCACATTATTAGAGGGTTGATTGCTGTGATAAACGGCGACGTCACCGATCATCGGTATTGGCGTGGATGACGCCGGTGACCGGCCGGTGGCATCCAACTTCGCGGTTACCGAACCCGTCGGCGACGGTACCAGACCAATTTGGGCGTCTGTCGGACTGAGACCGGCGGTGGGCCCGGGGGTTCCGCTTGTCAAATTTTCGGTGCCACCGGTCCCGGTGGATGGCGCTAGAGCGCTGCCCGAACCGGTGGATGAGCCTTGGACACTGCCGGGTTCAGCGGGCGGTCCCTGGGCGGTCCCGGTCCCGGTGGACAGGCCTTGGGCGCCGCCCGAGCCGGTGGATGAGTCTTGGACACTGCCGGGTTCAGCGGGCGGTCCCTGGGCGGTCCCGGTCCCGGTGGACAGGCCTTGGGCGCCGCCCGAGCCGGTGGATGAGCCTTGGACACTGCCGGGTTCAGCGGGCGGTCCCTGGGCGGTCCCGGTCCCGGTGGATGGGCCTTGGGCGCTGCCCGAGCCGGTGGGTTGATCCCGGGCGGTTACCGTATCGGCGGCAGGCGTGGTTTTCCCGGTGTTGCCTTTTGCGGACGCAGCCGATGTCGACTTACTGCTTGTCGAGGGTTTCGGTTTGCTTTCCGATGACGATCCTGTTGCCGTTGAACCGGATGGTTTTTTCTGATCATAAACCTTATTTACCCCTTTTTTATCTTCATCCGTTACCTGCGGCCCTTTATTTTCTTTTGGTTTGGCCGGCTCTTTGGCGCTTCCTTTTTTTGACTCTTTACTTCCACCGACCGACCCGGAGGATGTTCGGTTTTTTTCTTTCGCACCACTAACACTTTTTGCCATGTTTAACTCTCTTTTTGCGTTAATCATGCACGCGGCATGACCGCTTAATCACCATCTTTCCAGACGCAACAATCAAGCGTGATTTGATAATGGGTCGCAGACAAGCTGCAACAACGAACCTATCGACCAATACAGCGTTGACGCGAAAAGCGCTATTATCGAAGTATCCCTGAGCCAACGAAGCTAGTGTCCATCCGGAAATAGCATCTTTTGGCCCAGGCCGGCCTTCTCACGAATTTGACATAATGGCGCAGCCATTCATGTTTTTGCGACGTAGCTTTGCTACGCCTGCGGTTTCAAATTCGCTGCGGCCTTGGCCTGAACCAAAATCTGCTATTTCCGGATGGACACTATTCTAATCGCGGCGGGACGCCTAAAGCCTTAGGGCTCGCACAAAAATAATTTCACATTTTAGCGGTCAATTCCCCGCCATCATGCGATGAATTCGTCTATCGTGCCGTTGTCGATATGCGCCCATATATCATGTCTGTTTTTAGATTTCGTTCTTTCATTGAACCTCTCAAGCTCCTTGAGGATCCCTTCCGTAACATTGTCGGCTCTTTCACTGGCCCATTCAAAAACGCGGCCGGCCCGGTCGGCACCGACATGACGGTCATCGATTATCTCACGCAGTACCCGGGAGTCCAGAACAGCGGTGATGGGATCCAAATAGGGCACATTTGTCCGTAGCAGGCTCTGAGCCCATTCATGCGGCTTGTGTTTTGCAACGCCATTGAAATCCGACAAACGGCTAATACTGGCAGTATCAACAAACTCATAATTATCATCGTTTATGACAACTCTGTTAATCGCACTTTTCATCCCTTCCACACCCAGCTTGCGTTCGTTGAGTTCTTTAAGCAGGCCACCGTCGGGTCTGTTGGCAATCGAGGCAACAACACCAGCGTTCACCCCCGCCTCCCAAAGGGGCTTAAATTTCTCCGCTTTCAGATTTTTCGTATTATTAACAAACTGGTCTAGTAATTCCGTTTTAAATCTGCCGTTGTCTTTTGTTCTGAAATCCTGGACAAAATCCGGGATTTCATCAAGACTCAAATTCCGATCACGCAACCCAGTGAGAAAACCGCTTTTTTCGCCTTGATAAAGTTCTTTCACTTCTTGCATTTTTACGCCTGACTTAAAATAAATATCATTCAAGGCAAGCATTTCATCAACGCGGGCTTTCGTTACTTCAGGCATCTCAAGCGGGGCAAAAGGCTCTCTGTGCCCATCTTTTGCAAATCCCCAGTTAAGAATGGTCTCATGGAGCATTGGATTCGCATCACTAATTTCTGGTGCCGAATAATGCGATTTGCGGGGATCAAGCGGTGTCGGTTTCAGATCACCGTCAACCACGGTGGCGTAATATTCACCACTAAAGAGCGCTGTGCCACTGTCTATAAAGGACATGCCTCCATCTTCACTCCACACTCTTATTGATGCACTATTATCTAGATCCTGACCTTGTGACACCGCGTAACTATGAAACGGCTGCACCTGTCTTGCTGGAACCGGATCAATTTTTCGGTGACTCGTCTGCTCAAATGATTGCGTAGCATCTTGAAATGTACTAAAGACTACCATCTTGCCGGCATCTAATGCTTCGTTTAATTTATCAAAAAAATGGATATTGGCCTGAAAAACAGAGGATTCCTTGCCTGTAAAGGCGGCAAACGCCAATGCCGGAGTGTCTTTATCCATGCCATCGTACCCATCGTATTGCTTATCAAAAGCGGCTTCCAGTACTTGGCCCCAGTTTTCAGACGGATTGTCCATCTGAATAGTCACCTTTGACAAGTCGCCCTGGTTAACTTTCACGGAGACCGGATTCAATTTGTGATCAAACATGGATACATTATAAGTACCGTCTTTGTTATCCGTGATAATCTCCTTTAACGCCTCCGGATCCCTTTCCGCCATAGCATGCATTGCTGACGATAAATAGCTGTCCGAATTGTTTTCTGTGATGATATCAAATGCAGTTACGCTATTGGTACCGGGGTCCTCTGTACGCCGATCAAACAATACAGGACCTTCCTGCATGGGACCCGCCGCTTCAGAGGGAATGGCGGATGTATGATATACTGTCGAGGCTTCATTGGTTATTGGTTTCGGTTCAAGCGACACTGGCAAGGAGATCTGTTCGGGTGAAAACGGCGCTGCAAGCACCCCCCCCGAGGAGTCCAACTTCCTCAGCAAGTCGACGTCTGCCGGAGTGAGACCGGCTGCGCCGGATTCGCTGGGCACACTCGCACCGGATCCACTGGAAACACTCGCGCCGGTCCCGCTGGGAACACTCGCGCCGGTCCCGCTGGGAATGCTTGCGCCGGAACCGCTGGGAACACTTGCGCCGGTCCCGCTGGGAATGCTCGCGCCGGAACCGCTGGGAACGCTCGCGCCGGAACCGCTGGGAATGCTCGCGCCGGAACCGCTGGGAACGCTCGCGCCGGAACCGCTGGGAATGCTTGCGCCGGAACCGCTGGGAACGCTCGCACCGGAACCGCTGGGAATGCTTGCGCCGGAACCGCTGGGAACGCTCGCCTAGAGCGCGATTGTTTTAAGTTCTCCATCGCGCTCTGTTTCTCTTTGTTTGGTCGCATGATCTTGTCCGAAAA
>JANQIE010000131.1 GCA_028282295.1 Desulfobacterales bacterium | reverse complement strand
GCCCCGGCCGTCGGTTCTGGTGAGCATGACGTTGTCGGGCAGTCCGTGATCGATGGACCAGGTCATGTAGGTGTGTTTGTCCAGCGGCGCGGCAATGTGCAAGGGGTTGCCGTGAATGTTCAGGTCGTAGGTGGTCGGGTTGCCGTTCAGATCGGTGACGATCCGGGTGTTGTTGCCGCTGACATCGTAGTCGAATTGGGCGGCGTGTCCATCAGGGTAAACGACCCGGTCGATGACGTCGCGCGGGTTCAGATCGGCGATGAAGATCTGCATGGACGGCGCCAGGCCGGCCGGGCTGTGGTAGTGGTAGTGATACTGGTTCTGGTTGCTGTCGGTGGTGCGGATCAGGTTGTACGGGCTGATGGTTTGCGGGTCATTGGTGTGGTTCGGGTTTTGCGGGGCGTAGGTGTAGGTTTCGCTGCGCGGGCCGCGTCGGGCGCGTTGCAGCAGGCCGCTTGCGTTGTAGTCAAAGTTGATTTCAAGGGTGTCCGGGCCGGTGATCTGTTTTAAGCGCGGCTGTTCGCCGTGCCGGCCGGCAGGCACGTTCTGGTAGTGGTAGTGCAGGCTGCGGCCGACAGCGTCGGTGACGCGGGCCAGTTGCTCGTCGGCGTTGTAGGTCAGGGTTACGGTGTTGTTGTGCCGGTCGACGATTTTTGTAAGCCGGGTGATTGGCGGAAAGACCGGGTCGGTTTCGATGTAGGGCGTGGCGGTGGCCAGGCGCAGGGCGCCGCGGTCCATGCCGATGCGCGCGGTCAGGCTGTCGCCGATGCGCATGTGGGTGGGATCGACGGGCTGCAGGGGCTCAAGCTGCCAGGTGGGGTATGGGTAGTGGTATTGGGTGCCGTCTTTGGCGGTGTATAAGAAGGTGTCCTCGTCGGGTTGGGTCAGGGTGCCGTGGCGGCCCCGTTCGGCGTACCAGGTGTTGTTGACTTTTTTAAAGGTGGTGCCGTTGACGTTGATGGTGGTCCACTCGGGTCTGGCGTCGGGCCATTGGTCGGGGTTGAAAAAGCGCCGGTTCAAGCGGGTGACGAATTCGGGGACCGGGCCGAGGGTGTAATCGGCGCTGCTTAAGGGGACCAGTTTTTTGTCAAAGTTGTGCTGCCAGCCGGCGCCCAGGGGGCGCGCGCCTTTGCCGGTGCTCTGGTTGGTGTAGCTGCGGGTGACGGCCAGTTGCGGGCCGCGGCCTTTCAGGGTCAGATCCTGGCGGGTCAGGTTGAGTGAGCCGTCCTGGATCAGTACGTCGTGGGCCATGAGCTGGCCGAGCATTTTAGAGGCGTAGTGGACCCGCAGTTCGCCGGGGTAGCGCACTTTGTGAACGTAGTCGTCGTTGATGGGCGTGGCGGTCAGTTCGAGGTAAAATTGGGGGTTTTCGTTGGGCTCGATGCCGGTGGCCACTACGCTCTGGTAATCGATGAGAAAGTAGACCTGACCGGTGTCCAGCCGGGTGGTTTCGATCAGGGTGGCGCGCTCGATCCGGTTGTGGTCGAGGATCTGCACGCTCACGTCGGCCGGCTGGGTCAAGGTGACGGCGATGCGTTTAAAGTCGTCGGTAAAATCAAGGCCGGGGATGCTCTGGCCGGGGTTGAATTGCCCGAGGGTGTGGGTGCGGCTCAGGGCAAAGGGCCGCGGCTGGGTGATGACCACGGGCAGGCCGTATAGTTCGAAGAGTTGGTTGCCGGTGTCGTCGTTCTGGTATAGTTGCAGGCCGAGCAGGTCGTAGGGCGTCAGGTGGTCGATAAGCTGTTGGGGCTGGCTGAGCTGGTCGATGGTCAGGGTCTGTTCGTCGCCCAACAGGGCCAAAACTTCGTGGTAGCCGGCGCCGAAGATCAGTTCGCGCTGCGGACCGAGGCGCTCTAAAGGGTTGTGGTTGGCATCGGTGCGCAGGCGGTAGTCGAAGCTAAGCGCGGTGGTGGCGCGGTCCTGGTCGCGGTTAAAGTCGCTGATCAGTTCGATGGCGTCCAGGCTCAGGTCGTAGAGGCTGAACTGCAGTTCGGGCCGGTAGGGCCAGCGGTAGATTTTTTCGATGTTTTCAAGTAGCGGGGTGATCCGGCCGCTGTGCCAGTCGGCCGCGGCGGCTTCGGCCCGGGCCAGGGCGCTGTTGCGGGTGGCGGCTTCGTCAAAGACGGGCACTTGCACCGGCACGTAGCGGGCCGGGCGGTATTGCAACGGGCCGGCACCGGCGCCGGGGGGGGCGAAGTTGGGGTGGCGGTCTGTCGGCTCGGCGTTGACGTGGATGTAAAAGTGGGCCCGGTCCAGGGTGTTTTGGGGCAGTTGCACGATCTGGGTGTGCAGGCCGGGCTTGATGGCAAAGTTGCTGATCTGACCGGCGGCCCGGCCCAGGGTGTTCGGGGCCACGACTTTGGCCAAGCGGCCGGTGTAGCCGGGCAGGTTTGCGGGCAACGGGGTATTGTCCCAGGCGCGCCAGTCGGTGGTCAGGCGGATGTACTGGTCGCTGGTCAGCCCGGCGCCTTCGTAGCCGATGATGTTTTGTTGCTTTTTGGCGCTCAGGCCCTGGTCGATGTCAAAGAGGCGTTCGGCTTTTAGTTTAAGGTTGGGCGGACGCAGGGTGATGCTGGCCGGGCTGAAGCCGATCATGCCGCCGGCGCGCTCCGGGGTTACGGTGGTGGTGGTGGTGCCGATGTAACCGGTGGCGCGGTTGATCAGGATGATGGTGATGGTTTCACCGATGCGAAGATGCGCAGTGTTGCGACGCTGCAGGGTTGGATCGAGCTGGGTGCTTGATTGCCAGGCGCTGACTGCCGGGCTGGTTGGGGCCGTGCCGGGGCCGCGCAGCAGCATGCGGTAGTTGATCCGGCTGCTGTGATTGTCGATGCTGTCGGGACTCAGGCCGTGTTGGGCGCCGATGAGCCGGCCGGTGGCGGTGCGAAAGACGTACAGGTCGGTGTTGGTCAGATCGGCCGGGTCGAGTTGTTGCACCAGGCCCTGGTCGCTGAAATCAGGATCAAGGTCGCGCCGGCGCACGAGATCGGGCGGGTCCGTGGCCGGGTCGGCCACGCCGAGCCAGATGAGTTTGTCGCCGTTGTCGTTCCAGCCGATGGTGTCGAGCCGGCCGTCTTTGTTGTGGTCGTGCTGCTCGGTGGGCTGCTCGGCGCTGTAGCCGGGGTTGGCGCCGGGGTTGATGATGTCGGGCGGATCCGTGTCCGGGTCTGAGCCGCAAAACCAGATGTTCAGGATGTTGGCGTCGTTCGGATCGCTCTGGATGGTGTCGGGTTTGCCGTTGCCGTTGTAGTCGGATGCGCTGGGACCGGTGGGATCTAAAAGTGGTGCGGCGTAGGCGTAGCGGGTGCTGGGGCCGGTTTTAAGGGGGCCGGTTAACGCAGCGTCCAGGTGCAGGCCGGGCCGGGGGGTGTTTTTGAATTCGCCCTGGCCGGTGAGCATGGCCACATCGATGTGAAAGTTGTGTCTGGACACGGCCGGGGCCCGGGTGTTTTCGGTGTTGGCGATGGCGATCCGGGTGGCGGTGCCGGTCAGGGTTGTGTCCAAAGGGCCCTCGGATAATCCGGAGCAGTAGTCGTAGCCCCGGCGCCA
The DNA here is from genome assembly GCA_028282295.1 of Desulfobacterales bacterium. Classification (GTDB taxonomy): domain Bacteria; phylum Desulfobacterota; class Desulfobacteria; order Desulfobacterales; family JANQIE01; genus JANQIE01. Next base: position 29,378 of record JANQIE010000131.1, on the reverse strand, counting down.
TTCAAACCAGGTGCCGGTGACGGTTTTGCTTTTGGGGTTAAAGGGCTGGTAGCGCAGGGTCACGACGATGTCGTTGGGGTAATCGATGAAAAAGCCGGGACAGGGCGGGATGTGATACGGGGCCACGTAACGGCCGTCTTTGTCGGAATAGGTGGGGTAGGTGCCCAGGGCGGTTTCGACCCGGGCGTTGGCAATGGGGCCCCACAAGGTGTCCTGGCCGGGCTTGTAGCCGCTTAAGTTTCTGGTGTTGTCGGTTTTTGCGCTGCTGTAGTAGGCGACTTTGTAGCCGATGTTCACGGGCGAAGAATCGAGAATGCGCCGCTCGGCCGACAGTAGCAGGGTTTGGGCGGCTGCGGGCACTGGTTCGAGGCGCTTTAGGTCCAGGGGCGACTGGTGCAGGATCAGGGCGGTGTCCGGGTACAGGGTGTCGGCGCTGCGCACGATGACGCTGTAGGTGGTGCCGGCCAAAGGGGGTCTGGTGACCGGGTTGCCGGCGGTGTCGACAAAGCTGGTGTTGCGGTAGTTCTGGGCGTAAAGGGTGCGGCGGTTTTCACCGTATTGGGTTTTGATGGTGTTAAAGGCGTCGGTGTAGGCCTGGTAGGCGGCGGCCGACATTAAGGCGGCGTCTTGCAGTGGGGCGCCGTGGGCTTCGCCGATCTGGCGGATGACGTTGCCGTCGGTGTCGAACTCGACCCAGATGGGTTGGTTGTTGGGGCCGCGCACCAGGCCTTTGGCCGCGATGATGCCGGTCTTGCGACCCGGGCCGCCCGAGGCCAGGGTGAGGGAAACGGTTAAAAGTAATGTCAGGATCAGGATCGTGATCGAAAGTAAAGGTGAGTTGCAAGGTCTACGCATGGTGGTCTCTTTTTTTCTATGAATTAAATGCCTGATAAGGGTGTTGTCGTTTTGATTCTGGACCCCGGCTTTTGTCGGGGTGACGACTGTTTTGTGTCGTTTTTATGGCCGGATTCCCGGACCGGCCGTGAACGCTTTCAAAGGCGTTTGTTGTCTGTAAGTCTGCTGGTTCAGCGCAGAGGGCGCGAAGCGTTTTTATTTTTCTCCTTTGCGAACTCTGCGGGTTTCGCGCCTGCACGTGAAACGTTTTGGATTCGTTGATACCTCTTTTTTGGTTGTCGCAATACGGAAATAAAAACCAGGCCGAGCACCAATGTTATCACCGGGCCGGATTTGAAGCGCATCTTTACTCTCTTCGGCAATACCGGTGCCAGAATCTTTTTTTGTAATATTTGCGGATTGTTATAAAAGGGACGACCTGTTCGAGGTGCAAAAAACGACATATTGGGTCACATGATTTGACAAAATGTGGATATGTTTATTCTTCAATTTGGCTACTTCTTTACGGGGATTGGTTGATGTCTATCCATAGAAGTCGCGAGTCGTGGCCAGGAATGAAGACTGCCTTGATCTGATATTGGTTACGCGCTTGCCACTTATAAAATTAGTGTGCAGTATTGTTAAGAGAGATGGAATCAAGCCAATCAGAAAGGGGGTAAACATGCTAGTCAATGGCCAGGGATGTTTTGCCGATGTCAAACAGTGGCGCTGTGCCGAATCGGCTCCGGATCTGCCGATCGAGGCCCAGGAGTCCCTGCCGTCGCTTACTAAACATTTGTTTATCGATGCGTTGACAGGGCTGGAAAACCGAACCAAACTAATTCAGGACATCAAGGTGAACCGTTGTCCGGTTCTTTTTTTGATCGATATTGACGGTTTCAGCCAGATCAACAATCACTTCGGCCTTGCCATCGGCGATGCTGTTTTATCGGCGTTTGCGTGCCGCATTAAAAAATATGTGAGCACCGAAAACTTGCGTCTGTATAAGCTACCGGCCGACGGGTTTGCTTTGCTGGGCAATATTGCCGGCAAGGGAGAAACTTGTGACGCGGTCGCCTGGGTCGACATCCCCTGGGACGATCTGTCCCGGGTGGCCGAAAGACTGATCCAGCAGTTTGAGAACGATCCCTTGGTTGTGGAGGATGACGCCCGTGGCGAAGCTTTTGAGCTGAATATCCAGGCTACTATCGGCATTGCCGTGGCACGGGTGGTGGGCCGTGACAATCTGTTGACTCACGCCGACATTGCGTTAAAAACAGCCAAACAAGATAAAATTCCGTTTCGGTTCTACAAGCAATCCACGGCCACTAAAAAAGAATATGAACACAATGTCCACTGGGTTAAAATTTTGCGGGAAGCCACGGCCGCCGATCGTGTGGTTCCTTTTTTTCAACCGATCCGCAACAATCACACCAATCGGATTGAAAAATATGAAGCCCTTATTCGCTTGATTGATGAAAACGACCGGCCGGTGGCACCGACACATTTTCTGGATGTCTCGCGTGTGGCACGTCTGTATCCTAAAATGATGATTGTGATGGCAGCCAAATCGTTACGTTTTTTCCGGGATCAGCCTTATCAGTTGTCCATCAATCTCGGTGTCGAAGACATTCGCAACCGCGAACTGGTTCGGTTTTTACGCGACACTATTTTCGCCTACGATATGGGCCCTAAAATCACCTTTGAGATCCTGGAATCCGAGGATATTGAACGCTATGCCGAAGTAGCGCGGTTCATTGGACGGTTTCGTCGCATGGGATGTAAGTTCTCGATCGATGATTTCGGGGTCGGCTATTCCAATTTTTTCCATGTCGTTGAACTCGATTTTGATTTTATCAAGATCGACAGCTCCCTGATTCGCGACATTGATACCAATATCAACGCTCAGGTGGTGGTTCGGTCGATCATTCGCTTTGCCGGGGAATTGGGTATCGAGACTGTGGCGGAGGGGGTCAGCACGGCCGGTGTCGACAAGATGATTCGTCAACTGGGTATCGACTATGCTCAGGGGTATTTGGTGGGCAGGCCGCAGGCGACGTTGCTGTGATAAGGGACCCAAATGCAAACGTACTTTGGGACATTTTATTTTTTCGCGGCCCTTAGGGCTCGCGCAAAAATAACTTCACATTTCAGGCGCCCGGATTTAGGTCAGGTTGGTTCGATCTGAGGGACCAAAACCGCAGCCATAGCAAGCTATGGCGAGGATTTTGGGACTGAAGATCGGGCCAAAATGACCTGAAGCCGGGATGCATAAAATGTGAAATTATTTTTGCGCGAGCCCTTAATCGAGGATATTCTCCGGGGTGGTCCAGTAACCGATTTTGTCGCCGAGTTCATCCGGTTGGAACGGCTTGGACAAGTAGTCGTTCATGCCCGCCGCCAGGCATTTTTCTTTGTCACCCTTCATCGCGTTGGCGGTCATGGCGACAATGGGAATATTGGCACTTTTTGATTTTGATGCCCGAATTTTACGTGTGGCAATAAAACCGTCCATCACCGGCATTTGCACATCCATTAAAACGATATCAAAGGTGTCCTGCTCCAAAAGTTTAAGGGCTTTTTGACCGTCTTCCGCCACGCGCACGGTGTGCCCTTTTTTCTCCAATATTTTAATTGCCAGGAGTTGGTTGACACGATTGTCTTCAGCCAATAGCACTTTCACTTTTCGCTGGTGCGCGGTATTATCCGTGGACGGTTTTCTTTCCATTTCAGACTGCACAGGGGTTTGTTTTGCTTGATCTTCAGCGGCAAAAACCGTCATGATCGAATCTAGCAACTTTGACTGTTTAACCGGTTTGACGAGATATTTGTCGATACCGAACTGTTTACAGCGGTTCACATCATTGCGGATCCCCATGGAAGTGACCATGATGATCGCGCTTGAAAACAATAGGTTGTTTTTGATGTGCATGCTGGTCTCAAAGCCGTCCATCACCGGCATCTGGCCGTCCATGAGTACCAGGTCATAAGGATTGTTGTTGTTGGCGGCCTCTTCCATCACTTTCAACGCCATTTCACCGCTGGGTACATCGTTGCAGAATATGTCCCAGTTTGAAAGCATCCGGCGCAGAATTGTCCGGTTGGTTTGATTGTCGTCTACAATTAATATTTTTTTGTTCCTGATATCCACCGACAAATTGTCTTCATCGTTCTTTTGCATTCCGGAATGTATCGGAAACGCCATTGTAAAATGAAACGTGCTGCCGGGGCCGGTTTGGTGAAAACCGCCGAGTGGCGATTGCAGACAGGCCGCTTCTGTAGCGGCTGCGGGGTTCACTGATAGTTCATCAAAACTGGGTAGCCGGCAGGCACTTGGACTTTCCAGCCAAATCTCCCCTCCCATTAATTCAACCAGCCGCCTGGAAATGGAAAGGCCCAGACCGGTACCGCCGTACTGACGGGTCGTCGACCCATCGGCTTGCTCGAAGCTCTGAAAAACGGAATGCTGTTTATCCTCGGGGATCCCGATCCCGGTGTCGGAAACCGCAAAATGGAGCGTGGCTGTCTCCTTGTCCTGCGCAACAATTTCGCAGCCGAGATTGACTTCACCAACCTCGGTAAACTTGATTGCATTTCCGATGAGGTTGAGCAGAATCTGACGCAACCGGCCTGGATCACCGACAATAAAATCGGGAACATCGGCACTGACATAGCAATTGAGCTCAAGCTCCTTTTCATGGGCCTTGACAGCCATTGTTTCGGCCGCCGCCTCGATGGTCTGCCTGGAGTCGAATACGATCTCTTCCAGATCAAGGTGACCGGCCTCGATCTTGGAAAAATCAAGGATTTCATTGATGACATTTAAAAGATGATCCGCGGAGACGTTTATAGCTCTTAGATAATCTTGTTGCTCCTCGGTCAGGTCGGTATCCAGCGCAAGCGATGTATTGCCGATGATGCCGTTCATCGGGGTACGAATCTCATGGCTCATATTGGCTAGAAAAGCACTCTTGGCCTGGGTCGCCGCTTCGGCGGTCTCCTTGGCTTCGAGTAATTCGATTTCCGCTGTTTTGTGAGACGTGATATCGGTGTAGATGCCGACGATCTCTCCGTGCTGAGTCCTGTATTTGCTTATTTGCAGCCAGCAACCGTTTTCAAGACATTGTTCGTAAGAAACCGTGGCGGTATCGTACCACTGGTCCAACTGGTCGCGAATCCAGGCATCGATATTGTTGTTCGCTTCAGGGAAAATTCCCTTTTGTGCGGCGACACGCAATACTTCGCGAAGATGGATCCCGGGGCGCAGAAAGGCTTCGATTCCGGAAAACATTTCTCTGTACTTTGTATTGGCCAGGACAAATTCCCCGTGCGCATCGAACAGACAAAACCCTTCGGAAATGCTTTCCAGAGCCTGGAACAGGCGCGAACTGGCCGTGGCGGCCTGACCTTCGAGGTCCCCCACCAAGGCTTTGATCCTATCGGCCATGGTGTTGAAACTTTCGGCCAACAGGCCCAGTTCATCCGAGCTGCGGATATCGGCACGCGCCGCCAGATTTCCGTTTTTCAGCTCGGCAGCCGTATCGGTCAGTCGAATCACGTTATGGGTAATACTTTTATTGAATACGAGCGCAATCAGAACCGCCAGAACAACCGCCGTGGAAACGGCCGCAAACAAGAGGATCTTTACCACGCGCCGGGTGCGATAGATCTCGTTTCTAACCAGTTGGACTTCACGATCGGCCAGGTCGACAAGATCTTCAATGATCGGGTCGACCGCTTCGGCATGCAAATCAAATTCATTAAATTTGCTGTGGATTTCCACATCAAGGGGTAAAATCTCATTCGCACCGGCAAGGTAATAGTCCAGGGAAAGAACGGCCTGAAATTTGTCGCGCTTGGCAAGCCCCCGGGTTTCACTTATCATTTTGCGCAACTCACCCGATTTATTGATAAGCGATTGCATATAGGGGCGCTGGCGGGTCATCAGGTACTTTTTCTCCAGCAGTTGCAATTCGCGAAACTTGGTGAACAGGACGAGATCATTCGAAGATTGCAGGCGGGCCAGCAATTCCTCAAATCGCTGCTCCAGCAACTGTTCCAGGCCATTGTTTTCGTCGGACAGTTTAGCCACAAGTTCAACGGCTTCGGAAAAGGTTTTTGAAAAACGATCCGCAGCCGATAGAAAGAAATTCAGATTAACTTCGCTGTTTTGAAGCTGAGTACTCACATCCGATTCATGGATCAGCGTTTTCAGCCGGTTGCTGTGCTTCAAAACTTCGGAAATATAATAGTCAACCTTATCGGCAAATTGTTCTTGTGATTTGCGAAAACCGATTTTGGGCAGGTTTAAAAAGAAACTCTTTTCAAAATGGCGGGCTTGTCCGATGCCGCTTTTTATTTCAAGCACCAGGTGTTGGATTTCCATCGAGGTGACGATGGCCGATTCGGTGCGGCTGGAAATTGTTGCCAGCGCGATATACCCGGTGAGGGCGACAAGCATGATCAGGGCGATCAAAGCACCAAAGGCCAGCGTAAATTTTCCGGTAATGCTTAAATCGCGCCAGAGATAGTCGAGTAGCGTTCTTTTACTCATTGCCTTTCAATTGGCCGCCATCGGAGTATAAAGGTATTGGATATTCGCCGTAAGGCCCTCAAAACCGGCGGCGGGGTCATCCAGTCGAACAACTTTTATCCGGGGGACACCGCAATCGCCATATTCACTGCAATGGAGCGTACCGGTAAGCCCTTCATAGCCGGAAATTTCATGCAAGGCGTCGCGAAGGGTTTGCCGGCCGATGTACAGACTGCCGTCTTTATCCTGAACGGCAATCCGTTCAATGGTTTTGAGCAGCATGTCAACCGCGTCGTAGGCGTTGGCGTGGAATACATCGAATGGCGCTTCGTTATATCTGTCTTTGTACTGGGCAACCATGGCGTCATATTTGGGCCCTTTAGGTTTGGCCGGCCCCACAAAATACATTCCCTTACCATCCTGCGCCACCGAGGAGATAAACGCTTTGTGAAACAACGCGTCGGCAACCATCAAGGCGATGGAATCAAACGCGCGCATTTTTCTTGCCTGCTTGGTGATATAATCCCCCGCCGGCTGAAAAAGGGGGAAAAATACAAACTCCGCCCCTGACTCGGCAACCGCTCTTAGAACCGGCCGCATATCCGTGTCGGATTTATTCACACCCGTGGCCAGTACCATTTCACCACCCAGATTTTCAAATTCGCGCTGAAAAACCTGCACCAAGCCCTTGGTGTACGTGTCACCGTCGTGAATGGTGGCTGCTTTTCTTTTGGCCAGCGCTTTATAGGCAAACACGGCGGCGACCCGTCCTTGTATTTCATCATTGTGGGAAAATCTGAAAAACCCGGGATGATAGTCCTTGCCCTTTGTGCCGTTCAGGGCGGTCAGCGAGGGGGCCGTACTGGCTCCGGAAACCATTGTCAGGCCGGCCTCCGAGATTATTTTCAACGCCGGGACCGCCGCACCGGAACAGGTTGTGCCGAATACCGCCACAATTTTAGGATCGGAAACTATCCGTTGTGCACCGGTCCGTCCTCCCTCCTTTGAGCACATTGCATCCAGGCGCTGCAAGGCCACCGGATGTCCCAATATCTTGCCATCACGGGCTGCGATGGCAAGTTCCGCGCCTCGAATTTGATTTATCCCCAATGCTTTGACGACTTCACCACTCAGCGTTTGCAGTGCGGCGATTTTGATCGGTCCGCCGGGTGCAATCTTTACACAGCCAATGGCATCAGTACAGCTAAAAGTTGATGGATTTTCTTTTTCACAACCGACCGATACCATCAACATGATTACCGCGAATCCAATCAAGAGGTTTCTTCTAATCTGCATCCGGCAACTCCTTGGTAGACCCTTGTCACTTGCAACAATCCGTCCAGATAGTCGAACGTCTCATATAAACACGGAATCCAAATTTCAACGAAAATTGTCCTTAGTTGCGCTGTTTTTACTCATTCGCCATCGTATAGGTGTATTGCACATTGGCCCGAAGCCCCTCAAACCCGTCGTTCACGTCATCCAAACGGACAACATTGATTTTGGGCGTATTGCAATCGCCGAACTGATTACAATTGATCATGCCGGTAAGGCCCTGGTATCCGGAAGTCACCTGCAAGGCGTTGCGCAGGGCTTGCCGGCCGATGTAAAGCGCGCCGCCACTGTCCTTGACGGAAGCCTGCTCGATGGCATTCATCAACACGTTTGCCGCATCATAGCCATGGGCATGAAGCGGCCCCACCGGATGCTCGCCGTACGTCTTCTTGTACTGAGCCACGATTTGATCATACGCGGTGCCTTCCGGCTTGGCCGGACCGACAAAATACATCCCGATACCATCCTGCGCCACAGACTCTAAAAAAGAATGTTGCAGCAAGCCGTCGGCACTCATCAATACAATTCGTTTAAACGCCGGCATCTTTCTGGCTTGTTTGATAATGTAGTCGCCTTCGGGCTGAAACAAAGGGAAGAAGACAAATTGCGCGCCCGACTCGGCGACAGCTTTGAGCACGGGCTGCATATCGGTATCGCCTTTGTTGACCGCTGCATCGAGAACGACGGTACCCCCCAATCTTCTAAACTCCCTTTGAAAAACCTGCGCCAGACCTTTCGTATAGGTATCCTCATCATGAATGGTACCGGCCTTTTTAATCTTCAGGATCTTATAGGCAAACGCAGCCGCGGCCCGGCCTTGCACTTCATCGTTATGGGCAGTCCGGAAATAGCCGGGATGATGATCCTGTCCCTTGCGGCCGTTTACGAATGTTAGTGACGGCGCGGTATTGGTTCCTGAAATCATTGCATACCCGACCTCTGAAATAATCTGGATCGCCGGCGCGGCGGCACCGGAACAGGTTGTCCCGAAAATCGCAACAACCTTCGGATCGGATACGATTCGTTGTGCGCCTGTCCGGCCACCTTCCTTGGAACACATCGCATCGAATTTTTGCAACTCCACCGGGTGTCCCATGAGCTTTCCGTCTCGATTGCCGATAGCCAATTCCGCCATCCGGATCTGATCTATTCCCAATGATTTCACTTCGCCCGACAACACCTGAAGTGCTGATATTTTAATTGATTCCTGGGGAGCGATCTCAACACAGCCCAGAGGATCATCGCATTTAAAAGGTGGCTGTTTCGCTTGTCCACAGCCGATAAGAAACATAAGCAGCGTTACCAATACCCCAATTATGGAATTCTTTGTTACCTGCATATAGTATCTCCCTGATTTAGCCTATCAAACCGATGACAATCCGCCCATAAGGCAGGCGCGCCGGCACTGGCCGCAGACTGAACGGATTAAAAAAAAGTCGCATCGAATCGAACATAATGACAAATGTCTCTTTCCACGTGAGTTAAGCGCTATGGGCTGGGTGCGAATTTAAAAACGATATTGGCGGCAAGGCTTTCCAGGCCGGCATCGGGGTCATCGAGACGCACAATCTTGAATCTCGGAACACCGCAATCACCGTACTTGTCGCAGGCCAGGATTCCGGTAAGCCCCTTGAGCCCCACGGTTGCGTATAGTGCATCCCGCAACGCCTGCCGTTTGACGTACAGCGTCTGATCCTTTTTCAATACGGCCGCTTTTTCAATGGCATTGAACATGAGAAGGGCTGCATCATAGGCATGGGCATGCTGCCCGGCAACCGGGGCCTCGCCGAATTTGGTTTTATATCGCTGGACAAACTCATTGTAGGCCGGCCCCTCCGGCATCGCCGGAAGCGCAAAATGCACGCCGCTGCCCGCGCCTTTCACCGAATCCAAGAAGGCATCGTTGAACAGCCCGTCCGCCGTGACGCGATAAATCTTGCGAAAGCCTTCCAGTTTATCGGCCTGCTGCGTGATAAAATCACCCGCCGGTCTAAAAACAGGATAAAATACGAGTTCCGGATCTGATTGCAACACCGCCGTCAGAACCGGTTTCATATCCTGATCTTCCTTGTTAACCGTGGTTTCGAGGGTGATTTGGCCGCCCAGCTTGATGAACGATGCACTGAACGCCTTGGTGAGCCCCTTGGTGTAGGGATCGCCGTCGTTAATCGTCGCCGCCCGGCTCAAGCCCAATTTCTGGCGGGCAAAATCGGCGACCGCCATTCCCAGGGCCAGATCATTATGGGCGGTTCGATAGTACCCTTCGCTATAATTAGCGCCCGGTTTACCCGCAATCGAGGTTAAATCCGGCAAGGTATTCGTAGCGGAGATCATCACGAGTCCTGCTTCGGACACAATACCGGATGACTTGACGGCGGCACCTGAGCATGAGGGGCCCAAAATCCCCAAAAATTGCGAATCGGCCAATATTTTCAAAGCGGCCGTTGCCCCGCCTTCGCCGGAACAGTGTGAATCTTCGATTTGAAATTCAACCGGATGGCCCATAATTTGCCCGCCCTTTTCAGCCAGGGCGAGCTTAATGCCGCGCAACTGGTCAACCCCGATCGATTCCAAAGCCCCGCTAAAAGCCTGCAAGACACCAATTTTAATGGGCATGCCCGGTTTTATCTCCACGCAGCCCAGGGGGTCTTCACATTTGTATAACCCATCTTCGGACGAGCATGCTGCGACAAGCAGCATGCAAACAAGTGCGAACATGATCCTCTTCGTTTTTCTCATACAGTCCTCTTTGGTCTTTGTGAGTTTAACAACGCATTGCAAAAACACTAACGATTGCCGTCAACCAAAAAAAACGGCCGCATGCCCCCCTGCAGCCTTTAGGGCCGCGAAAAAAACAAAATGTCCCAAAATACACTCGTATTTGGGATATTTTTTTCCGCGGCCCTAAACATGGGCAAGCCCCCACTTGCCGCAACGTTCGATTTATCCCGGTGCCTGTCTTTTGGCGCCCGCCATTAGTCCGGGCGCTCTCAATGCGGTTTGGAAAGATCCGGTTATTCTTTGAAATTGTAAAGCCAACCGACCTGCGGATGTCGCAAGCGATCTGCAATTGCAGCGCTTTTGTATGTAAAAATTGACCTGTTGTCTGCGTGAAACCCTAGGATAGGCAAGGCGTCTGTTCGGTTCAAACAATCACACCCGCAAGGATCCAACAAGACCTTTTTCTTTAATGATAATCGATCATTATTCGGAAAAACTTAACTTGTTTTTCAATGCCGAAAGTTTGGCGAGCCCTTTGGCGGAGTGCACATTATCCAAGCAAAAAACGGGGTGTCACACAACCTGAATTTAGGCGGATAATGCAATTTTTACGTCAGACTGTTAGCAAGTGCCCATCCGGAAATAGTAGATTTTGGTTCCTGGCAAGGCCCGAGCATTTTTAAAACCGCAGGCATAGCGTGCGATTCCGAGGATTTTAAAAATGCGAGAACGCCGCCAGGGGCCAAAAGATGCTATTTCCGGATGGGCACTTGCAAGTGTCCACCTGGAAAAAGTCTCGCGCAACAGGCGCAGAGCACGCAGAGGGGGGTTATTTTTGACCCCTTTGCGAACTCTGCACCTGTTGCGCGAAACAAAAAATAGTTGTCGTTAGTCCGATGTGTCTACCCCGTGAACGGTCACCCATATTTGATGGCGACTGCCATGCAGCCCGCTAGGCGGACCGTGTGATGAGGTGTTTAATGATGAAGAATTTTTTAAAAAGACTGAACGCTGAGCAAGCCGGTGTTGCGGCGGTGGAATACGCCCTGATCGCCGGATTGATGGCGGCGGTGATTGTTCTTGTGGTCGGTTTTTTTGGGGACAGTCTGCAGGATTTGTTCGGCGCGGTCTCCGACAAGCTCGGCGAGCAGGCCGACAACATTCGCCAAAGATAAGTATTGTTGTGTTCATCCGGAGCGTACAGGACGAATCCGGCGCCTCGGCAGTGGAATTTGCACTTGTGCTGCCGTTGCTGCTGTTGATTCTGTTTGCAATTATCGAATACGGCTGGTTTTTCGCCAACCGGATTGTGTTGACGAATGCGGCCGGGCATGCTGTGCGGTCTTCGGTTAAAGCCAGGGAATGGGAAGGTGAAGAGCCGGCTGTTTTTGCCGCCAGGGCGTTTAAAAACGCCTGCTGGATTGTGGAAGAAAATGCGATCGCTGTGGCCAGCAGTGCGGTGGCGGCCGGCTCGGCACAGCCGGGCCGGGTGGCGGTCAGTGTGACGATCAATGACAGCCGGCCGCGAACGGTCGCGGTGACCGCCGTCATGGGATACCGGCCGTTGACCGGATTTTTACCGGTGGGCGGCGCGGATGGTGCCGCCGGCCCGGCCCTGATGCCGGCCGTTATTGCGGCCAAGGCGGTGATGACCTTACCTTGAGGCGGGATATGTTTCAACACGCCGGTTTGCGATGGCCAGAAGGAGAAGATCATGCGCAACGTAAGGGGCGTAATCGCCCTGGCAGTGTCCCTTGGTTTGGCGCTTGTGGCGGCCAGGGCGGTTTTTGTGTATCTCAACAAACCCCGGCCGTCCCGCGTAGCGGCCGTCAAACCGGTGGTCGCACCTGTCAAGCCACCGGCTTTTGCCGACTCGATTCCGGCCGGCCTGCGGGTGTTCAATATACGGGTCAACGATGTATCGGGCACCTCCCGCAATTTTCAAAATGGCGATATTGTGGATGTGGTTGCCGTGGGCGACAGCGGCGGCCAAACCGGCGAGAAGGTGGCGCGCGTTGTGTTGCAGAATGTGGCGGTGTTGCGCACCGGTGTTGCCCCGGCCAAGGCGGGCAAACCGGACCGGCGCAACCGGGAGTGGACGGTCCCCTTGTTGGTTACGCCCGAACAGGGCGCTTTGTTGGCGGCGGTTACGGCTTCGGCCGAGATTCGGCTGCTGGCCCGCGGTCCCGGGGACACCGGCCGGGGCGTGGTGGCCCCGGTTGTCTATTCTCCGCTTGAAGGCACGGTGGGTCTTTGGCCGGCGGGAAGTGATGCGGCCGCCGCGATTCCGGCCGGCATGCGGGCCGTGACCATTGCGGCCCGCGACACCGACGGCATCTGCGGGCTTTTGCGCCAGGGCGACCGGGTGGATGTCCTTGTCACGTCGCCGTTCAGTAAATTTGCCAGTGGCGGCGGGGCGCCGGGCGCCGAGGGCCGGGTCACCGAGTTTCGCATGGCATCGCGGGTGCTGTTGCAGGATGTGGCCGTGTTGACCACCGAATCGATCCTGAGCGGCGGTCCGGCCATCGACCGGCCGGTCGAGCGGGTTACCCTGCTGGTGACCCCCGCGCAGGCGGAAAAACTGGCCGTGGTGTCCGACGCCACCCGCAAAAGCGTGTTGCGGCTGATCAGCCGCAGTGCCGACGACCGGCAGCGGGTCACCACAAGCGGTCAGAACCTGGCGGATTTGCTTACCCGGCGGCGGCAGTACCACCGCATCGACATTTACAAGGGAACCCAGGTGAAAGAGAAAACCTTTTACCGGTAGCGTTACAAAACGGATTACTTCATTGGCGAATTTTAAATATCTCTGGCTGGCGATCGTTTGCCTGACGGCGACCGTCGTTCCTGTGGCGGCGCAGCAATGTGCCGACTTTGCCCAAAGCGGCTGCCGCATCCGCATCGAACCGCACCATTCGTTTATTAAAAGAACCGAACGGCCGGTCACCCGGGTGTCGATTGCCGATCCCGCGATTGCCGACGTTCAGTTGATCACGCCGACACAAGTACTGGTGGTGGCCAAGCGCAATCCGGGCCGCACCAATCTGATATTGTGGCACGGTGACGACCACACGCAGGTTTATGACATTCAGGTGTTCCTGCCGGACACGCTGCTGCAAGCCATGGGGCAGCACATTCAATTGCTGGCGCCGCAAGCGCGTGTTTCGCTGGCGCCCGGCCCCAAGGGGCTGATTGTTTACGGTGAAGTCGAAAGTCAAGCTGTGCTGAACCGGGTGCTGAAAACGGTCCAGAGCTATGTCGACAGTTACACCAATCTGGTGGAGGTAAACGGCGCGCGGCAGGTGCAATTGGAAGTTAAAATCGCCGAAGTGTCCCGCTCCAGCATCAGGAAACTGGGCCTCGGTTTTTTAATTAACCAGGATTGGACCATCGGCCTGTTCCCGGCGGGTACTGCTGCTGGTGACGCAAGCGCCGTCAAAACCCGCCGGACCGGCGACGCTACGGTCGTCGAGCGTGCCCTGGACCTGAGCACGGAAGTCGGCACGCCGTTTGCCACGGCGTTTCAGGTGGTGACGGCGTCTTTGAACGATGATTTTCTATCCCTGCTGAGCATCCTGAAGGGGCAGAATCTGGCCCGTTTTCTGGCCCGCCCGACCCTGGTGACCATGAGCGGGCAGACGGCTCAGTTTCTGGTGGGCGGCGAGTTTCCGTTTCCGATTACTGGTGAATTGGGGCAAACCACGGTGGAATTCAAGAATTTTGGTATCATGCTGCGGTTCACGCCGTTTGTGGTGGGCAAGGAGACGATTACCTTGAAGATCGAGCCGGAGGTCAGCAATATCGACCGGTCGCTGACCGTTTTTTCCGGCGGCACGGCAGTGCCCGGTTTGAAAACCCGTCGCGGCCTGACCACCTTGCAGCTCAAGGACGGCCAGACGTTTGTCATGGCCGGTCTACTCAAGGAAGACTCGGCCACGGTGGTCAACAAGGTGCCGTTGCTGGGTGATCTCCCCTTGTTGGGCACGTTGTTTACCAGCAAGGAATTCCGGAAGGAAGAAACGGAACTGATGGTGATTGTGACGCCCCGGCTGGTCCGGGCGCTCAACCCGGATCAGGTGCCCGGGCTGCCCGGTGAACGGTTGAACGATAATGTCGACGACGGTGAGTTTTTTCTTCGGAACCGGGGGCTTTCCGGGACCGAACCGGCAGCGCCCGATCCGGGTTTTGTCGGGGGCTACGGGTTTATCGAATAGTATAAAAAAAAAGCAATCCAAGGCAACCACATGAGCGCAACAACCACCGGGCTGATTGTCAGCACCGACCCTGACGTTGTCGAAACCCTGCGGCCGGAAGTGCGCCCGTTGGTGGGCGTGCTCCGGTCGGTCGATGGCTTTGATCCGGCTATCCGGATCTGCCGCGAACACGCGCCCGAACTCATGATTTTTGACCTGCACGGCGATACCCGGCCGGCCATGCAGTTTTTGCGGCAAGTCCGCTGCCGGTTCCCGGAAACCGCTGTTATCCTCGTTGCCAAGGAGAAAAATCCGGATACGATTCTGGAAGGCCTGCGGCTGGGGCTGGCCGATTTCTGGGTGCGGCCTGTCCGTGCTGAAGACATCCGCACGACGGTCCGGCGGGTGCTGAACAAGGAGAAGACAATGCCGCCGGCCGGTGAGGTGATTGCCCTGTTCAGCCTCAAGGGCGGTCAGGGGGTCACCAGTCTGGCGGTCAATGTGGCCGATCAGATTCAGGCGCTACTGCCGCGCCGCAAAGTACTGCTACTCGATCTGAATCTGTACATGGGGGAAATCGGCACCTATCTCGATCAGCCCGCCGGTTACACGCCGTTTGACCTGTTGCGCGACATCGAGCGGGTGGATGAAAATCTGCTTTTCTCTTCTTTGACGCGCCACCCGCAGGGGTTTTATATCATGGGCGCCCCGGAGCAGATCAACGACGCGGCACAGGTGCGCGGTGAGCACGTCCAACAGATGCTCGCGTTGCTGGGCGATCATTTTGACTATATTGTGACGGATCTGCCCCACAGCTTTGCGGACCGGACCCTGGCGGCGCTGGAAGCCGCCGGTCAACTGCTGGTGGTTACCATCCAGGATGTCGCGGCGATCAAGAGCGTGCAGCGTTCGCTTGAGCTATTCAGCGACCTGCAATACGACCATAAAATTAAAATCGTTTTAAACCGGTTTTCCAAATACAGTGAGATCGGCCTGAAGGATCTGGCGCATGTTTTACGCCGGCCGGTTTTTGCCGCCGTGACCAACGATTATCGCCGTTTGAGCGAGGCGACCGGCAAGCATCGGACGGTCCGTCAGGCGCACCCCAAATCGAGGCTTCACCGCGACCTGCGGCATCTGGCCGGGCAGTTGACCGGCCATCTTGAGCAGGCCGGCGGCGCCAGGGGGATGAAACGGTTGCTTCGCAAGGCCCTTGGGCATGAAACTCAGTGACCGTATTATCAAGGGCGCCGCGCGTGCCGATCAACCGAACAGCGCGCAGCCGGCGCAGGACCAGTACTATGCCTTGAAAACGCGGGTTCATCTGGGTCTGGTGCAGCTTCTCGATCTGGCCGCCGTGGCCGAGCTGCCCAAAGAAGCGCTGGCCGCCACGGTGCGCGAAGCCTTGCAGGCCATTACCACCAAGGAACGGTTGCCGTTGAATCGTCAGGAGCGGGTCAAGCTGGTGGCCGACCTGATGGATGAAATCATGGGCCTGGGGCCGATCGAGGGGTTGATGGCCGATCCCGGCATCCAGGATATTTTGATCAACGGCTATCAGCAGGTGTTTATCGAACGTGAAGGGATTTTGCAGCGCACGCCGATCCGGTTCAGGGACAACGACCACTTGATGCAAATCGTCGATAAAATTGTATCGGCCGTGGGACGCCGCATCGATGAGTCGTCGCCCATGGTCGATGCCCGCCTTGGCGACGGTTCGCGCGTCAACGTCATCATCCCCCCGCTGGCGCTCAATGGGCCGGTGATTTCGATTCGCAAGTTCAGTCAGGTGCCGCTGAGTCCGGATGACCTGGTGCGCAATCAGTCGGTGATCCCCGAGATGCTGACCTTCTTGAACGCGGCGATTCAGGCCAAGCTGAACATTCTGATATCCGGCGGCACCGGTTCCGGCAAGACCACCTTGCTCAATGTATTGTCCGGTTTTATTCCCGGCAGCGAGCGCATTATCACCATCGAGGACAGCGCTGAATTGCGGTTGCACCAGCCCCACGTGGTCAGCCTTGAATCGCGTCCGCCCAATGTCGAGGGGCGCGGCGAAGTCACGTTGACCGATCTGGTGAAAAACAGCCTGCGCATGCGGCCGGACCGGATCATTGTCGGCGAGGCGCGCGGCGCGGAAGTCATGGATATGCTTCAGGCCATGAATACCGGCCATCCCGGCTCCATGAGCACGATTCACGCCAATACCCCGCGCGACGCCCTGGCGCGCATGGAAGTAATGGCCGGTATGGGACCCACGCCGCTTTCCGAACAGGCCCTGCGACGATTGATCGCCGGCGCCGTCGATCTTATCGTGCAATTGGGCCGCTTGTCCGACGGGCGGCGGCGGATTGTATCGCTGTCCGAGATCACCGGTTTGCAGGACGGCCAGACCGGCCTGCAGGAGATTTTCGTGTTCGCCCAACACGGAGTGGACGACAACGGGCGCGTCTTGGGTGAATTGCGCGGGTGTCGCACGTCCCCGCGCTGTCTGTCCCATCTGCGCGCTTGCGGTCAGGATCTGGACGAGGCGCTTTTTAACGCCCGAACAACCGTTAATTGAGGTGCACATGCCGATTTTTATCGCAACCCTGGTCGCTCTGGCTATTTTGTGTTTTGCCGCCGCGCTTTATCTGCTGGGCAAGGCCCGGCGGCAACGGCGCAAGGAACGTCTGCTTCAATCGGTTGCGCCGGCCGCTGACGGCGGCCAGGTGTTTGCCGGACACCGCGACCGTCCTGACGGTGGACGGCCGGGCGGGTTTTTGCGGCGGTTTGTCGATCCCGCCGGCCTGGAAGCGCTGTTGGCCGCCGCCGATGTGCCGGTGTCGCCGGACCGGTTTGTCTGCCTGAGTTTGGGCAGCGGTTGCCTGTGTCTGGTTTTCGCAGCGCTGATATCGCCGCAACCGCTGTTGCTGGCAATCTGCATGGCCGGGGGCATGGCACTGCCGTTCGGTTATGCGATCCGGCGCCGCCGCAAGCGCGAAGAGCTTCTGGTGCGGCAATTGCCCGATGCGCTGGAGCTGATCGTGCGGGCGTTGCGGGTGGGGCAAGCGGTGGACCGGGCCCTGAAGGAGGTGGGGCGGGTTTGCGCAGCGCCCCTTGGGTCCGAAATCCGCACGGTATACGAAGAAGTTGCCATGGGGCTGGCGTTTGAACAGGCGCTTGAAAATTTCCATCGCCGGTTTCCCCGCGTCACCGACATCAAAATCCTGTGCACGGCCTTTATCATCCAGCGCGAAACCGGCGGTAATCTGACCCGCATTTTACAAGGTCTGGCCGCCACGATCCGCGCGCGGCACACGCTCAAGCGTCAGGTGCGGACCCTGACCGCCGAGGGACGGACCAGTGCCATCATCCTGGGGGTTCTGCCGTTGGTCTTCGGCGGTATTATCTGGATGCTGAATACGCAATATCTGCGCTTGCTCTTTACCCATCCCGCCGGACGCCGGATGCTGCTTTACGCCGTGGTTTCGGTCGTCAGCGGCTTTATGGTCATGCGCTGGATGACCCGGATTGACGTGTGATGACACCTAGCCTGTTCATCGCCCTTATGACTTTTTTTACGGTGGCCGCTGTATTTATGGGCCTTTATGGGTATGCGGAGAAACGCTACCGTCGTTTTGTTCTGGCGAAACGGCTGCACCGCGATGCCGCTGGGCAGCCGTTGCCGCAGTATGTGAAGACGGCTTGGCATCGCATTGCACTGCAATTGGGCCGCCTGACCCAGCCCCGGGAGGAAGAGGCGCAGCAGCCCCTTCGCCGCCGGTTGACCCTCGCCGGCTATCGGGCGGATTACGCGGTCACATGGTTTTTTGGGGTGCAACTGCTGCTGACCCTTTTACCCGGTTTACTTTACCTGGCCCTGGTCGCCGTGGCGGGCGCGTTGAACGCCAAAACCGCGCTACTGGTTTTTTTGCCCATGGGGCTGGGCTACTATTTGCCCGGCCATTGGCTGCGCTATCGGATTGCGGTTCGGCAACGTCAAATTTTCCGCGAACTGCCGGATGTCCTCGACCTGCTGCTGATCTGCATCGAAGCCGGTTTGAATTTCGATCAGGCCCTGTACCGGGTCAGCCGGGAATTAAAACAGATCGCGCCGGTGCTGTCCGCCGAATTCAGCCGGTATTTTTTCGAGATCAGCAGCGGGTTGCCCCGTCGCCAGGTCATGACCGCCATGGCGCGGCGCAATGGGTCGCAGAGTTTGACCAGCGTGCTCAATGTGTTGCGGCAGTCCGCCAAATTCGGCACCGACATTGCCGAAGCGTTGCGAATTTATATTCAGTCCATGCGCACCGAGCGGCGTCAGTTGGCCGAGGAAAAAGGGGCCAAAATATCGACGCGCCTGATATTTCCGATGGTGGTGCTGATCATGCCGGCGTTGATCGTCGTTATTCTGGGACCGGCCGTGATCAATATCATTGAACGCCTGCAGACCGGCTTTTGACGCCATCGTTGCCTTAACCTATGCGAGTCTTTTATGCGAATGAACACTGACAATGCCGTCTGTTTTCAAACATTCGTGCTGATATGTCTGGCCGGGTTTTGCGCCGGCTGCTTCACAGGCTGCGCCGGCAATCGGCCAAAGGGGATTTACAGTGAAGCAGCCAGACAGATCCGGGCGGACGCCCGGCGGGGGGACACCCCCCCCCCACCGCGGCCCAACCACCTGGCCCTGGCCCGCGACCTGATCGCGCGCCGCCTTCATGATGTGGCCCTGGTGCAACTCGCCCTGGTGCCGCCCGACCAGGCCGGCACCCCGCAAGTGTACTACTTGAAGGGCGTCTGTCACCGGGAAGCACAACAGCCGGACAAGGCCGCCGTGGCGTTTAAACAAGCCCTGGCCCGCGATGCCGGCTATGCCCCGGCCCACAACGGCCTGGGATTGCTGTTTGAGCGACAGGGGCAACGACCGGCCGCCATTGCGGCCTTTCAAAAAGCCGTAGACCTGGACCCGGCCAGGGCCGATTTTCGGAACAACCTGGGATTTGCGCTGTTGCAGGACGGGCGGTTGCGGGCGGCCGAACGTCAGTTGCGTCGGAGCCTGATGCTCGATCCTGCTTTGCAAATCGCCCGGAACAATCTGGCTGTTTGCCACGGTTATCAGGGCCGGGACGATGCGGCCCTGCGCGTTTTGCTGCGCGATACGTCCGCGCCGCTGGCTTATCGCAACATGGCGGCGCTCTACCGCCTGATGGGCCGGCCGGAAAAAGCGGCCGCCATGGTTCAAAAGGCAAATACCGCGCGTGCGGACATCCGTACGGAAAGGAAAGAAGAATGATATCTTTTGCTTCGATGAAACCGTGGGCAAAGCGGTATCGACGATGCGCTTTGTTGGGGCTTTTGTTCCTGGCCGGATGCAGCGGCACGCCGGACAAGCATTTGTCGCCGGATTTCGGACACGCCTATGCCGACGCCTTTGCCGCCCAGGTGGTCAATCCCGCGGCGCCCGCCGAGCCGCAAGCGATTACACCGCTGCCGGGTGAGATCGCCGACCTGATCTACCAAAAACGGTATATCCAACAAATGACCGAAGAAACGGAAGATGACAATGCCGACAACCGGCGGCGAAATATCAATACGTTCCGGTAGTCTTTGCTTCCGGCAGCGTTGTTTGAGCGATGTAAACGCGCATGTTGCCTGCTGACGTGAGTCCCGGTCGTCCCACCGCTCTGAATCCTATGTTCAGGCACGCCGCCGTGCTGTTTGCCGCGTCTCGATGGTGTTGCCGGTGCGGCAACGTTGCGGTCAGTGTGGCGTTGCTGCTGTCGGTTTTAATGGTGACGATGGTTTTTGTGATCGACACCGGTTACCTGTACAGCGAAAAAAACCGTTACCAGAATGCCGTGGAAGCGGCGGCCATTGCCGGCGCGGGCGGATTGTGCGCAGACGATCCCGTAGCAACGGCCCGGGCGATTGCCGCGGCCAACGGCCTGCCGGTGGATGCCGTGACGGTAAGGGTTGGATTTTACGATGCGGACGGTCGCCATGGTGATTTTGGCACGTACCGTGATTTTGTCGCCGCAGGGCAGGGCGATTATCCCGAAGAGGAAGTCAACAATGCGGTTATGGTTGCCCTGCAATCCGACGAGCCAACCCTGCTGAGCGGGCCGGCGCGCCAGGCGGCGGTTTGTGTGGCGGCGACGGCCGTGGCCTACGTCAGGCAATACGGTCTGGTGTCCCGCGACACGCAAACGGGAATCGCGTTGGAAGGCAGTGTGCCGGTTGAGTTTCGAGACGGGGCAATTTACGCCGGTGCGGCCATCGATTACACCGGGACGTATTCATTTGTCAATGTTGCGCTGCACCCCTTCAGCCCGGAGACGGACGCTATGCAGCCGCTGAATGACACCACCTTGGAGCGGTTGCTGGCCGCAGACGATGTTGACGTGCTCGGGCCGTCCGATTTTGGAACGCACCCTGTATTCTGGGACCCCAACGGTCCTTCGTCGCCGAACCGGTTCCCTATTTTTAACCGCAACGGCAGCCCTTACATGCTTCCGGTATTGGCCGACGCGTTTGATCCGTCCAATCTTGGCTCGTCCAGCGCCTGGGGGCCATTGGAAGCCGAGGCGTACTATATCGACCTGTCCCGGATGGCTGTCGGCACGAAGCTCTTCTTCGATGCCGGGGACCGCGAGGATGTGCTTGTCATCATCGCCCTGGAGAATCCGAATCCGCCCCCCGCGCCGGCGGTCCAAGGAATTACTTTCATGGCGAACTGCCCTGTCCTGATGCGCAGCCGGGCCACTCACCACATCTCCACTTCCTCTCATTACGGGGGCGAAGGGGCGATGCAGGTCGGCATCTACAGTACCCGCACCATTGTCGTGCAGAGCGCCAATGTTTACACGCATGGCGTTTTCTTCCGGACCGGCGGCGATTTCGGGGTCCGCGGCGAGGGCGGTTCGTCCGGGCACGTGGACGACATGGCGAGCGTGATTGCCGACGGCGCCATCAAAATCGCGTTTTTCAGTGGTTTTCAGGAAGTATGGGGCTTGCGGTTTGCACCCCCTTGCGCCCCGCCCTTTGTGCCGCGACTGGGATTGCTGGAAGTGGTGCCCTAAGGGCTCACGCAAAAATAATTTCACATTTTATGCATCCCGGCTTCCAGATCATCTTCGGTCCCAAAATCCTCGCCATAGCCTGCCATGGCTGCGGTTTTGGCCCCTCAGATCGAACCAGCCTGACCTGAAGCCGGGCGCCTGAAATGTGAAATCGTTTTTGCGCGCGCCCTAAAGCGGATACCGGACCTTGGCCCACGGCCGCCCGCCCACCCAAAGCAGCACCGTTACCGGCTTGTCGTACCGGGTTACCAGTTTGTAATGTTCGGCCACCTGGGCCATGATATCTTTGTGGGCAGGGGCATGGTCGACTTTGATGCGTATCCACACTTCGCCCTCGGCAGGACCGCGTTCGCCCGGTTGTTTCAGTGGGTTGTACGCGTCAACCGTATGAAGGGGAAACGCTTCCAAGGCTTCGGTTTCGAACTGTTCGGCAAGTTCCGCGTCGAGTTGGGTTGCCATGTCGTCTTCCGGTTGCGCCGCCGTGGTCACCGGCATGCTTTCGGGCGGTTCAATGTGTGTCCGGTTGCCGGTTGTATGCGGTTTTGGCGGCGTGATGGGGTGTTCAGGCGGTGCCTCCCGGGAGGGGGGCGCCGGGGTGCTTTGCGGATTTTGCGCCGCTGTTGTGTGGGCGGCCGGGCGCGGCGCTGTCCGTGTGTCGGTTGCCGGGCGCAACAGGACAAAAGATGCGGCCACGGCAAGTATTAAAACCGCACTGGTCGATATGATTGATTTTTTCATGGCTACCTTTTTACGTAAATCCGACGTCATGCCGTTTTGATCCTGGACCCCGGCCTTCGCCGGGGTGACAGCTAATAATTTGTTTTGTCGCCGGTTAGGGCCGCGGAAAGACGGATGGGGAGAAATATTTCTCCCCATCGCGCAAGTACATGGATTATGGATGTGGCATTACCGTTTGCGGCGCCGGAGGCCGATAAGACCGAGCAGACCCGAGCCGAACAACCAGACTGCGGCAGGGACCGGGACCGGATTGCCGATATCCAGGTCCGGACCGAGCGCAAACTGGAAGTTGCCGGCCGCGGCGCTGTATTCCGCCAGCCCGGCGCCGTTGACATCCAGCGTTACAATGAGATTTTGCGAAGCCAGATCGAACCACACGTCCGGTGCACCGTCTTGCAAGGATGTATCCGGATTCAGCAGGTCAAATCCGAGCGTGCCCAGCAGCAGGCGCGTATCCGGTCCGAACGTGGGACCGGCACCGAACGACGCGGCATTGAAATTGCTGATCGATCCGGTCCCGTTGGCGGACGCGGGGCCCAGAAGGTCCGCAAACAGCGGTGCGGGCGCCGTGTTGGTGTAGTCGCCGGACCAGGCCATTTCCGTCGCGTCAAAGCCGAAATCGAGCCCATAGCCGTCAAGTTGAACGGTGTCGCCCTGTGTATTGAACCATACTTCGAAGACCAGGTCGTTTTGCGTGTTGTCGATTTCAAACTGCCACGCGTGGGCGCCGGTTGCAGCCAGCAGAAGCACTGCCAACAAGACTCCCTGTTTGATCAACTTTGTTTTCATGGTCTGCCAATCTCCTTTCTTTGTGGTTTTGTAGTTTGTCGGTTAGTGGCATTGAGTTATCAGTTGCCAGTACTCAGTAAAGGCACACTGACAACTGCTAACTATCCGATGCGTTGAAGAGATGCTTAACCCATAGCCGTTTCCGGATGGGCACAAGCTAAGAAAAAATGAATAACACTGTGAGCGAAATTGCATGTCGAAGTCCGACAACAACGCTCAGGCATCTTTGCGAGATCTCCTGGATTCCCGCCTGCGCGGGAATGACGTCTGAACACGACGAGGCAAAATCTACGTCGTCATTCCCGTGCGGGCGGGAATCCAGGAAATCTCTCAAGACCCGCAAATAGCTCGTTCCGGTGGCCCGCCGGCAACGTAAGGGCGTTTTACAAATGTCGGCTACAGGTGAAAGCCCTGAGCCACTGCCTTAAGTTAATGACATTGGTTTGTTGGTTGTAAAAATGCGAGAACGCCGCCACGCCGCCAGGGGCTAAAAAATGTCATTTCCGGATGGACCTCCGTGGCTTAGTAGTAGGGCGCCGGCTGCAGCCAGCGGTCCTTGAGCAGATTGTAGTCGGAGAAATTGACCACACCATCGGCATTCATGTCGGCCACCGGGTCGGACCCAAGCCATTCGGCTTTCAGGGTGTTGAAGTCTGAAAAGTTAACTACGTTGTCATTGTTGAAATCCGCATCGACCATGTTGCCATAGCCGTCGCCGTCCGCGTCTTCCTGGCCGGAATTGGCGGTCAGGTAGGCGTTGTCCGAGGCATCCGGCACGCCGTCGCTGTCCTGATCCGGCGGGTTGTCCGGGTAGTGAACGGTGATCCGGGGGATGACGCCCTGATTCCAGAATTCACCAGCGGAGCCGGGCACACCGGCACAGCCCGAGGGCATGGTCAAAGGATTCCAGACCACGGCCAATGCCTCGCCCCAGCCGCCGTAAACAATCCCGGTGGCGGAATCGTTCATGCACGGATCAGATGCAAGAACGCGGTACTCGGCGGTATCGCTCCAGTCACCATCGTTTACCGGGGCGCCGCCTGCGGCCACGCGGTCCACGGCCGGGTCTTTGCGGATCACGGCGGCGTAGCCGTTTTCACCCACACCGCCGGTACCGAACGCGTCGCCCCCGCCCACGGTGACATTTCCTTCTTTGTCAAATGCCAGGTAGGCGGCACTCAGGACGTTTTGGGCCAGGACTTTCGGGTTGGTCTCATAGTCGAGGGCCGTTGAGGGCGTGGTGGACCATTCCCCGGCGTTCCACAGCTTGATTTCACCGGTGCGGTTGGGGTTCCCGCCACCGGCCGGGGCGTAACCGATGCCGGTGATCAATCGGTTGTTGACCCGGTCGACGGCGATCCCGGCCGAGGCGCCGGGGATGTTGTCGATCAGGCCGGTGCCGGTGTCGGCCGGGTTGGTGGTGTCGAGCACCCCGACGCCGCTGGCATACGGCGGGCCCGGCCATTGACCGCCGTTGACCAGCAGGTAGCGGTTGTCGGCCCAGGCGGCATCGTAGTAATTGACCGCGTAGGCGGTCACCTGGGGATGGGTATCGAGCACCGGTGGGTTGTTGATGCTGAGGATACTGGTGGGAAATACCATCAGCGGCGCGTTAAAGCCGATGCCCAGGGCGATGGTGCTACCGTCGGGCGAGATCCTCACAAAACTCGGGTCCATGTTTCCGCCGGCCACCGTGGCCACGACATCCCAGGCCGAACCGCCCGATCCGTAGTTGCGCTGCAGGTAAAGCTCCTTGCCCGTGGCTGCCAGGATGCGCCCCTGGGCCTGAAAGTTGTCGATGGCTACCGGCGTGTTTGCCGGGAAGTACTCGGAGGCGGTAAACCAACTGTAGTTGCCGAAAAAACCGCCGGCCGGCGGCAGGTCGATCGTCGTGGCGGCCGGTGCGTATTCGTCGAAGTCGTCGGCGTAACCGGTTAGCGGCAGACTGATGCATAAAAGCAGCAGCGCCATGAACCCCACGGTCTGCAACGGTTTGCGCCATCTTTGTCTTTTCATCATGTTTATTCTCCTTTTTTTGGTTTTCTTTGCCTGATGCCGGCCAGGGCCAGCACGCCGCTGCCCAACAACCACACTGCCCCCGGCACCGGAGTCTGGGTAACCGCTGCGTTGATTACCCCGACGGCTTCCAGATCGACGCCGCCGGACCCCCAGGTTACCCAGGCGTCGTAGATGGGATTGCCTTGCGCGTCGAGAAAGTCGCCGCTGCCCGGAACATCCACGATGCGAACAAAGTTGATGTCGTTCAGATCGACCAGACCGGCCAGCACCAGATCGTGCGTGAGCAGATTCGCAAGGTCGAAACCGGTGCCGATCGATGTGCCGTAGGCATTGGGGTGTTTGCCGGCCAGGTTGTGAACATCAGTGGGATCAATGGTGCCGTAGCCGCCCACCGGCCCGGGGGTGAGCGAAACGCTGTCGAACCGGGCGAAGTTAAGGCCGTCCGAAGAGACGTCCACATACCCCAATTCGGCGAACAGACCGCCGCCGGAGCCAAAACCGTTTTCGAACACGGCAAAGTCGTAGCCGAGTCCGTCGGTGATCGGCGCGTCAAAGGTCAGAGTGATTTCGCCGGGACCCGGACTGTTCGATGGGTCGGCCAGCCAGGCGTCGATCTGGGCTTGGCTCAAGTCTCCCAGTGACGCAATGTCCGCATTGTTACCGGTCACCGGCCCCAGGGTTCTTTCCGGTGTCTGCCAACTGGCGCTGACACCGGGCGCCGGATTGTAATTCAGGTAACCGGTGGCCCAGCCCTGAAAAATCGGATTTACCGTTCCACCGACAAATCCGTCGATGCCGTCGCCTGTGTAGGGGCCGGCCAGGGCCGGGCTTGCAAATATTGGGCTGCACAGAAAAAGTATCAGGACGATGATTTGTTTTTTCATCATGATAATTTATCCTTCAGGTTTTGGATTGATGATTTCTGCGCAAGCCGATCAGGCCCAGCAGACCGCTGCCCAGCAGCCAGACCGCGGCAGGCACCGGAACGGCGCTGGCTTCCAGGTTGTCCATGGCAAAGTACGCCGGGGTGTTCATCCCAAAAGCACCGACATCGGAAGAGGATAGTTCAAATTCCAGACCGTAGACCGTGCCCAGGCCGGTCAAGTCCAGTTGATGCCAATCGGTGAGAATATAGTCGTCGAGCGGATTGTCGGAGCGGTAGTCGGCCAGATAGAACGACACCGATTCGGCGGTGCGCGCATAACCGGCATCCAGGCCGTAGACGGTCATCAGGAACCAATCCGGATCAGTTCCATCGAGCCCGCCGAATTGCTTGGCGAAACTGTCTCCGTTTTGCATGGACAGAGCGGCATAGGTGGTGTTGGTGACCTGGATGCTCTCCACGGACTGAGCATACTGTCCCGAGTTGTAACCGAAAAGAATTTGGGTGTTGTTCGGGCCAAAGGTCGACATGTAGGCCACGCCGTAGGTATCGGAGCCATCGGCGCCGCTGCCGGTGACGGCGCTGTACTGATTGGTGTAGCCGGCGGTGGTGGTATCGGATGTATTGGAATAGGCCCAGCCGTCCCAGGAACCGTAGGTGGCATTGTGATTGTTGGTAAACCAGAAATCCGAGTTCAGGAAGCCGCCGGCGCCGTCCGCGCCGTTGTAATAGCCGCCGCCGCCGGGGCCGTTGTACGAAGTGGGCGGGTTAAGATCTTCGAAGGTGGCCGTGGCGGCGTACACCGACGTACTCCAGGTGAGTAAAAGAACGGTGAGTAAAACTGGCATTATCCGCATTGTTGTCTCCTTTCCGATCCGGGGGTGGCTGTGATGGGGGTTGCCCGAACACCACTGGGGCGACGACGAGGGCAAGTCCCATGCTCGTGGTCGGGGCGGTGCGCCGGCAACCGGATTCTCTGCTGCTATCTGATAGTGGATTGCAGCACGAATTTCTCTGAATAATTTGTCAAAAAGTTATACTTTTTTGCGAAAATCGGCAGAGTGAAAAACGCCGGGGATCACCCTTTCGCGCGAGCCCTTGAGGGATTTGCGAAACTCGGAGGGTGACACACCTTCAAAGGCTTTAAACGTGCGTGAAAAATATGACAGGTCGTTGTACCCCACCGTGAAACCGGCTTCGGAGACATTCAGGTTTTTGCGCTGCATCAGGGTTTTGGCGGCTTCGATTCGTTTACGGTTCAGGTATTCCTTGAACGAACAACCGGTGTAACGCTTGAACACGCGCGACAGGTAGTAACGGCTCATTCCGCTTTCCTTGGCAACGGCGCCCAGGGTCAAAGGATCGGAGTAAAAGCGATCGATCAACTCGATCGACTTTTTAACCGTGCCTGGAATTTGTTCCGGTGTTTTGGATTGGGCCGTCACAAAATCACGGCACCGGCGATTCGACTGGTAGTACTGCCAGGCTGTTTGCATGGTATGGCGGTAGAAAAAGTCTTTGAGCGCGGGAAACGCTTCCAGCATCTTGAAAAAATCGGCGCGCTGTTGGATCAGCCCGACCAGCGGCTCGCGGCTGATAATGCTGGTAAGCGCCGCATGCCCGACAAACAGCGAGATATCCGCCATGAATTCGCCCGGATTCAAAATGCCGACCATATGCTCCCGATCGCGTTCATCGCGCATCACCATTTGGGCCGAGCCTTCGGCAATCAGACCGACACGGCCGGCTTTGCGGTCTTGTTCCACAAACAAAAAGTTGGCGGGATAAAGTTTGCAGGTATACGTCCGCGCGATTTTTTTGAGTGAAGCTTCCTCGATGTCTGCAAACGCCTTGGTCAGGCGTAGATACGGTAATGGATTCATTGGCGTCCATTGATCCCGGCCTGGGTCACTACCGCGTTCGCACCAAATAAAAAAACCCTTCAAGCAATATGCTTGAAGGGTTGCACCCTGTTTACTTGACCCTAAGCCCGAGATCGCTTGCCCCTGTGTCCACGCAGGGGTGCGGTAATATGATTTAAGGCAGGTCTTCTGGCTTCCCCTCCCGTTCAGCGGCCTTCCCACTCTAGTAAAAAATGAGCAGTGGCACATGTGGCGAACGGGTTTTTATGCTACGCGCACGGTTAAAAAAAGGGGTCACAGCGGCGGGACCGCTCCCGATTTGCACGGGATTCCCTATTAAGCCTTTGGTACGGCACCTTGACTGGGACTTTTAATTTGACATCGATCCATTGTCAAGAGTAAAGACGAAGTGACTTGAATCAGAAAGAGAAGGCGCCACCGGCCGGTGGGGGCGTATCGTTCCGATTCGGTCTGTTTCGGGTTTGTGTCAATCGGCTTGACAATTTTGGATTTGAACAAAATGTTAAAGTTAGCTTAAGCTAACTTTGTCTGCTACCTTGACATACCAGGTCTTTGTAAACCGGAAAAAGTGCAGCGCATGGTTCAACAGTTAACCCCCAGCCAGGAAAACTATTTGGAGCACATGTGGCATCTTGCCCGTCACGGTTCGGTGCGGGTGGTCGATCTGGCGGCCTCCGTCGGCGTTAAACAGCCGAGCGTCACCCGGGCGGTCAATACCCTGGCGTCGATGGGACTGGTTGAACATCAGCACTACGGCCACATTGAGTTCACCCAAAAGGGAGCGCAGGCGGCTCGTTTCATTGTCCGGCGCGATCGATGCCTGATGGATTTTTTAACGCGCGTGCTGCAGATGGCTCCGGATGCCGCGGCCGCCGAAGTATGCCGCATGGAGCATGCGATCAGCGCTGACGTGCTGCAACGCCTGGAAATGCTTGTTGCGCTATTGACTGACGGCTGTGAGCCGCAAAAAAAAATGATTCGGCAGCTTGCGCGTAAATTCAAGCCCGGGACGCCGGATGGTGGGACGGTTTTGGGTGCCGATCCGCATGTATAGCCTCAAGATGGAAAACCATTTTTTGTTTGGCGCCGAGGCGTAGCGTTCGCAGCGAGGGTAAAAAAGCAATGGTTATCCAATAGACCCGGGTGAGTTTGGTAAAGGTATTTTGTTGTTTAGATCCTGGACCCCGGCCTTCGCCGGGGTGACGGCATTTTTCTCTGTGTCCCGCGCAGGCGGGAACCCGGGAAATATCGCAAAGATGCCCCGGTATTATTAAATCGGCGACTAAATATGTAAGCCTTCGTCATGCCGGACTTGATCCGGCATCCAGAATTGACGCTTGATTCCGGCGCTCGCCGGAATCACAATTTTAAAGGTATTTTATTGCC
>JANQIE010000080.1 GCA_028282295.1 Desulfobacterales bacterium | reverse complement strand
TTTAAAACCGCAGGCATAGCGTGCTATTTCGAGGATTTTAAAAATGCGAGAACGCCGCCGGGGGCCAAAAGATGCTATTTCCGGATGGACACTAGCTTGACAGCTATGGGCTTAAAGCTTTGCGCTGCATCTCTTCAACGCATCGGATTGTTTAAGTTAATGGCATTGACTTGAAATTTGAAACTGGAAAGCTGGGGGCAGGCAGATGGTACAGAATAATAAGGAATCTTGCCATTTTCAAATTTCAAATTTCGAGTTTTGAGTTTCAGATTTCTCAATCAACTAGCTCAGGCACGATTGACAGAAATGCCATCACATTAACCAACACCATAACCAACGAGGTACCCCTTTCATGTCTTTTGAACCGAAAATCATCGCCCTGGTCTGCAACTGGTGCACCTACACGGCCGCGGATCTGGCCGGCACGTCCCGGCTGACCTACCCGGCCAATGTGCGCATCATCCGGGTCATGTGCACCGGCATGATCGACGCCAAGTATGTACTCAAAGCCTTTTTGGACGGGGCTGACGGCGTATTTATCGGCGGCTGTCATCCGGGCGACTGCCACTACATCGACGGCAACCTGAAGGCCGAAAAACGAATCCGGGGCATTCGTCCGCTGATCGAACAGTTCGGTTTCCCGGCAACCATGCTGCGGCTGGCCTGGATCGGCGCCAGCGAAGCCCCCGAATTCCAAAAAGAAATAAGCGACTTTATCGCGGCCATCAAAGAATTGGGACCGAGTCAGGTCACCGACCGAATGGTTTTGTAATTGGAAATTTGAAACTGGAAACCCGGATATCTGTAGGAGCGGCGTCCCGCCGCAAATTAAAATAAAATCGCGGCGGAACGCCGCACAAACACCAAATTTCAAGTTTCAAATTTCAAATTTCAAGTTTTAAGTTTCAAGTTTCGAATTTCAAGTTTCGAATTTCGAATTTCAAACCTCAGCCCGACAAGCCGGGGTATTATTAAAGCGATTCCGTCACAACAAACAACATTGTAACATCGCAACCAAAGAGCAACCATGACAACCTATTTCACCACCGCAACCAACACCTCACCGACGGACACCGTCACCGGCCTGTTGCACCGGATGCTGACACAACACATGATCGACGCCGTGCTGGTGCAGGCGCCCACGCCGTATTCAAAACTGCCGCTGCCGATGCTGGTGACCGATCCCGAACAATTGGCCGGTGCCGAGCCGCTGGCGCCGGTGGCCCCCTTCAATGCCGCCCGCCAGGCGGCGGCGGTCACCCGGCATGCCGTCAACCAACGGATCGCCCTGGTCATGCGCCCCTGTGAAATCAGGGCCTGGATTGAATTGACCAAACTCAACCAATGCGTCCGGGACCACGTGGTCATCATCGGCTTCGACTGCCTGGGACGCATGGCAAACGATACCTACCTGAACGAAATCAACCAGAATCCCGATCTTACCCGAATGTTCTATACCGGGTCGGCCCTGCACGCCAACTGCACCGCCGCCTGCCAACGCTGTACTCGATTTCTACCGTCACAGGCGGACCTGGCGTTTTGCTTTTTAGGCACAGCACCGGACCAACCGGTGATCGCGGCGGCCACCGCTACCGGCCGTACCCTGCTAAAGGATCTTGATCTGGCGGAAACCGGGGCACCGCCCCAACGCGAAGCCGCGGTAACAGACATGCAGCAGGAACGGCGCACGACACGTGACGCCCGCGCAAAAGAGATCAACGCCGCCATCAGCACCATGGCCGGTTTCCAGGAACTGATCGCCACCTGTCTGAATTGCTACAACTGCCGGACCGCCTGCCCGGTCTGCTACTGCAAAGAGTGTGTTTTTCTGACCGATGTGTTCGCCCACGCGCCGGAAACCCTGTTGCAACGGGCAACCAAAAAAGGGCGGCTCAAGCTTCCCACCGACACCACCATGTTTCACCTGACACGGCTGGCCCATATGGCCCATGCCTGTGTCGGGTGCGGACAGTGCAGCAGCGTCTGTCCCAGTCACATACCGGTGGCCGCCCTCTTCCAGACCGTGGCCCGCCGAGTGCAGGACACCCTCGACTATCAACCCGGCCGGGATGCGAACGAGCCGATTCCCTTCCTGGTGTACGGCAAGAAAGAGGACCAATGAACACCATGTCGACGCCAAACGCCACCGCTGCCCAAAGCCCGGCCATCGCCGTGGCCGGCGCCGGAATTACCGGTATTCACAGCGCCCTGGCCCTGGCCGAACTGGGCTACAGGGTCAAACTGATCCAGCAAGCCCCGGCCGTGGGCGGCCTTTTGACCCAACTGGACCACCAGTTTCCCAACAACCACTGCGGCATGTGCCGCATGCTGCCGCTGCTCGACCGGGACGACGGGGTCCAAACCTGCCTGCGCCGGGGGATTTACCACGACCGGATCGAATTGCTCACCGCCGCCCGGATCGAAGCTGTCGCAGGCAGTCCCGGCCGTTTGTGTGTCACCGTGCGCCAAACCGCGCCCGGCGTGCAGCCCGAGCGCTGCGACGGGTGCGGGGCCTGTGAGGCGGCCTGTCCGGTGAGTGGGCCGGATGATTTCAATGCCGGCCTGACCCGGCGCAAGGCAATCTACAAACCGGTGCCGCACCAAACGGTGCGCGTTATCGACTGGCAGGCGTGCACCGCCTGCGGGGCCTGCGCCGAAGCCTGTCCCCGCGATGCCATCCAATTGGAGCCCCAGGCCCACACCATCGACCTGAAAAACATCGCCCTGGTGGTGCAAACCGGTGGTGCCCGTCTGTACGATCCCGGCACCACCGACTTGTACGGCTACGGCAGCCTGCCCAATGTGGTGAGCGCCCTGGCTTTTGAGCGCATCTTAAGCAGCAGCGGCCCCTATCAAGGCCGGCTGCTGCGCCCGTCGGATCGCAAAGCCGTTCAAAAAATCGCCTGGATCCAGTGCGTCGGCTCGCGCAACCTGACTATCGGCGCCGATCATTGCGCGCGCATCTGTTGCATGGTCGCCCTCAAGGAAGCGTTGCTGGCGCAACGGAAAATCGGCCCGGACACCTCAGCCACTATTTTTTACATGGACCTGCGCACCTTTGGCCGGGATTATCAGCGCTACCGCGACCGGGTTGAAGCCGCCGGAGTGCGGCTGGTGCGCTGCCGGGTGCACAGTCTTCAGCCGGCCGGCGCCGGCGACGACCTGATGCTCAGCTATCTCGACGCCGACGGCAATTTGCAGGATGAGGTCTTCGATCTGGTCGTCCTGTCCACCGGCATGCAGCCCGAACAACACCACGCGGACTGGACCACGCATGAAGGGGTGTTAGTTGTCGACAAACACCCTGAACTCAAGGACGCGGCCGATTCAGTGATTGCCGCAGGGGCGACCGTGGCCCGAGCGGTCAAGCGGTTGCGGGATTTACATCCGCAGAGTCTGCCCCATCAACCGATCGAAAAAATAAAAGAAATACCGGAAGACGTGTTGAAACAAAGACCGGTTGTATGCCTGGCCGTCATGCCGTCAGCCGCCGGTGCCCCCATCGACTGGGATACCATTGCAAACCGGCTCGGCTCCCTGCCGTTCAACATTGTCATGGAACAGCTTGAATCGCCGCCGGACTCGTTGGCCGCGAACCGGCTGCTTCTGGCCGGTTCACAGACCCCGGCCGCAATGTCCGCGCTGATCGGACCATGGGCCGATACCACCGGCCTGCCCCGCGCTTTTCTGGAAACGGTCAGCCTGGATGGGGCGACCACCGAAAACGCCTGGCAACGTCTTGGGCCGGCCATCCATCGACTGCACCAGCGCAGCCAACCGGCCCAGCACCGGCAAGCCATGTACGACGGCGCCCTGGTGATCGGCGGCGGTCCGGCCGGTTTGACCGCGGCCCTGACCCTGGCGACCAACGGCATCGCGACGACCCTGGTGGAAAAATCCGATCGCCTGGGCGGCCGGACCGATCAAATCAGGGATCTCCGGCTGCGCGACCGGATCGCCCGGACCGCCGACGCCGTCCGCAATCATCCCGCCCTGACCGTCCACCTGAACAGTGACGTCATCCACTGCCGGGGACCTGCCGGCCGTTTCATCACCCAGCTCCGGGTAGGGCGCAAAACCCAATGTGCCGTGTTTCACGGCGCCACCATCCTGGCGACCGGCGGACACCCCGCTTTGACTGAAAATTACGGCGCCGGCCGACATGAACGGATCGTACCACTGCACGAGTTGACCGCCGCCGTCGATGCGCCCGATTCTCAAATTAATCGACAGGCGCCGCAGCACGTGGTCATGATCCAGTGCGTCGATTCGCGCGAAGAACCGAACAACTTTTGCAGCCGCATCTGTTGTATCAAGGCGCTCAACACCGCCCTTAAGATCAAGCAACGGCACCCGGCCACGGACATCACGGTTTTGTACCGGGATCTGATGACCTACGGTCGCCACGAAGCCCTTTACACCGAGGCGCGCCGCCGGGCAGTCCGGTT
Organism: Desulfobacterales bacterium; assembly: GCA_028282295.1. Lineage (GTDB taxonomy): Bacteria > Desulfobacterota > Desulfobacteria > Desulfobacterales > JANQIE01 > JANQIE01. Next base: position 26,952 of record JANQIE010000080.1, on the reverse strand, counting down.
CATCCCCTATGACCCCGCCCGCAAACCGCAGGTCATTGTCGACGATCACGCCATCACCATCAAAGGCTACGATCCGCTGCTGGCCGAACCGGTGAGCCTGACCGCCGATTGGCTTTCCCTGGCCACCGGCGTGCGGCCCAACCCGGTCGATTCGCTGGACGCTCTTTTCGGGGTGACGATGACCGCGGATGGTTTTGTGCGCGAAGCCGACAGCAAATGGCGTCCGGTGGATACCGGCCGTGAAGGGGTCTTTGTGTGCGGCCTGGCGCGGGGCCCGGCGCGGGCCGGGGATACCCTGCGGCAAGCCGATGCCGCGGCCATGCGCGCCCTGCGCCTGCTGCGCCGCAAAACCCTGCAACCATCGACGGCGACGGCCCGGCTGCGGCCGGCGCTCTGCTCGCTGTGCGCAAGCTGTGTTGCGGCCTGTCCACACCAGGCCCGCTACCTTGACGCTGAAAATCGACACATGGCGGTGGATGCCGCCGCATGTCAGGGCTGCGGCGCCTGTGTCGCCGCATGTCCCAACAACGCCACCGTTCTGGACGGCCCGACCGCAACCGACATCATGGCCGACCTGGAAACGGCTTTATAAAGGAACACCGATGGCAACCAATCCCCCTGTGAATGAAGATCCCGTTAAAACCGCTGCCCCGCGCAGGCCGGGGAACCAGGCGCCCGAAATGTGCCTGGCCTGCGGCACCTGTGCCGCCGGCTGTCCGTTGACCGGTCAAGACGGGTTCGACCCGCGTAAAATCGTCCGTCTGGTGCTGCTGGAGCGCGAGCAGGAACTGATCGCTTCCGATCTGCCCTGGCTGTGCACCTTGTGCGGCAAATGCGAATACGCCTGCCCCATGGGCATCAATATCGTCAATATTGTCCGCACCCTGCGCGGACGCGTGGCGCGGGACAAGGTGCCGGGCATGATCCACAAAGGGGTCGCCCTGTGCCGCCAGACCGGCAACAATCTGGGCCTGCCGGCCGAAGACTTTGAATTTATCATCACCGACGTGGCCGAAGAACTCGCCGCAGAAGAAGAGTTTGCCGATTTTAAAATCGCGTTCGACAAACCCGAAGCCAACCTGCTGCACACCCTGCACAACAAGCTGGTCAATACTCAAAACGAAGACCTGGTCCACTGGTGGAAGATCTTCCACGTGGCCGGGGAAGACTTCACCATACCGCGCGAAAACTGGGAAGGTGTCAACTGGGGCCTGTTCTCCGGCGATGATGAGGCCATGCAATTATCGGTAGGCCGCATCGTAACCCACATGGAGCAGCTCGAAATCCAGAACCTGATGTACCCGGAATGAGGGCACGCCTATCTGGCGACCCGGTACGGGTTGCAGCAATGGTACCCGGACTTCTTCGACCGTTTCGGCACGTTGACGGTTTTCGACCTGCTGGAAGACTATCTCGCATCCGGCCGCATCAAGGTAGATAAAACCGCGCATCCCCAGCGGGCCCTGTACCACGATCCGTGCAACTACGGCCGCAAATCCCGAGAGCTGTTCGGCCGGGGCTACTTTGACCAGCCGCGCCGGGTTATGGACCAATGCCTGGCAGAATGGACCGACAGCCAGCCGTCGCGCGGCAACCAATACTGCTGCGGCGGCGGGGGCGGGACCCTGCTGACGCCGTTCAAGGCGCCCCGCATTCACTACGGGCGCCGTAAAATCGACCAGATCAAGCAGGCCCGGGCCGAGCTTGTGGTGGTGCCCTGCCACAGTTGCCACGGTCAGATCAAGGCTCTGCTGGCGGCGTATGAAGTAAAGGGCGTTGAAGTTAAATATCTGTGGGAAGTCGTAGCGGATGCCCTGATAGTTGAGAGTTAAAAATTAAGCATTGGGAATTTAAAAATTGAGGTATTTTGTCATTTTAGTGAACACCACAGGAGGAAACAACCATGTCGGCCAAACTCATGTTTTGCACCGATCTTGAATCGACCTGCGATGCGGTCTTCGCCTCGGTGTTGACCATGGCGCACGATAGCCGGGCGCAACTTTTAGTGCTGCATGTACTGGAATCGGAAAAACGCTACTCGGGTGATTTCAGGTTCCTGGGCATGCCCGTGGGGTCGGCGGACGCTCAAATCGAGCGCGTCGGCCATCAGATCGAAACGCACTACCGCTCCCGCCACGGCGCGGAAATTCCCGCCGATGCCCGCTTTCTCGTCAGGCCGGGGATCCCCTGGCTGGAGATTCTCAAAGTCGCCAGAACCGAACAGGTCGATCACATCCTGCTGGGCCGCCCGGCAGCCGGTGCCGACGGTTGCACGCCCGGTGAAAACTGCGACCGGGTGTGTTGCCGGGCCGACTGCCAGGTGTCGGTACTGGAGGAAACCGATTTACGATGACAGCGAATAATTCAGATTTTTTTCAACGGCACTCCCGCAACTATCTTAAGATGGCGTTGCGCACCGACCGCCTCGAGGCGTTGGCCGAAGCGGACGGCTACGGCCGTCATACCGGCAGTTGCGGCGACACGATCGAAATGTTTGTACAACTGCGCGAAGCAATTATCGCGCGCATCACCTACACCACCGACGGCTGTCTGAACACCCATGCGTGCAGCAATACGGTCGCCCATCTGGCGGAAGGCAAAACCATAACCCAGGCCTGGGACCTGACCCCCGACGAGATAATCGCTTACCTTCAAACGCTGCCACCGGAAGAGAATCACTGTGCCGAACTGGCGGTAGGGACCCTGTACCGGGCTCTGGTGGACGCCCTGAAGAACAAGCAGGCTCCCTGGCGCAAGATGTACCGGCCTGAATTGGGCGGTAAACGGTAGATCCGGATTCCGGGGCCGGCCCCGGACCCGCCCCTGGGCCTGATCCGGGGATCGCCAAAATCAACACAGGAAAAACGCCGTCACCCCGGCGAACCCCGGATCAGGTCCGGGGCAGGCGCCGGGGTCCGGAATCCAGACGACAGCAGATACCTTTTAGTTCACGCAAGCAAAATAGGGCCTGCGATTCTCATGCCGCGAAGCGATCAGCCCTTCGCGCACCATTTCCATCAGCGCCTCGATGACCCGCCGTTCTTCCTCGTGCAGGGCCTGGGACAGTTCGGTCAACCCCAGGGGGCGTTTTTCGGCCTTGAGCACCCCCAGCAACCGCGCCTGCAGAAACTCCTCGACCAGGGCATCGGAAAAATCACGATCATACTCCAGGGCATGACGCTGATCGCCGGTATAGGCGTTTTCCCAGGGGCGGCGCAACACCGCCGACAACAGGGCGCGGATACGGGTGTTGTTTTTGGCCAGATCGTACATGGCGGCCAGCTTGGCCCGGTTAGCCGCGGTCCGGTCGATGGGGCCCAAACTGCTGATGGTTTGGGAGAAGCTCTCCACGGTGCGGATAAATTCTTCCGGTTTGTTCAGATCGGCATGCGCCAAAGCGATCCGGCGGCGGTTGAAACCGCTCAGCGTCAGTAGTTTCTTGATCAGGCTGACACGGTTCCAGGCATGGTCGACACCGTAGGAATGATGGCATTCCTCGGGCAGGCACCCCAAAAGGAGCAGGCCGGGCGCCCCTTCCAGAAAAGCGCGGGCCATCACGCACGGGTCGAGCTGGCCGATGCAGGGGATGCCGATCATGTGAATGCGCGGATCGTACTTCAGGCCCTGGGTGCCGGCGTTATCGGCGGCGGGCAACCCGCCCCAGGCGCACCCGAAAACAACCACGTCGTCGTGTTCCAACTGGTTGGCCAGCGCGGCCAGACGCGCTTCACGCTGGTCGTTGGTGAAATTCTGCAGTATCAGCGCCCGATAGGGGCATGCCGCGGCACAGGTACCGCCGCCGGTGCAGACCATGGGATCGACCACGCGGGGCAAGCCCCCCCCGGCGCCGGCATCCACGCTGATACCGCCGCAATCGCACAGTTCCTGGCACTGCCCGCACCCGATGCACAGTTCCGGATCGACCCAGCAAACCGTGCGAGGCACGAACAACTCGCCGCTGCCGGCCTTGGCCACCATGGCCGCGTTTTTAACCCCGGCGCGCCGGCCCTGGTTCAACGTTTCCTGTAAATCGCACGGGTAGCGCGCACTGCCGGCCAGATAAGTTGCCTCGCGGCCCACCATTTCCGGTCGCACCTTGGCATGATGCCCGGTAAGAAAGCGATCCGGTTTGTGGATCAAACCGAGGGTTTTCGCGGTTTGCAGGGCCTGCCCGCCCACCCGGCGCAGCGGCGACAAGACCAGCAAATCCCAGTCAATCTCATGTTCAACATGATCCTTCAGCCCGCAGAAGGTGATGCACCGATCCTGGACCATGGGCCGCACGGCCTGGTCATAGGGGACCCAGGCGATCTTGAGCTTGCGGTTTACGGCGCGCTGGGCGCTTGACAGCGATACCGGCATTTTCTCGTTGTATAAAATGATGGTTTCGGTCTTCAGGTTGGATGTTTCGCGGATATGCCGCGCCATGGACCACGCCGCCCGGACCGAGAGCTGGTCGAATTCGCCCATCCCGATTTCATGGTCATTGACCCAGAAGACCACCTTGCCCTTGGGGGTGCCGCTGTGCCGGATCCGACGTTCCAGTTCGGGCTGATAGAGCACGCTGTCGCCATCGTAGCCGAATTGCGGTCCGGGCGGGACCAGTTCGGCATCCAGGGCCGCCAGCAATGCACCGGCGCGGTATTGCCGGCTGTCGCCGGTTTGCGCATCCTGAAAGGTCAGGGTGTAATCGCCGGTGACCCCGGCCAGGTGAACCAGCTCACTCGGCGGCATCAGGGTCACGCGGGGGCTCTGGGCCACGGCAGTGACAATCCGGCGCAGGCGGGGATGCTGCTCGCCCTCACCCGGATAATGGTCGGACACCTTCCGCAACACGGCATCGGCGTCCAGGGTATCGGTGCACAGCAGGCAATCGACCTCTTTGTCGGCCAGTGCCTGGGCCGCCGCATAACCGGCAAGCCCGTTGCCCACAATCACCACCGGGCCGTCGATTTTGGCGCGAATTTGCGCGGTGGGCGACATGACATGCATTTCGGCAACCGCGGCCTTGATCAGCTTGGCCGCCTTGGCGGCGTTCTGTTCGGGAGTCTGCTCCGAAACCGCGGCAATATGCCCGCGCACATTGATCATGTCGATCTGGCCCTTTAAAAGATCGAGCGGCGCCAGCTCTTTTTCGAATTTTTTGAGCATCAAACGGCTTTCACAACCGGCAATTATCAGGCGATTGAGCCGGTGGGCCGCCACCGCGTGCATGATGCTTTCAAGGCCCGGTTGCAGACAGGTATAGGGCAGTATTTCACAGTGATCGACGTCGGTTTGCAAGGCCCCTTGCAAAGCCTGCAAATCGACCAACGGATCTATTTTGGATCCGCATTGACATAAAAAAACTCCGATTTTGGCATTGGCAGCCATGTCGTCCTCCTTACTTATGCTTGCAACTGGGTAAGTTTGGTTTGCGGTTCACCGCGCACGGTGTCAAAGATCTTGGCCATGGCGCCGGTGGGGCAGATGGTGACGCAACTGCCGCAGGCGACACACACATCGGTCGGTTTCAGATAAGGGGCGCCGACCCGCTTGTGCACTCCGCGATCCACGGTGGCGATGGCCGACAGGCCGACGACCTCCTCGCAGACCCGCACACAGAGCCCGCAAACCATGCAGGCTTCGTTGGCCGATTTGGTGGCAAAGCGCGTGGTGGTCACGCCGTACCGGCGGGCCAGGGTTGCGATCTCTTCACTGCCGGGGCAGGCAGCCAACAGCATTTCCAACACCCAGCGCCGCACGTTTTGGACCTTCGGGGTTTCGGTGTAGACGTTAAGGCCGTCGGCGACCGGGTAGATACAGGACGCCACCAGTTTGGACCAGTCACCGTCCTTCAATTCCACCATGCACAGGCGACAGGCCCCGCTGGGCGCCACGGCCTCGTGGTAGCAAAGGGTCGGGATATCGACACCGTGGTGCCGGGCGGCTTCCAGAAGCGTCCACCCCTTGCGTGCTTTTACTTCTTGATCGTTGATTGTCAGTGTTATCATTTTCATACTCTCCTGTTTGAAATTTGTGATCAATCAATCAACCTGCACCGCTTTAAACTTGCAGGTTTCCAGGCAAATCCCGCAGCGGATACAGTCACCGACTTCGATGATGTGCGCTTCCTTTTTCTTGCCCCGGATGCAGTTCTGCGGGCATCGGCGGGCGCAGGCGGTGCAGCCGGTGCAGGCGTCGGCGTCGATGGTGTAGGTGATCAGATCCTTGCATACGCCGGCCGGGCATTTCTTGTCCTTGACATGGGCGATGTATTCTTCCCGGAAGTACTGCAGGGTGGTCAGCACCGGATTGGGCGCGCTGGACCCCAGGGCGCACAAGGCACCGTCCTGGATCGCCTCGGAGAGACTGATCAGGTCGTCGATATCGGCTTCACTGCCCTTGCCCTTGGCAAAGTTGTCCAGCAACTCGCGCAGCCGCGTCAGCCCCAGCCGGCAGGGAAGACATTTGCCGCAGGACTCTTCTTCCAAAAACCGTAAAAAGTAACGACCCACATCGACCACGCAATCGCTGTCGTCCATGACGATCATGGCACCGGAGCCCATCATGGAACCGGCTTTGGTCAGCGAGTCAAAGTCGACGGGCGTGTCTTTCAGGGAATACGGAATACAGCCGCCGGAAGGACCGCCGGTCTGCACGGCTTTAAACGGCCGGCCGTCGGGCACGCCGCCGCCGATGGTTTCCACGATCTCGGACAGCTTGATGCCCATGGGAACTTCCACCAACCCGACATTGTTGACCTTGCCGACCAGGGAGAAAACCTTGGTGCCGGTACTGTGAGGCACTCCCAGGTCGGCATACCAGTCGCCGCCCTTGTTGACGATCAGCGGAATGTTGGCCCAGGTTTCTACATTGTTGAGCACGGTGGGACGGCCCCACAGGCCCTCTTCCACCGAACGGACGTATTTGGGCCGGGGGTTGCCGGGTTTGCCCTCGATGGAAGTAAACAAGGCGGTCGATTCGCCGCACACAAAGGCGCCGGCGCCGCGATTGATGCGGGCATCGAAGGTGAAACCGGAGCCGAGAATATTGTCGCCCAGCAGGCCATAGGCACGCGCCTGCATCATGGCGATCTCAAGATGTTTGATGGCCAAAGGATATTCGGCGCGGACATACAGATAGCCCATTTGCGCGCCCAGCGCGTAGGCGCCCAGGATCAGCCCCTCCAGCACGGCGTGCGGGTCGCCTTCCATGATCGTACGGTCCATGAAGGCGCCCGGATCGCCCTCATCGCCGTTGACCACCACATAAACCGGCCGCCCCTTGCGCTCGATGGCCTGCAGGGCCGAGCGCCACTTGCGTCCGGTGGGAAAACCGGCCCCGCCGCGACCGCGCAGCCCTGAAGCTTCAACCTGGGCCACAACATCCTCCGGTGTCATGGTGGTCAGCGCCTTGGCCAGGGCCTGATATCCGCCGGCGGCAATGTAGTCGGCGATATCGGACGGATCGATTCTGCCGATATTGTGCAGCACCACGCGCTGTTGCATTTTATAAAACGGAATTTCGTCTTCGGTGTGGATCGTCTCCCCGGTCTTCGGGTCCTGGTACAACAACCGCTCAACCGGTTTGCCCTGCATGATCGTCTGCTGCACAATCTCTTCGGCGTCCTTGGGTTTGACCTGCTGGTAGAAAAGTCCCTGGGGGCGGATGATGATCAGCGGCCCCCGGGAGCAAAATCCCTGGCAGCCGGTGGTTTTGATCCCCGGCATCAGCTTGGCCTCGCTACCGGCTTTTTTCAGGGCCGCGGCCAACGCTTCGGTAACCTGGGTGCTGCCGTTAGCCATGCAGCCGGTGCCGTGGCACACCACGATCTCGGGACGGTTCGGGTCGACCCGGTCGCACAGGTGCTGCCGCAGTTCATTCAAATCCTCGGCCGATTGCAGCCGTTGGTGGGTATTGTCAATTACTGCTTGTTGTTCAGGCATCGGGGCCGCCCTCCTTGTTTTCATCGAATTCATGTTCGAGTATTTTTAATTTGCGATCCAGTTTTTTGGCGGTCACGTGAGGTTCGTACTCGTCATCGACCACCACCACGGGCGCCAGCGCGCACGCCCCCACGCAGTTGACGGTGCTCAGGGTAAACCGCTGATCTTCGGTGGTTTCGCCGGCCTGGACATTGAGGCGGCGCTCCAACTCTTCGGTAATCCGCTGACCGCCTTTCAGATGACAGGCGGTCCCCAGGCACACCCGGATATCATGGTCACCGCGCGGTTCCAGCCGAAAAGACTGGTAAAACGTGGCCACCGAATACGCCTGGGTCAGGGGGACACCGGTGTGCTCGCTCACCAGTTGCATCGATTCAGGTGAAATGTAGCCGGCCTTGTCCTGAATATCCTGCAGTAAAAAGATGAGATATTCGGGCTTGCCCGGATAGGTTTGCATGATCTGTTCAATTTCCTCGTTTAACTGCTCCATGGTTGGATCTCCTTTGCTGGTTTAGTGCTTTCATCCGCCGCCACAAGGACGTACGGCTGATGCCGAGCAGGGCCGCGGCGTCGGCGCGCCGGCCCTTGGCTTGCGCCAGGGCGTTTAAAATGGTTTCTTGATCGATGCTTTTTCGCCCCCCTTCGGCCGCGACCGCCCGATCCGGGACCGGCACCCGGCCCCGGTCGCTTTGCGGCAGGTAACGCGCAAAAATAATCGGCCCCTTGACGAAGACAAATGCGTGTTCGATGAGCCGCTGCAGTTCGCGGATGTTGCCGGGCCAGGTGGCTTGCAGAAACGACCGCATTACTTTGGGATCGATGCTGCGCACATGTTTGCCGCTGGCGACATTGAAGTGCTTGATAAAATGATCGACTAAAAGAGGGATATCTTCCGGCCGTTCGCGCAAGGGCGGGATCTGCACCGCCACCGTGCGCAGCCGGTAGTAAAGATCGGCTCGAAACGCCCCCCGGGCCAGGGCCTGGTTCAGGTCCCGGTTGGTGGCGCTGATCACGCGGGCGTTCAGGGGGATGGTATGCTTGCCGCCCACCCGCTCGAACTGCCGCTGTTCCAGGACCCGCAGCAACTTGACCTGCAGGGCCGGTTTGAGGTCGCCGATTTCGTCCAGAAAGAGCGTGCCGCCGGCGGCCCGCTCAAATCGTCCGGCCTTTTGATGGGTGGCCCCGGTGAAGGCGCCCCGCTCATGGCCGAAGAGTTCCGATTCGAGCAGCGTCTCTGCCAGGGCGGCGCAATTAACAGCCATAAAGGGCCCCTGACGCCGCGCCGACAACCGGTGAACCGCGCGGGCCAGCAGTTCCTTGCCGGTGCCGCTTTCACCGGTAATCACAAGATTGGCTTCACTGGCGGCGATGTCGGGCAGCCGGGCAAACAGACGCTGCATGCACCGGCTTTGACCGACCATGCCGGCAAACTGCGCCGGCCCCGAGCCGGCCGCAGGCAACAGGGGCTGCCGGGCGAAGGTGTTCGCCGGGGCGTCCGGTGCGGCGGGACGAAAAGTTTCAACGCCGCCCACGACCCGGCCGTGGCGATCTTTCAACAGACTGACGTTTACGATCAGGGTTTGGCTGCGGCCGTCGCGGTTGAGGACGGTGACCGGCTGGTCCAGGGTGGTCTGCCCGGTTTCGAGCGCCTGTTGCAGGGGACAACCGGCGCGACACAGATCCGACCGGAACACGTCCCGGCATGCCCGCCCCAGGGCCTGGTCGCGCCGGTAACCGGTCAGGTGCTCGGCGGTCTGATTAAAAGCGGTGATCCGATAGTGGCGGTCTACGGTGAAGACCCCCTGGGGCAACGCTTCGAACACCCTGTTATTGGCCATTTGCGCGTGAGATTCAACCGCCGGTTGGAGGTTGACCATGACCCCGACGATCTGCCGGTTGCGAGCTACAATCGGATGAACCGAATAGGTGCAGGTTCGCGCGTTGCCCTTTTCGGTGCGCAAGCCGCCGGTCCGGCGCTCAACAGCCCGGCCGCTTTGCTGCACGTGGGCAAGCACGGATCTGATCCGTGGCAATTCTTCCGGCGCAAACAGCCGGTCAAAGGGAAACGGCTCGCCCGGCGCAAGCCGCCGGTCCCCGGACCACACGGCCTGTCCGGCGCTCATCAGACGTAAATCGGATGAGAGCGCAAAGGTCAGCGGCGCTGTGTCGGCGGCAAGAGAAGCGGTTTGATCCAGGGGCATCGTGTGCATCGGTTCAGAGTTCTTTCAATCAGTATCAAATCAACACCGATGGATCTTTACAAAGGGTGTGCCAAATACGTAACTAATTGTTTTTTCTATTTTTTATCGTCAACCAGGCAGAAGGCGGGAGGATGAACCGAATCCGGCGACGGTCCCAGTGAAACACACGCGGTTCACCGGAAAACGTCGATGGTAAAATTTTAAAATGTTTTCAGATGGTTGCAAAACGTTTCACGCCCTGAAACATTTGAAACAAGTGAAACACACCTGAAACAACAGCAGCTCGATACGCCAAGGCAGACATTTCAATTGCGCACGGCCAGCCGGCAACCGACGGTCCTGTTTTCAATCACAACAGGTTGCACGCCTTCATGCCGCGCCACAGGGAGGTGCGGCTGATGCCGAGCAGTTCCGACGCCTGGCGCCGGTTGCCGCGGGCTTGCGACAGGGCCCACAACAGGGTCTCCCTTGAAATGGGGGTGGTGGCGGGTTTTGCTACGCGGGTTGCCGCATCCAACATCGCGGTTGCCGGTTCATCGGCTGCCGGCAGGTTTTGCTTCAGGATCATCGGCCCTTTGACAAAGACAAAGGCATGTTCCAGCGCGTGTTCCAGCTCGCGGATGTTGCCGGGCCAGTGATAATCCATGAAATGGCGCATCACCGCGGTATCGACGGTACGCACCCGTTTGTTGTATTGCCGGTTGAAGCGGCGGATAAAAAAATCGGCCAGAAGGGGGATATCTTCACGGCGCTCCCGCAACGGTGGCAGGTTCAAGGTGACCGTGCGCAGGCGATAATAAAAATCTTCCCGAAACCGGCCCGAGGCGATGGCGTGCTTTAAATCCCGGTTGGTGGCGCTGACGATCCGCGCATTCATGGCAATGGTTCGGGTTCCACCGACCCGCTCGAATTCTTTTTGTTCGATGACGCGCAGCAGTTTGACTTGCAGCTCGGGTTTGAGATCACCGATTTCATCCAGAAACAGGGTCCCCCCCGCAGCCCGTTCAAAGCGTCCCGGTTTATCGCTGACAGCGCCGGTAAAGGCCGCTTTTTCATGGCCGAACAATTCCGATTCGAGCAGGGTTTCCGCCAGGGCAGCGCAATTGACGGCGGCAAAGGGGTTTTGGGCACGCGGCGACAGGTTGTGAATGGTCCGGGCAAACAACTCCTTGCCGGTGCCGCTCTCGCCGCAGATCATGACGTTGGCGTCGCTGGCGGCCAGATCCGGCAGCATGGCCAGCAGCCGCTGCATTGCCTGACTGTGCCCGATAATGTGGGGCTGCCCGGGCGGGGCGGCCACCGGGGACGACGGCAACTGCACGCCGTTCAACGGCCGAAAGGTTTCAACCCCGCCGATGATCCGCCCATTGTGATCGCGCAACGCGCCGACATTGACCAGCACCCGGCGCGGGGTCCCGTCTTTGCCGAGCATGCAGATTTCCTGATCCATGCTCATCTGGCCGGATTCAAGGGTGCTGCCCAAGGGACAGCCGGAATCGCAGAGATCGGAACGAAAGACTTCGCGGCAGGTCCGGCCGATCACTTCCTCGCGCCGGTAACCGGTGATTTTTTCGGCCGTGTGGTTAAAGGCAACGATGCGCCATTGGGTGTCGATGGTAAACACCCCTTCGGGCAACGCGTCGAGAATCTTGCGGCGCTCACAGCAGGCGGCCGGCTGCGCATCCGGCTGCGCCCTTCGGATGGTCATCGAGGCGCGAGCGGTTGCGGTGGTGCGAAAGCATAACGTGGCGCCGATAATTCGGGCTTCATCAGCATATAAAGGATGGATGGAATACCGGCATGACGTCAAACCGTCGCCGCCGGTTTTAAGCCCGGTGGCGACCCGGCCCTGTTCAAAAGCCTGCTGCAACGCCTCGGTGGCCCGGACCAGATCGGCGCCGGCAAAGTGATGATTCAAGTGAAAGGGGTCACCCGGTTTGAAATCGGTTTTAAAAAAAGCGCGCGCGGTTGCATTGCAGCTCATTATCCGCAACCCAAAGTCGACAATAACCAACGCGTCATCGGCAGGGGGTGACAAAACAGGATCAGGTTTAGATAGCATCTTCATTCGAGGTCAATTTCCGTAGTCCCGCTTGCGTATCAGGTGCAAGAGCAGATTCAGGTTTTTATTGGCGTATCAAAGCGTATCAATGTGTGTTGTCCACACGCGGGATCGCACCTGCGTTGCATAAATCGTCTTTCAGCGGTTTGCAACAGAGAATCCGCCTGGTACGCTTAAAAATCACATTTTTTTGCGCACCTTGCAACGGTTGCCGAAAACGTGCGGCGTCCGGGAAACAGGGTTGCGACTGCCCACCGGTTGCACACCGGCTAAAGAAGGGGTTGCCTTTCACCGATCAGGATATTAGAAACTGAAAAAAAAACACGCCACTACCCATGAATCTCGATGACGCTTGCAAGTAAAAAACAATTCGAAAAACTGCTTGACGTCGTAACGGCCTGGATCGAGCCGGCGCTCGCGACCTATGCCCAGCGCGTGCAGCCTGTGGCGGCCGCCCGGTTTGCACGCCTGCCGCACTATTATCCGGACGACCTGCTCAACAGGATCGGCCGGGTGACCGTGGCCAAGTGTCCGGTTCCACCGCTGGCACAAGGCCCTTTTCCCCAACTGGCGGAAATTGAAAACTGGGATTTGAAAGGCGTCCCCTGGCAAGACACCATCTTCATCCGCAACGATCTGGCCGATTGGGAACCGGTTCACTTCCACGAAATCCTGCATGTGGTTCAATGGCGGTATTTGGGCGCCCGCCGCTATTTGACCGCCTGGGCCGTCGGCACGATCACCAAAGGCTACCGCGCCAACCCTCTGGAAGAGATGGCCTTTCGACACCAGGCGCGTTTTGAAACCGATCAGACCCCCTATGATGTGGTCACCGCAGTAAAGACCGAGATCGACACCTGGCCGGACGCGTATTTTAGTGTTGCCGGTCTGGCGTAATCTTGAGAGGTGGTGGGTACTGTTGTGGGAAGAACACCGCGGCAACAGGGCTGGGGACCGATCAACCATTTTCGCCGAACAGATAGACTTCGGTAAAAATAGGGTCAATTCTTTGGTAAAATTCCAGCCAAACCAAAAACTTGCCCCGCACGCGGGGGTATTGATCCATGATCTGTTTGAATTTGCGGGGATAGGTGAAGATCATCGCGGCGTATTCGTTGAAGTCGTTTTCAAACGTGACCCGTCCATAGTCGGTTACAAAGCCTTTTTCGTAGTCTTGGGATGTTCCCTTACCAGTCGTCTTTATATCATCCCAATTATCATGTATTTCAGCCAAATATTTAAAATCTTTTGGATTTTGATCAAACCACGGGTTTAAAAGCAGCGAATGGCTTTTTAACAGCAGGGAGCTAAATTCGTGATGGATTGTATACACAGCTCGTTCATCATTCCGCCTACCGTTATTTACCAGATAAATCACTCGTCTGAACGGATCATACGAACCCGAATAATAAAAACCATTTTGATTAATAGTACCTGCAAAGTAAATAGCATCTATATATTTTTTAATTACATGTTCAGGATATTTTCCAAACGCTTGCAGTAAAAGAGATGGATACTTCGCTAATACACGATGCTGAATGGGTGTAACTTGGCTATACCGCGCAGGACCAGCCGGAATCGCCGGATCGACGAGGGGCGATAAAAAATCGCCACCAATTTCATAGACGATCTTGATCCCATATTTCGCAGTAATCGACTCGAACATCGTGTCGATCTGCTCTTTGGTGTAGGTTCTATTTTTAAAAAACGACACTATTTCCGGCAAGAACCACGCTACCAAAAAACAACACAACGCGGCCGAATAGCGAATTATACTTTTTCTAAAAAAAGTCATTACGCCATCGGTCTTCGATTCGGATCAATCGTATGCTGAAACGGCATATTGTATAAGCTCCCAGGTCTAATCATGGCTGCCAGACGTGCCGGCCAACAGATAATCGTTCCAACAACAACAAGTGCGATCTTTGCTATAACTTCCCCAAGATTATTCTCTGTTGCCTGAGAACTCGTTGTTTCGGAAAAACTCCGTTCAGCCGGTACTTTTTGAGGGCTATCAACTTTTAACGGCTCGGGCCTACTTCGCATTACTGGGTGCCAGACCACATCAACCTTGAACTCAATTTCAGCGTTGTACTTAAACTTACGGCTACCAACGTTGATACTGCCACTTGCCGGCGGAGGCTTCAAAACTCCGATCAAATGGTTGGGGGCACTGGCAGTTACATCCACGGCATAAGACCCGATTTTCGCTTTTGCCGCTATGGGTGCATGAAGCGTCACTCTGCCGGATTCAAATACCATCTCAGGCTTAGCAACAAGCGCACTAAACGCCGGATCATAAATCTGCCCCAACTTCTGTTTCATCTGGAATCGGTCTTTGCTAATCAACAGTTCGAGGTTATGCCGGTATTTATCGAGGGAATTGAGTTCAATGGCGATTTTCCCACTCATTTCAGCTTTGATGGTAAAGTCGGGATTGACCTGAACATACCGGATCGCAGGCGTGTCTTTCCCAATGGTGTACTCGATTTTCAGATCGATCGGTGTGGCCATTTGACCGGCGTCAGCCTGGCGGCCGGTAACCGGGTTAAGCGACGGTTTGCGCGGACGCGGCGGCACGCGAAGCCGCTGGCCGACGAAGATCAGGTTCGGATCTTCAATGCGCAGCAGATCCTTGTGAAACCAGCCGTTTTGTTCGCATTGAGCATTGTGATAATTGTAAAGTTCAAGCCAGCGGGCACAATTGCCCAAATACAGGCCGGCCAAACGCCATAGACTTTCGCCTGGCTGAACGGTGTGCGTGAACGACATAATGTCTCCTTTACCGTCGTGTTGCTTGGGTTGAAGATTGATCTACCAAGTGCAAATATGACTTACCGGATAGTCCGGTTTAAATAAAAAATGAAGCAATATTTGTAAAGTAAAAAAGATCCGTTGCGGCGCGCTACGCGCAATGCGGTCCATGATCTATCTCCAAACAAAGAAACCCCGGAGCTAAAAAAACCGCCCCAGGGTTTCCCGATGGAGGTACTTAGGATGGAATCGAACGGCTTGGGGCTCGCGCAGAAATGATTTCACATTTTAGCGCGAGCCCCTATCATTAATCCGACAACTCGCTACCTCTACCATTGTCATATCTTTCCTCCCCCCCCCCGGTACACAGTCCGCCAGTATTTGCAAGAACTGCACGAAACCAGGGATCAAGGCGGCGGGCGGCCGATTCGGGAAAGGAGAGGCGTATCGAAAACAATGAATCACCCGCGCGGCCGCCTTGTCACACTGACAGCATCACATCGCCGACTCGGGATGAAATACCCGGACATCCTTTAAATCGTCTTTAAGATATTCGCGCTCGTTAGGCCCCAGAATCCCCAGCGACAGACACAACAACGTCCACAAATGGACCACGCCGTAATGTCCTTTGTAGTGCTCCGAAAGATCGTGGATCTGAGCATGGCAGTTGTGGCAGCCGGCGATGCAGTAATCCGCCCCCGTGGCCTTGATCTGCTCGTCTTTGAGCCGGCCGTACAGGCGACGCTCCTCATAGTGCCCGGATTGCAGAAAACCGCCCCCGCCTCCGCAGCAGTAGTTGTTGGAGCGGTTGGGGGCCATGTCCACGAAGTTTTCTTCACCGACAACCGACTTGACCACAAAACGCAAGTCTTCGGCAATCGGATCGCCGTAACTCTTGCGGACAATCTGACACGGGTCCTGCACGGTGAACTTGACCTTCAAGTCTTTGTTCCAATCGGCATTCGGCTTGAGTTTGCCCTCCCGAATCCATCGGGCGTAGTATTCATAAATGTTTTTAACGTCAAAGGAATGCGCGATGTTGAATTTTTTCAGTCCGGCCCGGACTGCGAAGGTGACGTGCCCTCACTCCGTATTCAAATACGTCCTGCAGCCGAGTTGGTGCGTCTGATCGGTGGCGGTTTGGACAATGTGCTTCCAGCCGTCATTGTCCGCCAGGAACAGACAGTAGTTTTCGCCGCCCCACCCCTTGGAGCCGTAGGTCCAGGAAACGCCGGCCAGATGCAGGATCTTCCATAGCGGGACCATTTCGTCCGGCTCGGTAACCGGTTCGCGCGAATTCTGGTTCAGGAAGAACTCGGCGCCCTGTTTGTCGATGGGGGCCTGCATGTCCTTGAACTCCGGCTGGGCCTCCTGGTACTCTTCCAACACATCGTTGACGACAAAATCAAAATCTTCCGAAGTGGCGCCCATGGCGCTGCACCCCTCGGTTTTCAGAGCAAAATCGCAGGACCCGAGAATCCCTTTGGGGCGTTCGGCGCGCGGCCAGGCGTTGCGCACATTGAAAATGAGCTGGGGGATGTCGATCTTCATCGGGCAAACATAGATGCACCGCTGACACATGGTGCACATCCAGGCCCATTTGGTTTTCAGGATCTCATCATCCAACCCCAAAACCGCCATGCGCAAAAACTTGCGCGGGTCGAGCCCTGCCAGGCCCGTGGCCGGACAGCCGGAAGAACACATGCCGCACGTCAGACACAAATCCAGATTTCCATTGTCCGGCAGGATGCCCTTGACCTTGTCCAAAAACCGGCTCGCTTTGCCACCGATTTTTATCACATCCGCACTCATAAGCCCCACCCTCCTTTGCCGCAACCGTATGACACGACCCTTGGTTACGCGTTCCGTAACCGTGGATTTTAAGTTAGAGCAGTATCCGTGCCACGCATCTTTCAGGGCGATTAACATATTGATATGTTGAGTTATATATCGAATGGAAGGACTTGGATAAGGCGGGTGGCATTGCATGTTTGCACCGTTTTCAACCCGATCGGGGTTGCATTCGTGCAACACAAGCAACGCTTGCCCGCTTTAATCGCGGCGGGATGCCGCTCCGCCAACCTTTTCCGGATGGGCACTAATCCGGCTGTTTCGAACGGCCGTCGGTGGCGGGCAGCGCCAACCCGAGGCGCTTCATCTTGCGCCACAAGGTGCTGGGGTGCACGCCCATGGCGGTGGCGGTGGCTTTACGATTGTAATCGTTGCGTTTCAACAGGTCGCTCAAGTAGGCTTTCTCCAGCTCGGCCAACCCAACCCCTTTTTTCTCCACCGGCGGTGCTGTGGACGTCATGGCCGCCTCGATCTGCGCCTTGACGTCCTCGGGCAGATGGTCCGGGCGGATACGGCCGTCCGGGCAGACCACCGAGGCGTATTCGATCACGTTTTCCAGTTCACGCACATTGCCGGGCCAGTCGTAAACCATCAACTGAGCCATGACTTCCGGCGCCAGTCCGGTAATCTCCCGGCCACCGACAACACGCTGCTTGCGGATAAAGTGCTCAGCCAGCAGCGGGATATCTCCCCGGCGCGCCCGCAACGGCGGCAGAGTCAACTTCATGACCTTGATGCGGTAGTAAAGATCTTCACGAAAATGACCGAGTTTAACCTGCTCTTCCAACGGCCGGTTGGTGGCGACCACGATACGCGCATCAGTGGTCTCCGGCTTCACGCTGCCCAGCGGTTCATAGACCTTTTCCTGCAACAGGCGCAGCAATTTAACCTGAACGGACAGGGCCGTATCACCTATTTCATCCAAAAACAACGTGCCGCCCCGTGCCAGGGCCAAGCGACCCGGCTTGTCTTTCTTGGCATCGGTGAAGGCCCCGGCCTTGTAACCGAAAAGCTCCGATTCCAGCAGACTCTGGGGCAACGCCCCGCAGTCGACCGTCACAAACGGTCCCTTGCGCCGACCGCTCTGGGCATGGACCGCACGGGCAAAGAGCCCCTTGCCGGTGCCGCTCTCCCCCTCGATCAGAACCGTGACATCGGTGGCGGCCACCGCTTCCACCAGGCGAAACAGGCTTTGCATCTGCGGATCCCTGGCAACAATATTTTCAAACGCCAGATGATCGGCCAGCTCAGCCCGCAGGGCTTTTTCGGCCGTCAGGTCCCGAAAGGTTTCAACGCCGCCGATGACCCGGCCGCTTGCATCTTTGAGGATGGCCGTTGAAACCGAAATGGGTACACGCCCACCGGACGCGTTGGTGATGGTGATTTCGCGGTTCACCACCGGCTCGCCGGTTTTGATGCTGTGCTGCAACACGCAACCGGTGTCACAAATCCCGGTTCGAAAGACGCGCCAGCAGGGCTTGCCGATGGCTTGGCGGCGGGAAACACCGGTTATTTTTTCCGCCGCGCGGTTAAAAGACGTAATATTGAAATCGCTGTCAACGGTGAACAGACCGTCCGCGATGCTGTCCAGAATAATGCGGGTATGATTCAAATTGTTTGGTTTCATGATCGAAACGATTCCCCAATCAGGTTGGTGTTGCGTTTTTGCAATCGTAGCACATTCTCCTGTAAATAAAAGGTGAAAAATGACGAATCGCAGGGGAATCACATTCAAGGTTATTATCGTTCTGATTCTGGACCCCGGCTTTCGCCGGGGTGACAGATGTTTTTTTGCTTTTATTTCGGACTCCCAAAGCAGCCGTGCACGCAATCAGGAGGCGTCAGGTAAAGTGGTATATTATTCACGTCACCCCGGCGCAAGCCGGGGTCCAGAATCAAAACGATATTAACCTTTTTTGCCCGCTCAATTTCCAAATGCGGTTACCCTGCACATCCAATTTGAATTACTTGCAAATATACTTTCAAGACGATACAGAGGACCCTATGACGCTTATCCGCAAAACAACGCTCTACCTGCAAGACGGCGCGGCCGACAAGATCTTCGAGGTCGAACTGTGCCGCCTGTCCCAGGGACGATATGTGGTTAATTTCCGTCACGGCAAGCGCGGTAGCTATCTGCGGGAAGGCACCAAGACAACCACGCCGGTCGACAAAGCCCGGGCCGAAGAGATTTTCAACAGCGTGGTGGTGGCCAAGCTGAACAAGGGGTTTGTCGATGCCGCCCAACCGCCGGAGACCGCCCCGGCACAACCGGCACCGGCAGCGCAGGACGGCGCACCGGCCGGCAAAATCCGGTTGCGCATCGAAGCCGCGGTTTTAAAACGCTTTCAAAATGCCCTGGGCCGGGCCGATATCAAGCAGATGCGCCGGGCCGTGTGGCGCATCGGCGAGTTGGGTATCAAAGCGGCCGTGCCCGACCTGATCCACCTGATCCCTGCCAATGACGATTTGCTGAACTACTGCGCGGCCTGGGCTTTAGGCCGCTGCGGCGATGCCCGGGCCCACAGCGCGCTCCGCCGCCTGCAAGAAAAAACCAAAGCCGGCAGCGTCAAGCGCATCACCCTGGATGCCCTGCTGTCCACCGCCTCCGGCGATCAACACCGGCAGATCATGGCCGCAATCGTCGCCAACCTCCCCCGGCCGGTCCAACAGGCCCTGGCGGCCAACGACGCGAATCAACTGGCCGCCGCGGCCGGCAGCATCATATACCAGGGCGGTCCGGCCGGCATCGCACTGCTTGAAGATCTTTACCGCGTGGCCGCCGGCAACGCCTGCGCCCGGCAGTACTTGCTTGCGGTGCTGAACGAAATCCCCTTCAAGCCGGGTTTCTTCAAGGCGATCCGCCATATCTACAAAGCCGCCGAATTTTGGCTGGACGCGGAAGTGATCGGTCTGCTGGCGTTACGTTTCGACATCGAAAAACCGCGCTTTTACCGGTCAAGCTGGGGCGATCAGGTGCGCCTGCCCGGCACCTGGAAGTACGTCTCGCTGAAAAAGGAGGCCGCCAAACCCGACAGTCGCGTGGCCTACGCCAACAGCACCCGCAACTACTTTCGCAAACGCGCCTGGCGCATGCTGCGGCGTGTGGGCCACAGTGACGATGCCGGAACGTACGTGATCATGGCCACGGGAATTCTAAAACCCTTCACCGACCAGCATGCCGCCGCACCCCGGCAGGCCGCAAGTTCACGCTATGTCCAGGACGCCGACGGCCGGTGGCAGTGGGTTCAGGAAGCTGTGCGCGAATACGGCCCCTTTGGTGGTTATGTCACGTTCAACCATATCCTGCACGCCAACAGCCCGCGCTATCAACAATCCCCCAACGGATTGTCCTGGCTGACCGTGGCCGAAAAGCAAACCATTGCTTTTACTTCGCCCCCCAAGGATCTGCCCCCCCGCGAAGAAGCCTTTCCCGAAATCTGGGACCAACAGCCGGAAGCCTTGTGGCACCTGCTCACCACCAGCCAGTGCGAACCGGTACAGCGCTTTGCGGCCCGCGCCCTGTTCGACAACCAGCCGTTTCTGGACCGGCTCACCACGGCCCGGATCAAAACCTTGCTGGCCCAACCCTATGCGCTCACCATCGAACTGGGCCTGACCCTGGCCAAACGCAAGTACGATACGGCCCAACCGGACTTCGAACTCATCGAGGCCCTGCTGGCCGCCGATCTGGCAGCCGCCAGGAATCTCGCCCGGCAGTGGGTGGAGGCCCAACCGGACCTGCTCACGCAGGCACCGGCGCTCATGGCGCATATCCTGACCAGCCCCCATGCGGACGTGCGGCAGTGGGGCGGCGCCCTGATCGAACAGATTGCCTTGGCCGATGCCCGGATCGAGGGCCTGATCGCGCGCATGGTCGCCTTTCTGATGGGGCTTGACGACCGGCCCGACCTTTACGCCGCCATGATCGCCGATGCCGGCGCGATACTGCTCGGTGTCTGGTCCGACTACTGCCGCCGGATCGACCTGAAGATTATCGAAGATCTACTCAGCCACCCCCTGGCCCCGTTGCAGGTCCTGGCCGCTAAGCTGCTGTTGCAGCACCATACCCCGCCGGCCGAACTCCCGCCGGGGTTGATCCGGTCGCTGATCGAAGCGCCAACGCCCGAGCTGCGCGGCATTGGCGTACAGCTCTTTGCCGGCCTGCCGGCCGAACTGCTGCTGCGCCAGGACGATCTGATTTTCACCTTCTGCACTGCCGACGACCGTGAAGTCCGCCAGGCAGCCCGTCCCATGGTCAAACAACTGGCCCGGACCAATCCCAGGTTCGGAAGCGACCTGTTCGACCGGTTGTTCCCCCTGATTTTTCGCAAAGCGCCGTCACCCGAATACCGTGAGGATCTCGTAACCCTGTTGGTCGATGCCCTGACGCAACCAACACAGGCACTGGATCACAACACCATTTGGCGCCTGCTCCAGGCCCGCGCCCTGGGCGCCCGCCAACTCGGCGCATATCTGCTGACCCACACCGATCCGGCCGCCTTTTCCATCCGCCAGTCGGCCCGGCTGGGCAATCACCCGCTGCTGGCCGTGCGTCAATGGAGTTGGCAGACCTGCCAGAGCCGGCAGGCCGCCATCGCCACGAACATGGCCGACGGCCTGCGCCTGCTGGACAGCAACTGGGACGATACCCGCGCCTTTGCCCTCGATTTTTTCCGCAACGAATTCAACGCGTCCCACTGGACACCGGCCCTGCTGGTGGGAATCTGCGACAGCACCCGCGAAGACGTGCAGCGCTTTGGCCGCGAACTGATCACCACTTTTTTCGATGCAGCCCACGGGGTCGAATACCTCTTGAAATTGAGCCAGCACCCGTCCATCAACGTCCAGTTGTTCGCGTCCAATTTCCTGGAAGAGTACGCCGGCGAGAATCTCGACCGCATCGAACAGTTGAGCCCCTATTTTGTCACCGTGCTGTCCCGGGTCAATTGCGGCCGGGTGGCCAAGGCCCGTGTGTTTGCGTTTTTGCACCGCATCGCCCTGACATCGGCCGATGCCGCGGCCCTGGTGGCCCCGATCTGCGACCGGATAGCGGCCACCATCGCCGTGGGCGACCGGGGTACCTGCGTCCAAATCCTGCGCGACATCACCCGGCGCTATCCCCAGGTGCCGACCCGCCTGGTGCGCCTGCCGGTGCCGCGCCGGCCGCCCAAGGTCCCGGAGGTTGACCATGCAGTTTAACTACCGCTACCACGGCAGCAGCCGGATCGCCGGCAGCGCCCTGGCCACCGAGATGCGCTTTGCGCCCGACACCCTGCGCGCCCCCACCTACTTTGTGGCCCGCCTGAACAAGCACATCCGCTTTCGCGAAGCCATCAGTGCGCTGCACAGCGTTGTGGTCTCCGACCGGCGGCAAAAACCCAAGGACCGCGAAGACTACCAGACCTGGCTCAAAACCCACGAAGCATTACTGCTGGCCGAATTCATGGCACAAAAGGAGGAACTGGGCGAACAAATCGAGACCGTGAGTCGTGAACTTGCCGACCTGCGGCGACAGGGCACCGACATCATGGCGCCGTACTACAAGGCCCGCCGCCGCTACTTTCACTATCTGCTCATAAAAGACTATGATGCCTGGCTCGTGCTCGATCCGGTCATCACCGTCCATCCCGATGAAGTCTTTTTTGAATGCTTCAGCCTGGACGAAGCGAGTTACGGCCGGCTGAGCTGCTCGCTGAATGTCTTCAAGGACATCGACCAATTCGCCTGCGGCACCACCAACATCGATTACTCCGACGGCCTCTACCAGGAGTTTCAAAAAATACGCGACTACAAAAAAACCGATTTCAAAATCGACCCCAGCGGTTTCGAGGTGACCACCACCAGCGAGGACACCTTCACCGAAAGCAAAATCGATCTGCCCGCAAGCTGGGTCCGCGGATTCCTGCAAGTCAGCGCGGCCATGAACCTGCCGTTGACAACCATTGCCCTGCATCCGCTCGATATTCACAATTTCTGTTTTATCCTGCGCCGCCGCAGGGAAAAAACCGGCCCCCGTTCCATGCGTTTTATCCTGCAGCCGGATCAGCCGGTGCGGGTGGTCTTCGAACCCTGGAACCTTGACATCGCATGCCCGCGCTCGACATACCAGGGCACAATCGCACAAGAGATCCGCATCTGGGGCCGCCGCCGGCTGCACATACTGGAACGGCTGATCCCCATCGCCGACCGGTTCGACCTGCATCTGCTCGGCACCGGCCTGCCGTCGTTCTTCGTGGCCCACATGGGCGCAATGACCTTTACCCTGGGCTTGTCCGGCTGGACCGCCAACGATTGGTCGCGGCACGGCAATTTTGATCTGATGGCGCCCCGGACGGACGTGGACGATATCACCAAGGGCCGGGTGTTCAAGGCCCTCAAACAAGACTGGTTTGCTTCGGCCGATACCCTGGCCCGGCGCCTGAAACTGGACCGCAGTACCGTGCTCGGCGCCCTGGCCCTGTACACCCAGGCCGGCCGGGTCATGTATGATATCAACAAAAAAATGTTTCGCCTCAGGGAGTTGAGCCGGGAACCGCTTCCCTTTGACCAACTGCGTTATGCCAGCGACCGGGAAACCAACGCCGATCGCTTTGTCCAGGCAAACCTGGCCGCCGTAGCGCAGATCGACGATCAGGACGGCCGCCTGACCCTGAGCGGCACCGTGCGGGACGACGCCGTCCAGTACGAACCGCACATCACCATCGATGCGGACCAACGGCTGGTCGCGGGGCACTGCACCTGTCATTTTTACGTGCACAACAGACTATACAAGGGGCCTTGTGAACACATGCTGGCGCTACGCATGCAACACCGGCGGGAAGATAATGCCAAATTAAAAATTGAAGCAAACCAGGATCTCTGATAGGAAAGGAAAAAATAAAAATTGCACCACCAGTTTGAGCAGCAACGCAGGCCATTACCTTGCAATCCGGACGGTGGATCGCCGTCCATGCGCAAAGCAATGACACGCATCACTGGTCCGCTCTTAACTGGGCGGGATTACGCCTACCGTCGCTATTGCGGTGTGGCTTGCGCCAAGCCAATGAGCGACGGTAGGCGCATCCCGCGTCGAGTTGAGCGCCCCAGTCCCGGGTATTCTACGAAGGCGGCCCGCGTTGCTGCTCATCTTTTTCTCCCCCACCCCCATACCGCAGGATTCAACCGTCACCCGTTCGCAAAGGAGCATGGCCAATGCCGGAAAGCGCCCCGGGCAAACTGACCCGCCAGCAGATTTACGACCGTATCCGCCAAAGTTCAAAGGATGAATACATCCTGGAAGAGATGATCCGGCTCGGCTTCTGGCCCAAAGAAAATGCAACGCCAAGCCCGCCCGCCGAATTGATCAAACGCCAGGGCGAACTGGAACGCGAACTGCGCGGACTCATGGCCCGGCATCGCGAAGTTGAAGACCCGGAACGGGCGCTAAAGCAGATGCACACGCAGCGGCTGGCCGCAGCACGCCGCCAACGCGAAGAAAACAAAATCAAACGCATCAAGGCGGCCCACGCCAAAGCCGTGGCCTGGCACCAGCGCCGCCAGAAAGAAATTCTCTTTGTAGGCAAACCCTTCTCCAAGGGCCTGAATCCAACCACGCCCCGGACCGAAAAACCGGCCCGTCACAACCTGCCCGACCTGCACGATGCCCTGTCGCTGGCCAACGCCATGGGAATCCCCCTGTCCGAACTGCGGTTTCTCGCCTTTACCCGGCCCACATCCACGGTCAATCACTACCAGCGGTTTGAAATCGCCAAGAAGACCGGCGGCACCCGTCTGATCTGTGCCCCCATGCCGCGCCTGAAACGGGCCCAGTACTGGATACTCGCGAACATCCTTGACAACATCGCCCTGCCGGTCACCGCCCACGGCTTTGTCCCGGCCCGCTCCATCGTGACCAACGCCCGGCCGCACATCGGCGCCGGCCTGGTGATCAACCTCGACCTGCAAGACTTCTTTCCCACCATCACCTATCCGCGCATCAAGGGCCTGTTCCGGGCCCTGGGCTACAGCGAACCGACCGCCACGCTGCTGGCGCTGCTCTGCTCGGAGCCGGATAGCGACAAAGTCCAGCTCGACGGCGCCACCTACTTTGTCGGTCACGGTCCGCGTTTTCTACCCCAGGGCGCCCCCACCAGCCCGGCCATCAGCAACATCATCTGCTGCCGCCTCGACCGCCGCCTGGCCGGCATGGCCCGCAAACTCGGCTTCACCTACACCCGTTACGCCGACGATCTGGCCTACTCAGGCGCCGCCACCGCCAAAAGCAATCTGCAAAAACTGCTCTGGCGCACCCGGCAGATCATCACCGCCGAAGGATTTACCATCAACGACGCCAAAACCCGCATTATGCACACCGGCCGCCGGCAGGAAGTCACCGGCATCGTCGTCAACCGCAAACTTGCCGTGCCGCGCCAAACCGTAAAACAATTCCGCGCCCTGCTGTTCCAGATCGAAAAGGACGGCCCCCAAGGCAAAACCTGGGGCCGCGGCGGCAACATCTTCGAAGCGATCCAAGGCTACGCCAACTTCGTCAAAATGGTCGACCCGGTCAAGGGCCAAAAGTATCTGGAGCAAGTCAACCGCATCCTGACAAAATACAAATACAAAGCGCCCCAAGCGGCCCTGCAACCGCTCAACAAAGCCCAATTCCGCCGCAAAGCCGCCGCCGGCAAGCTCCCCCGCGACAACTGGTGGCGAATTGCCGAAAAACCGGTTCCCGAACTAGTCCTGCCCAGGCCCAAAACCAAACCGGCCAAATCCACCCGCAAGCCGGTTCAGCCCCCGCCGCTACCCGACCCCGCCGCCGCCGAGCCATCCGCGCAAAGCGACAAATTCCCGATCGGAATGTATCTGATGCGTATCGGGGCCATTTTCTGCATATTGCTGGGATTCAAAGCCTCACCCCTGTTGGGAGTGATTTTGCTGGTGATATTCTTTTTGTTGTTGCGGCGGTAGCGTTTTTCCAAGTGGAGATTGCCCCCAATGTCAATGGCAGTAAATTAAGGCTGTAGGAGCGGCGTCCCGCCGCGATTAGAATAACTTTTCTGCATCCTTAAGCGCGGCCGGGACGCCGCTCCTACAACCTGCACCGGAACAAGCAACGTGCGCGTCTTGGTGGGAGTTTCAGCTGCGATGGGACGGCCCCGGTCGTCGACTCGGTGCGGGTGTACGGATAATCGCCGGTAGGGGGCTGGTTGAAGGTGCCGAAATATGGGCCTTGGCAACAAGTTACCCGGGCCCCCATAACGGAGGAAAGATTTCGTGCCGGTGGCTTCCGGGGAAGGCTACCTTTATTAAGCATTAAACCGGCGACTAAATACATAGGCCTTCGTCATGCCGGACTTGATCCGGCATCCAGAATTGACGTTTGATTCCGGCGCTCGCCGGAATCACGATTTTAAAGGTATTTTATTGCCGGGTTAATATCCCCAGAACTCTTTAACCGACAACCAAACTTGCGGCAGTCAGGGACATAAAAGTAGAACGCCGAAAGCTGCCGCTTTAAAGACGCAAGGGCCTTATTCACTATTCAAGATCTGACCCGCCCCCCCTATAGCTCTTCTCGCTCGGCCTCAACTACCGTGTCGTTTCAGCCAAGGGCATGGAAGACCGACACGATGTGGGATGCTTTCGGTGGCAAGCACGCCCGAAAGGCAAAAAAAATGTGTATTGCGTGTGGTCCCCCGAATTCCAATTCGACGCCGAAGGCTGCCCGCTTAAGACAAAAAAGGCGGCTGAATGATAATAGCTCCAGCCGCCTTGATGGAATTAAGGAGGGTCAAACGAGGCTTTGTCCCCTCGGTCTCCTATTGCCTAAAATAAAAAATATCAAAGACAATGGTGCTAGCGTTGAACACGATAAAAAAATGGGTACCGTTATCAATCCGCCAGTTCTAACAAAAGACTCCATACCGCTTGTTATAATAACAAAAAATGCGACGACTATAATGATTACGACTGGTCATTAGTGTCCGGTTTAGATTGCACCAAAAACTTATAAGTATTTAAAATAATTATAAACAATGACCTTTTTACACGGGCAACCTTTTGAATTCGTCCAAATTGCCCTATATACCCCTTCAGATCACTATGGAATGAAGGGAGATTGCGATGCACCAAGGGCGAATAGTATTTTCTCAGTTGTTAGATTTTTTAC
>JANQIE010000076.1 GCA_028282295.1 Desulfobacterales bacterium | reverse complement strand
TAATTATCGTTTTAATTCTGGACCCCGGCTTTCGCCGGGGTGACGTGAGTATGAAGTTGAATACGAGGGAAAACGCCGGATTCCAACTTTTGCCGAGGTGACAAGGGGGATGAAGTTTCATGCGGGGAAAAACGCCGGATTTCGGCCCTTGCCGGAATCACAATTGCTAAGATGCTTTGTTGCCGGGTTGATACTTGCCTGGAGACCCGCCGCAGTTTACCCCGTACTTGATACGGGGCGGGCATGACGGTGATGGGGTGGCGGTGCGCGATTTCTGAGTGGAAACTGATACCCGCCGGGCGCGCGCCGGAACCGGCCGGATAGCCTGTGGTGCAAAAGGCGTCCGGCCGTATCCCGGCAATGTCAAGCGGCGTTTAAAAAAGTACGCGATTTACGGTTGTTGCTCCGGTTGCTGCTCAGGGGCGGTTTCAGACGGCAGCGGTGTTTCAGAGGGTCTGTTTCTCACCCGGAAGTATTCGCTGGAATAACCGCTTCTTCTTTGCGCGTCCCGCCAGAAGACGTATTGACCATAGGCCCGCACTTCGTCCACGCTCTGTTTGAGCAGGGTGAAGATCTTGTCCCGGATCAGCTTGGCCTGCCGGTAGGATTGGCGGTCGTTGCGGGCTTCGGCGTAGATGCGGCCCAGTTCCTCGGCCAGGTTTTCGCATTGGTCCAGTTTGGACAGGTCAAAGTTGACGGCCGTCAACAATTCCTCGTTGCGGCGGCCGGCAACGGCCAGATCCTTGAGATCCTGCAACATGTCCACATGGGTGTTGCCCTGGGCGATCTGGTCCACCAGGCGCCCCAAGTCCAGGCGCTTGCGAAAGGCAAAGCGGAAGGTATGCACCATGGTGTCGCGCAAGTCATAGGCTTGCACGGATTTTTTTTTCCACTGCGCCTGAGCTTCTTCGTTGATAAAGCGTTCGTTGGCCCATAGGGCTTCGGCATGGCGCAGGGCCGCCGACCGGGTGGTCAGATCCTCGCACAACTGCCAGTCCATGCCCGTCCCTTCAAGGGCCGCCCGGTCTTGCACGGCCCAGTCGGCCAGCCGCAAGGCTTCATGGATCGCTACATGAATCGGCATGTTCGGTGGTTGCGTGTCGGCTTCGGTCATGGCGTCTGCTTGTTCCAGAATCGACTCTTAGGCTTGCTGATCGGTCATCGGTTTCCTCCTTGGCATATAGGGGGTTAGAGTGCCGCGCAACAGATCGCAGAGAATGCGCTGGTAGTAACCGGATCAATGAATTGTAATGGAGAACTGACGAACGGTTTTCGCGGCCAGGCAAAAGGACTTGCTTGCGGGCGGCCATGGAAATGAATTTGCACGCGCTATGCCAAAAAACAGCACCATCTGTCAAAGGTTTTGACAGCCACAACGTATCACCACGCCTGTTTTTCATATGAAATCCGGACCCGGACTGAGCTCCATGTGGCTAAACCCGCACTGGTAGACGCCCTGGGCTGATTGGAGCCGCCCTGAAGGATTATGAAGCCGTCCTGGGGGATTATGACGTCGTCCTGGGGGATTATGACGTCGTCCTGGGGGATTATGAAGCCGCCCTGGGGTATCATGAGGTCGTCCCGGGGTATCATGAAGCCGTCCTGGGGGATTATGAAGCCGCTCTGGGAAATCATGACGTCGTTCTGGGGGATCATGGAGCCGTCCTGGGGTATCATGAGGTCGCCCTGGAGTATCATGAGGCCGTCCGGGGAGGGGGGCCCCGCCCTGGGAAGTTACCAAGGTGCCATGGGTTGAAATGCGATCGTCTGTTTCGGTTTTCTGACCACAGTTAATATTTCCGGATGGCAAATTAAAATCGGTGAATACGCCGCACAATTGTTGATATGTGCAATGCAATCAATTGGTTTATAATTGTTTGTCACTTTCTATCTTATAGATGTCAGCCGTGTAGGGTGCGCTTTGCGCACCACAAGATTTTTTTTTAAGTGGAATGTTTTTAGTAGCGCTTGTTTGAGCTTGCGAAACCCCACAACTAAAGGGGACATTTCGGCCGTACATGCGTTCATCGCCAAAGGTTTTCAATCATCATATTTGTCCTTCGGAAAAGGGTGACATTCGATGTTGGGATTCATTCTGCAAGCCGACAAAATTGTTTTATGACTTTTTTCCCTGCATTCTTTGCGCCTCTGCGCGAAACAATCGATGGCACATTTGCTTACCCTGTTGTTTTTCGCAGAGGCTCGGAGGGCGCAAATGTTAACCCGGCGAAAATAGGTTGACACCCGTCATGCCGGACTCGATTTGGCTTCCGGCGGTGTCGCCGGGTGAAAACTCGGATTGAATGCGTATGAAACTTTTTACTTGTCCGGTTTTTTGAACTCTGGTGGTTGCCGGAATGATAAAAAGGTAATTGTCGTTTTGATTCTGGGCCCCGGCTTTCGCCGGAGTGACGTGAGGATGAAGTTTCATACGAGGGAAAACGCCGGATTCCAACTTTTGCCGGGGTGATGTGAGTATGAGATTTCATGCGAGGAAAAACACTGGATTTCGGTGCTTGCCGGAATCACAATTGTTAAGGGTTTGAGGGCCAGATCTCCGTTTGATTTTTCTTTGTTCAATTGCCTTTTGTCTTTTTAAGGTAGCCTTCGGCATCGATTTTGTGTTCCTCACTACCGTAAGTCCCGTCGCCGCGTGATTGAGGCGTTGGAGTGTGATAGGTGTGATGGTTTTTTCGGACAAAAGGTTTAAGGGATGGGTCTATCAGATGTTCGAAAAAAGTCAAAAAAGCGTTTACGTTTTTAATCTTTCTGTGATGAAAGGGGCCGACCGTCCATGAAGTGCATCGTCCAAAAATACGGCGGCAGCAGTGTCGCCGATATTGATAAACTGCGGCTGATTGCTCAACGGATCGCTGCCGTCAAGCAGCAGCGGATCGCTGTGGCGGTGGTGGTGTCAGCCATGGGTAAAACCACCGACAATCTGCTGGCTATGGCTCGTGAACTTTCGTCCAAGCCGGCCCGGCGCGAAATGGACATGCTGCTGTCCACCGGCGAGCGAACCACCATGGCGCTTTTATGCATGGCTCTGCACGAACAGGGGATTGACGCGGTTTCGCTTACCGGTTCCCAGGCCGGGATCATTACCAACCACCGGCATAACGACGCCCAGGTCATCGAGGTTCGTCCGTTTCGGGTGGAAGATGAACTGGCCCAGGGCAAGGTGGTGATTATCGGCGGTTTTCAGGGGGTCAGCTATAAACGGGATATCACGACATTGGGCCGGGGCGGCTCGGATACTTCGGCTGTGGCCCTGGCCGCGGCGCTCAATGCTGAACGGTGTGAGATTTACTCGGATGTGGACGGGGTTTACTCGGCCGACCCGGCGGTGGTGGCCCGCGCCGATCATCTGCCCGAAATCTCCTATCCGGTGATGCAGGAGATGAGCTCGGCCGGTGCCAAGGTGCTCAACGCCCATGCCGTGCAGTTTGCCAAGGAGAAAAACATTGCTGTCTACGCCCGCAGCACGTTTGCGCCGGGTCGTGAGACCATTGTACGCCGCCTCGCGCCGGGCACGATTATTGGTGTACAGGCGGTTGTGAGCGAAAAACGGATCGAACGGATTCGCATCGAAGGCGATGATGCGCAAGCCGGTTTGGAAAAGGCCCTGACCTATCTGGAATCCGAACAGGTCGCCGTCAAGGAGATTAACCTCGCCGCGGCCGATGGGGCCGCAAGGTCCAAGGCATCTTTTGTGGTGTCGCCGGACCATGTTTACGGCTGGCCGGCCGTCAAGAAGGGCTTGCGTGAAGTCATCGATGACGGCATTGTGTTCGATACCGATCTGGCCGCCGTTTCCCTGATCGGCGAAGGTTTGAACCGCAATAATCAAACGCTACTTCAAACCCTTGCTCTTCTCAAACGCAACGCAATCGCGGTGCACGGTGTGACCACCACGTCGTTTCGTATTTCCCTGCTGATCCCCCAAGGTCTTTGCGATCAAGGTGTGCGCCTTTGTCATGACCGCTGGGTGGCCGAGATGCCCGGCGCAGTTGTTTTTTCAGAATAGGGCTTGCGTGGAATAGCTATAACCAACGTTACCCGCAAGCCAGCTCGTATTCGCTCTTCAGGGAATTCATCAATTCCTTGACCGATACGATTTTGTCGATCCGGTAGGCATTGGCGCCGGCAAAGGCAAAGCCGTTTTTCAGCAATCCTTTTTTGGCGGCTGCCAGGGCCAGGGCAATGCAGTAGGGACTTTTGTCGGTTTTACAGGTTTTGACGCAGTGGTAGACGCACTTGAAGGGCTTTTTGGCCCCTTTGCGCACGGCTTCGACAAAATTGTTTTTCAGGGCTCTTCCGGGCATCCCCACCGGACTTTTGATGACCACCAGATCTTCTTTTTGGGCATCCACGAAGGCTTGTTTGAAGGCCGGTTCCGCGTCGCACTCGTGGGTGGCCACGAACCGGGTGCCCATCTGCACGCCGGCTACCCCTATTTCCAGGAATTTGTGGATGTCTTCGCCGTTGTAAATGCCGCCGGCGGCGATGACCGGGATGGTCCGGTCGTAATCAGCCTCGATGGGCCGCAGGGTGTCGATGACCTCCCGGATGATGTTTTCCAGGGAAAAACTGGGGTCGTCGAGTTGTTCGGCTTTGAAACCCAAATGACCGCCGGCCTTGGGGCCTTCAACCACGAAGCCGTCCGGCAGGTAGTTGAACTTGGCCAGCCATTTGCGGCAAATCAGCGCGGCGGCGCGGGCCGAGGAGATGATCGGCACCAGTTTGGTACGGGCGCCTTCAAATAAAAAGCCGGGTAGATCCATGGGCAGGCCGGCCCCGGAGAAAATGATATCGATGCCTTCTTTGATGGCGGCGCGGGCCATTTCCGGGTAGTGGGTCAGCGCCACCATGATGTTGACGCCCAACACGCCGTTGGTGGCGGCGCGGGCGGTGCGGATTTCGCGGGTGAGCGCCCGGACGTTGGCCCCGGCGGCATCGGTCCGGACATCCGGTTCGCCGATGCCGGCCATGGCGGCCGAGATCACGCCGACGCCCCCTTCGTTGGCTACGGCCGAAGCCAGGCCCGCCATGGAGATGCCGACACCCATGCCGCCCTGAATTATTGGTAGGTTGGCGGTCAGGCCGCCGAAATTAAGTTTTGGCAGTGTTAACATTAGTGTTATTCCTTGCGATAGAATTTGGCTTGGGTTGGCGATGGAGGCACACTAGTTCTGTCCTGCCTCCACAAGCACGATCCTCCTATCTATCGTCAATGAAAGGCGCAAAGGCAAGCCCGGCTTGGTGTTTTACAAAAGTTTTACATTTTTAGTTGCGAACCGTGTTCGCCTTGCCGGTCTTTTTTTTCGCGCGGGGCTGAACTTTGCGCAACTCAACGGTGCGACCGTCCAGTTGGGCGTTGCGTAGCGAACGCCGGACTTTGTCGGCCGCGTTTTGGTGCACCTCAAAAAAAGAGAATTCGCGTTTCATTTCGATGGCGCCGATGCGGTTGGCGCGAATGCCGGCCTTTTCGCAGATCAGACGGACAATGGCACCGGCGTTGATTTTGTCCAGACGGCCGAAGTTGATAAAAAATCGCTGGGTGGGTTTGCCGTTGTTGCGGCTTTTGGTTCTGGCGGGACGTTGGGTAGAGTCGTCCGGTCGCTTGCGGGGCTTGACGTTGATGTCGCCGGCATGGCGGTAGTAATCGGCAAAGCGGTTGAATTCGGCCGCCACGAACCGTTGGATCAGTTCCTTTTTGTCGATGTGTTCCAGAGCTTGGCACACTGCGGGTAAATAAGGTTCGATCGCGTGTTGATCGACATCGGTGCGCACGACTTTGTCGACCAGGGCGAACAGTTGCTTTTCGCAAATGGCGCTGCCGTCCGGGAATTGACCCATGGTGAAGCGAATCCGGCAGCGTTTTTCGAGTTCGCGCAGTCGCCGTTTTTCCCCGGTGTTGACCAGGACGATGGCGGCGCCCGATTTGCCGGCCCGTGCGGTGCGGCCGCTGCGGTGGATATAGCATTCGGATTCGTCGGGCAGGTTGTAGTGGATCACGTGGGTGATATCATCGATGTCAAGGCCCCGGGCGGCCACATCGGTGGCTACGAGCAACCGGATGGCGCCCTGACGGAATTTGCGCATGACGTAGTCGCGTTGGGCCTGGGACAGATCGCCGTGCAGGGCCTCGGCTTGGTAGCCGTCCTGTATCAATGCTTCGGCCGTTTTTTGGGTTTCCCGGCGGGTACGGCAAAAGATCAGGCCGAAGATGTTGGGAATGAAATCGATGATTCGCTTGAGCCCTTGATAGCGGTGCTTTTCGCGCACAACATAGCAGGTGTGTTCGATTGTGGCGACACTGCGATTGTTGCCGTTCAGGGCGACGCGCACCGGGTCGGTCAGATAGGTGCGGGCGATCCGTTCCACACCCTGGGGCAAGGTGGCCGAGAAGAGCCAGATCCGTTTCCGGCCGGGCGTGTTTTCCAGGATTTGATCGATGTCTTCGGCAAATCCCATGTTAAGCATTTCGTCGGCTTCATCCAGCACCACGCGGGCAACTTCGGCCAGGTCGACTGTCCGGCGGTTGATCATATCGAGCAGGCGGCCCGGTGTGGCCACGACGATTTGGGGACCTTTTTTCAGTTTGCGGATTTGCTCGGCAATGCTTGCGCCGCCGTATACGGCGACCACGCGCAGGCCCGGTATTTGACCGGCAAAGCGTTTTAGATCCGCGGTGATTTGAAGGCATAATTCACGGGTGGGGCACAAGATCAAACTCTGCACCCGGCGGCGGGCGGTGTCGCTGTGTTGAATCAACGGCAGGCCAAAGGCGCCGGTCTTGCCGGTGCCGGTCTGGGCCAGGCCGATAAAGTCGCCGGCGCTGCCCAGCAGGGTCGGGATGGCCCGGGCCTGGATCGGCATGGGGGCTTGAAAGCCCAATGCGGCGATTGCTTCTGTTAGTTCGGGCTTGAGCCCCAAAGTGTCAAAACTCATTTTTCCAACCTGTGTCATGTACAAAAAAAGCCGTCCAGACAAATCTGGACGGCGCCGATTCGTGAAACTCTATTTGACAATTACGCTTGCGGGCGTGATGCGCGCAATGTTGTTTTTCAGGCGGCCACTATACGCGGCTTTTCCGGATTGTGCAATCGCTAAAAAGGATGCGTGCAGGGTAACCGCTTTTGGAAATCTGCAGGGCAGATCTAATAAAAACGGTTCAATCTGGCAGGCGTGGCCCACCCTGCAATCCCACCCGGCGGCAATTGCACGGAAAAAAAGGCAGAGCCTCGGGTGAGGCCCTGCCTTTTTTCGATATTCAATATAGTGTTGCCTCGTTTTTAAAATGAAGCTCTGCCGTTGGGGTTATCCTTGAACATCGATTCCTAAATCGCACCCGAGATGGTCGTCCGGGGAGCTGCACTCGAAGTTGCGGCTGCGGGTATCGATATGTCCTTCTTCTCTTTCCTCGTCGGTCTCAAAGTAGTCTTGTACGTTATCGGCCATGATGCACCTCTCTTTTTCGGTTTG
Source organism: Desulfobacterales bacterium (assembly GCA_028282295.1). Lineage (GTDB taxonomy): Bacteria > Desulfobacterota > Desulfobacteria > Desulfobacterales > JANQIE01 > JANQIE01. Next base: position 1,949 of record JANQIE010000076.1, on the reverse strand, counting down.
CTTGGCGTCGGCGTTGGATACGCGTTGTTTTTTGACAGGCCGGACTATCCCTGTACATCAATGCCCAGGTCACAGCCCAGATGGTCGTCAGGATCGCTACATTCAAAATTACGGCTACGGGTATCGACATGTCCTTGTTCCCTTTCTTCGTCGGTCTCAAAGTAATCTTGTACGTTATCGGCCATGATGCACCTCCTGATATGTTAAATGGGTTAATTTCGTTTTTTCCAAGAGCAAGTTTTTTTGTGCGACGACTTTTGACATGTAAAGTAAAGCGGTGGGGTCGAATTACAAGAGGTGGCGATTGCGGGCAAAATGATAGGTCAAGCCTGCCATTATCGGCATGCGCACCGGGTGGGGCCGGGGGCGCGACACGTTCCAAACGGTTGATTGGCAAAGGTTTTTGGCGGCGGGCATGCAGATTGACAGGGGGTTGTCAGCTAGTGCCCATCCGGAAATAGTGATAAAAAGATTGCCTCGCATTTTTAAAGATGCCATTTTACGTTAAACTAACGGCCGTCAGTGCCCGTGCCGGTGTAAATTGAACGAGGTTTAAAAAAATGAGCGTATGTGTTGAAGATAATGTTCTGGGCGAGTTGTTGACGCTGCTCAAACTGGAAAAAATAGAAGAAACTCTGTTTCGAGGCCAGAGCCAGGATTTGGGATTCAAAAGCGTATTCGGCGGCCAGGTGCTTGGTCAGGCACTCTCGGCGGCTTACCGGACCGTATCGCAGCCGCGCACGGCCCACAGCCTGCATGCGTATTTCCTGCGCATGGGCGACGCCGGCCGGCCGATTATCTATGATGTCGATTGTATCCGGGACGGCAAGAGTTTTACCACCCGGCGGGTGGTGGCGATCCAGAAGGGCCGGGCCATTTTCAACATGGCCGTGTCGTTTCAAGTTGATGAGCCCGGTTTCAATCATCAGGACAGCGCGCCTTCGGTGCCCGGACCGGACGGCATCGCGCCGGACCTGGAAAATGCCCGCAAAGTCGCCGACAAGATCCCGGCACAGGTCCGGGAAAAAATTTTGTGCAAGAAACCGATCGAATTTCGGCCGGTGAATCCGATCAATCCTTTTGCCCCTGAAAAACGGGCGCCCCAGCGGTATATCTGGTTCAAATCCATCGAAAGTCTGCCGGATGATCCGGTGCTGCATCAATACCTGTTGGCCTACGCGTCGGACTTCGGCCTGGTCACAACGTCACTTTATCCCCATGGCCACAGCTACTGGGAATCGCAAATGCAGGTGGCCAGCCTGGATCACGCCATGTGGTTTCACCGGCGTTTTCGCATGGATGACTGGTTGCTCTATGCTATCCGCAGCCCCAATGCCTGCAAGGCCCGCGGGTTGAGCGACGGCAAGATCTTTACCCAGGACGGCAAACTGGTTGCGTCGGTGATGCAGGAGGGCTTGATTCGCTACCGGGAAAGTAATAAGAAATCCATGCTTTTGTGAAGAATACGGATCGTGTGCCGGACAAATTCGTGCGCAAGGTGGCCGCCTTCCGGAAAGATTTGTTGCAGCGTTTGTCGCATGATCAAATGGAAGTACTTGCCGATGCAGACGTTTAAAACTTTTTTCGATGTCAAGCAAAACTGTCCGGTGTTTCACGCTTTGTACCAGCGCGAGTGCCATGTTTGCGCAAACACGGTGCGTGTGTTCGCTGCTATGGACGCCCGTGGGCTGAGCCTCGTTGATATGGCCGAAGCGCTACAAGTCGATCCGCATGAGTTGCAAGTTCTACGGGATGCTGATGCCTGCGATCCGCAACTGGTGGTTCGGCTTTGCCGTCATCTTGATTTGACACCGCCGGCTGATTGCCCTAGGCAGGCTGCAAGTACTAGCTAGTGTCCATCCGGAAATGGTCGCTTCTGGTTCAGGACGAGGCCGCCGCCCAATTGCGACCGCAGGCGTAGGGAGGACCTATGATCCTACCTCCCAAGC
>JANQIE010000247.1 GCA_028282295.1 Desulfobacterales bacterium | reverse complement strand
ATTGCTGACTAAAGCGTCCAGCCCCGGACCGGAAGGACTGAATCCGGATCTGGTTGGCGCCGATCTGCCCGAAACACCGGTAGCGGAAGCAACCGGAGGCTCCGCGGCACAAACCGCCGGAACCGCCGATGGCACGGCCGGATCAAGCCCGGCTGCGCGTCCGCAGGACTTGCTGGCCAAACCGCTGGGTTCCGGTCTGGATGAATTGAACCCGGATCTGGCCGGCGTCGAATTGCCTGACGCACCGGCAACTTCAGCGGCGCTCATGGCGGATGAAGAACAGAAGCTGGATCCGGCAGAATCGGCCCTGAGAAGCCCAATAAATGGTACCGATGACGTCCGGTTGAGCATCGGAGCGGCGCTGCAAGTGGACGGGGCGACAGACGATACCGCATCGAGTCCGGGACAACGTTTGCGTGAGTTGTCGGATGAACCGTTGGTTACCGGCGCAAAAAGTTTAAATACGGATTTGACCGAGTTCGATCCATCCGCCGCATCGTCAGCGCCGACCGCCGCAGACGCCCCGTCGCCAACGGACGGTACTGCCGGATCGAGCCCGGCAGAGCGTTTGCGTGAATTGTCAGATGACCCATTGGTCCCCGGCGTAGAGAATTTAAACACGGATTTGACCGAGTTCGATCCGTCCGGCGCATCGTCAACGCCGACAGCCGCAGACGCCCCGTCGCCAACGGACGGTACCGCCGAAGGCACTGCCGGATCGAGCCTGGGAGAGCGTTTGCGTGAATTGCAGGATGGGCCGCTCAACCTCGCCCAAGATAATTTAAAGCCGATTACCGGCTTAGGTGGGAATGCAGCGGCCAAGGCGGTGAAATCCACTGTTCCGACAGGATCATTGCAGACAACGGAACTGCATGGAAACACGTCTTCCACGCAGGACGGCAGCGCGACTGATAACGAAACGCCCGCCGACGCCGGTACCGAAGAGACAACAAGTACCAGCGCCGCCGGATCGAGCTCCACAGGCGCCGCTGAGCCGCAGCCTGGTGATGAGGATATCGCAAGGTTATTGGGAAAAATAGATGAGCTAGGTTTGACGGGTCAGATCGTGGGGGCGAAGATACTGGGAGCACCGGATATATCGCTGTATGCTGGAGGCGACAACCCAACCCCGACGAGAGACCAGGGAACCGGTTCCGAGGGCGCCCCTGTTCCAAGTACTAGCGGGGAGGAAGGCGACACGGCCACCAGCTCCGGAACAACCGGCACAAATGACCAGACATCCGAAGCCGACACCGCTGGTAACAAACCTCTTCCCGAGGTGCCGGAGACACAGGAACATACCCCAACGCCTGATGAAACAGGTCCGAATGCCGGAACCAGCCCGACAAGCCATCCAATTGATATCGGCGAGGAATTGAGCGATGATGGCGAGGAGACCCAAACCGCCACCAACGCCACGACAGCCGGGGCCGAAACCCCGACAGCCGGAGCAGGTACCGCAACAGCCGAAGCAGGCACTGCAACAGCCGAAGCAGGCACTGCAACAGCCGGAGCAGGCACTGCAACAGCCGGAGCAGGCACTGCAACAGCCGGAGCAGGCACCGCAACAGCCGGAGCAGGCACTGCAACAGCCGGAGCCGGTACCGCGACAGCCGAAGCCGGAACTGCGACAACCGGCACCGCAACAGCCGGTACCAAACCGCCCCCCGAGATGCCGGAGACGCAAGAACCCAAACCAACACCGTCCGAAGCGGCGGCGCCCAAACCACAAGCGCCCGACGACTCAGACGCACGGACCTTTAAACAGTATACGCAAGACACTGCTGCTGAAATCATGGCCTGGTTGAAAGATGGTGCACCGCCCGCCGAAACCCCTGCAGATGAAGAAAATCCGTATTTGGACCCCTGGGCGCGAAGAGTTTCCCAGAAAATCGGAAACGCCATCGTCGCGGAATTGCAAAGAAAAGCGGCCAATTGGAACAACCTGACAAATGCACAACGGGCTAAGGCCGTAGCCAGGGCTTTTGACCAGGGCGAAACCTGGATCACGGGTGTTATCCGGGCGCTTGACGATCCCAATGGCTTCGGCATTATGGGGTCATACGCCGAAACCGGTGATCCCCGGTATTTTGTTATGAGTGGTGACAATTACGCATTGGCTCAAGCCAATATGGGATTCGACGGCGATTCCAACTATGCCTTTTTCGGCGGCCAGGCCGTCGTGCAGGCGGATTGGGAATGGCTCAAGGCCTCCATCGAGGCAACCGTATCCGGTGCGGGAAGGGCCGACGTCTGGTCAAGCGGAGACAGGTCCGGCTTGATCATCGGGGCAGGCGCGGAAGGATTTATGACCTCTGCGTTTCAAATTGGTGAAGCGCTGAACAGGATCAGGTTCGGTTCGACAACGTATGTACACGGCAATGCGGAGTTGGGTATAAACACGCTCAGCGGCGTACCGCTTGGTATTCATATCGGCGGCGATGCAGGGTTTGGCACCCAGGGCCAGATGTTCATTCAATTAACAAGAGACAATCTCAGCTTCCAATCCTGGTTCGAAGCAGGCGGCGGCCCGTCTATCGGCGGTCATGTGCAACTGGGGCTGGACCCGAACGGCAAAGTCGTCGTTGCCATGGGCACAAGTTTTATGAATTTCGGCATGGGCTTCAAGGTTGAAGCAGGACTGAATTTTGAACAGCTCTTAACACCGGGACAAGTCGCCGCGAAGCATCCTGATATGTCGCCGGAGCTTATCGCCAGCGCGTTTTCGGTTGACGGCAATCAGGTGGGGCTTGTCGAGGAATCGCGGGTCGAGGAACTGGTTGTCCGGCAGACTTTAATGGACGAACATGGGGTGAGCGTTGCGGATACCGCACCGTTGCACTACGGCAACGAAGGCGGACTGATCGCCCAGTTGGCGGACCGCGGAATGAACAATGAGGAGATTGCCAGAACCATCGGGCATTTCCTTGTGGAGGAAGACGGCCCCATGAGATTCGACCTGGAAGGGTTGGCCAATTTCAATAACGCCGTCCATCACGTCGACAAAGACGCCTTTATCCCGGCAATAAACGCAGGGGCCACGCCATTTCAGATTATGGACGTGGTCAAAGCCAAAAAGGGCGCCGATACGTTGTGGCAGTTAAACACAGGCTTCAGTCCGGAGACCGCGGTCAAGCTGCTGAACGAACATACCAATTCAGAGGGCCAGGTCAACGTTGAAGCCTTTTTGAAAGCGGCTGATCAGTTGGTGGCGGTAGGCGGCGACGGGTTTGGCCGCGGCTCCGGCAGTCTACCCGCGGGACAGGTCGAGGCGCTGATCGCCGCGGGGGTTGATCCGGAAACGGCCACGCAAATAGCCGACGATCCGGAACAAAGCGCCAATGTTGTTCAGTTGACCCAGAACCGGAATTTAACGCCCGACAATGCCGCCACGGTGGTCGCCGCCTACACGAACGAGGACGGGGTTGTCGACTGGGATGCGGTTGAAGCCTTCAACGAATCAATCATCAAGGTTGACCGATGGGCGGTCAACGGTGCACTGGAAAGCGGTGTCGACGTCGACCATGTCGCCCAACTGGCCCAGGGCGGTCAGTTGGATGTGGCTTTGGCGCGCGGTCTGGAAAACCACTGGGGCGATGTACTGCCATCCTTTGTTAATGAGGACGGCGTTATCGACGCCAAAGGCCTGGACGAGTTTTTCGCAGCCCTCGAAAATGTCGGCAAGAACAAATTTACCAAGGCCCTGGAGTCGGGGGTAGCCCCGAAAATCGTCGCGGAATTGACGAAATGGGCATGGTGGCCGGACAAAAACTACGATGGTACGAGGCCGGCTCAAGAGGGGGACCCAACCCTGCTGGACATGATGGAGGACAGAGGCATTATCGCTGCCGGCCTGCTTGACGATCTCATCGGCACAATTGATGACGGCAATGGCGTATTAAGCGCAAAGGAGCGCTTTGAAGTGGGTCTCTTCAGCTATATGACCAAGGATTATCCCAAAGAAGCATTTTTAGGCGCCATCAGGGACGGCGTTGCTGCCCGACAATTTATAGAGTTGAGACGAGCCAACTTATTCACCGAACTTCACGAACGCGGTTTGCATAACCACCTGGGCAAGGTGCTCGAGGCCTACACCTTCAATGATGGTAGCTTGAGTATCCCAGGCCTGCTTAAGTTTAACGACCTTATCAAGGATGCGCCGAAAGAATGGGTTATCGCCGCCCTTGAAGCCGGTGTTGACGCCAGAACCACGTTGTCTTTGTGGAAGCCGACGGACACGAACACTAAAAACATCGCTTTGCAAGAACTTTATAATTCCGGCCTGTTCTCGAGCGGTAAAATGCAAGAAGTGCTCGAATATATAAATCCCGACGGCGGGCCGCTGACGTCAGTCGAGAACACCAGGCTGGGTTCTTTGGCCTCCAGTTTTGCTTCAGCCTTTGAAAACCTCGGCCAGGACGCCTCAAACGGGGGCCAGTTGTTGCGAGATTTAATGGATCAGGGCCTCGACGTGGAAAAACTCTATTCCATGAGGAGTATGTTCGATTTTATGGTTGATCACAATATCGTCAACCATGCCCGGAAAGTCTACAATGAGTTCTTCGGTGGCGACGAATCGGCGGACAACGCACGCGGAATAGATTTTGCGCAAAGGTTGAAATACGCTGACGACCTGCCGGATGGTTTTGTCCGCAATATGCTTGATAACGGTGCGCAAATCGAAACTGTTCTTGACATCGTTGGCAATGGTGTTTTGCAGACGCTCAAGGACCGCAAAATAGCAGACCGGGCCGGTCAGGTCTGGTCGGAGTTGCTAAAATCGGACGGCACTTTTGATTTTGATTCATTCAACCGGTTCAATGACCTCATAAAACCCGTGCCGCATGAATTTATCACCGACGCCCTGGCCCAATATATAACGATCAAGGATATCTCGGATCTGATCAGCATCGAAGGATTCAAGAACCTTAGAAGAGGGGGTGCCGTAGACACGGTGGACGAAGGCGGACTCCTGAAAAGCCTGCACGAACGCAAAGTGGGCGGCCATCTGGCAACCCTGCTCGAAGACGCGCACCGCGGCGAGAATGGCGCCCTCAGTGCACAAGGCATTGAGGAGCTTCAGGGGTTTGTCGAGGCAACATGGGACAATCCGCGTGAGTGGCATCTCAATGCCTTGCAGTGGGGCAATTCCATGCAGACCGTAACCCATGCGTTCACTGGTGACAACGGCAAGCTCATCGGCGATATCATCAATGACCGTAAAATCAGTTCCGATCGCATCGGCCGGGTCATGAAATGGGCCTACGACAAAGCAAAGGCCGAAAATGGCGGCGAGGAAAACCTTGATGCCATGATGAATTTCTTAAGAGAATACAACGACTGGGCCAAAGATAAGCGCAAAGAAGATCTACGCACCTGGATCGACAACGGTGCGGGTGATGTGCAGCAATAATCCGGATGAACCACTCGCCTGGCTGTTAGCGCACTGCCATGGCCGCCTCCATGATCGCTTCGGAGAATGTGGGGTGGCCGTGGACGGTGCGGGCGACATCTTCGCTGCCGGCGCCGAATTCCATGGCCAGGGTGCACTCGGCGATCATGTCCGCAGCATGCGGGCCGATGATGTGAACCCCCAGAATACGGTCGGTTTTGGCCTGGCAGATGATTTTGACAAACCCCTCGGTTTCGCCCAGGCAGCGGGCACGGCCAGTGCCGGCAAACGGGTAGGTGCCGGTGCGGTAGTCGATGCCCAGGTCTTTGACTTCCTGTTCGGTTTTGCCCACACCGGCGGTTTCCGGGGCCGTGTAGACAATGGCCGGGATGGCGTCGTAGTTGACTTCGCCGGTCTGGCCGGCCAGCCCCGCCACGGCGGCGATCCCTTCCGCCGATGCCTTGTGGGCCAGCATGGGGCCGGGGATTAAATCGCCGATGGCGTAAATCGAGGCGATGTTGGTCCGGTAGGCGGCGTCCACGGGAATGCGGCCGGTTTGAAGGTCAACGGTCACGCCGGCTTCTTCAAGCCCCAGATCCCGGGTCAGGGGTTTGCGCCCCACCGCCACCAACAGCCTGTCGAAGGTCAGTTCCTCCTGCCCCTTGGGGGTGTCGATGGTCACAAGGACCTTTTTGCCCTTGACGGTGGCGGAAGTAACTTTGGATTTCAACCGGAAGTCAAGCCCCTGTTTGGCAAGAATCCGTTTCAGGGTGCGGGCGATCTGCCCGTCCAGGCCGGTAGCCACCTGGGGCAGCATTTCGATGACGGTCACCTGGGTGCCCAGCCGGTTCCAGACCGAACCCAATTCCAGCCCGATGTAGCCGCCGCCGACAACCCCGATCTGCTTGGGAATCGCATCCAGGGACAACACTTCGGTGGAACTGATGATCCGCTTGCCGTCAAAGGCCATGCCCGGCACCTCGACCGGTTCGCTGCCGGTGGCCAGCAAAATCGCCTTGGCTTCCAGGACCAGCGGTTCTTTTTCCGGTTGGTCGACGACAACCTGTTGCGGGCCGCCCAGGCGGGCGTGACCGTGAATGATTTCTATTTTGTTGCGCTGTAAGAGTTTGCGCACGTTATCGGTGAGTTCGGCTACCACCTTTTCCTTGCGGGTCATCATGGCGGCCAGGTCGATGCCCAGCCGGCCGGTCTTGATGCCGTGTTCGGCGAACTGGTGTTTGGCCAGGTAATAATATTCGCTCGAATCGAGCAGGGCCTTGCTCGGAATACACCCGACATTCAGGCAGACGCCGCCCAGGCGTTCTTCCTTTTCCACACAGGCGACCTTCAGTCCAAGCTGGGCGGCGTGCACCGCGGCCACATAGCCGCCCGGTCCGCTGCCGATGATTACCAAATCGTAGGTTGCATTATTTTCCGGCATGGTTATATCTCCATCATCATTCGTTCGGGGTCTTCAACGCATTCTTTGATACGTTTTAAAAAGGTGACCGCCTCGCGGCCGTCCACAATGCGGTGATCGTAGCTCAGGGCCACGTACATCATCGGCCGGATGACGATCTCGTCGTTCACCACCACCGGCCGTTTTTCGATTTTGTGCATACCCAGGATGCCCGATTGGGGCATGTTCAGGATGGGGGTGCTGAGCAGCGAGCCGTAAACGCCGCCATTGCTGATGGTAAAGGTGCCGCCTTCCAGGTCGGTCAGGGCCAGCCGGTTGTCTTTGATTTTGGCAACATAATCGACGATTGCTTTTTCCAGACCGGCAAAACTCATGGTCTGGGCCCGGCGGATAACCGGCACCACCAGCCCTTTTTCCGAGCCGATGGCCACGGCGATGTTGGCGTCGGTGTTGTACAGGATGTCCTGGCCCTCGATAAAGGCGTTGATGGCCGGGAACAGTTGCAGGGCGTCGACACTCGCTTTGATGAAAAACGACATGAAGCCCAGGTTCACGCCGTGGCGGTCCTTGAAGTCCGCTTTGTAGCGGCTGCGTATGGCCATGGCCCGGCTCATGTCGATTTCGTTGAACGTGGTCAGCATGGCGGTGTTCTGCCTGGCCGCCAAAAGCCGCTGCGCAATGCGCCTGCGTATCGGGCTCATCGGCTTGCGCACCACGCCCTCAACGGCCGCCGTCTCGGGAGCGGCCGGAGCCGGAGGCACGGCGCCGGGTTGCGGGGGGTGCGTTTCCAGGTACAGCAACACATCACCCTTGGTCAGCCGGCCGCCCGGTCCGGTGGCCGGAATGGCGGCGGGATCAAGCTGTCTGGCCGCCACCAGACGTCTGACTGCCGGGGACAGGATGGCGTCCGCGGGCGGTGTTGCCGCCGGCGACGGTTCGGGGGCTGCCGGTGCTTGCGGGGCTGCCGCCGGGGCCGGTAACGGCGTGGGCTCGGGCTCGGCGGGCGGCGGTGCGGGCGCAGCTTTTTCCGGCGGCGCCGGTGCGGCCCCGGCCTTGGCGGCGTCGATAAACCCCACCACAGCGCCGATGGCCACCGTGTCGCCTTCGGCGGCTTTGCGCGTTAATATGCCGGAGGCTTCAGCCACCACTTCCAACGTGACCTTGTCGGTTTCGATGACAAACAGCGCTTCGTCTTTTTGGACGCTGTCGCCGTTTTGCTTGTACCATTGGGCCAGGATCGCTTCGGTGATCGATTCACCGACACTGGGGACTTTGATTTCGATTTGCATGCGCTACCTTTGGTTTAAATTCCAAGTTTCAATTTAAGGTCATTAACTTAAGCCATCCGATGAGCCAAAAGAGATGTCGCGCAGGACTTTAGTCCATAGCCGTCAAAAAAAATGAATCACAATGTGAGCAAAACTGAATGTCGAAGCCTGATGATAACACTCAGGCACCTGTGCGATATCTCCTGGAGTCCCGCCTGCGCGGGAATGACGAAATAGGTTTTGCTCCGTCGTGTTTAGGCGTCATTCCCGCGCAGGCGGGAATCCAGGAAATGTCACAAAATGCGCAAATTGCTTGTTTCCGGCAGTTCTCCGCAACGCAAGTGCGTTTTACAAATTTTCTTAGCCTGTGCCCATCCGGACATGGCAGATTTTGATTCCCGGCAAGGCCTGAGCATTTTAAAACCGCAGCCATAGCGCGCTACTGCCGCAAGAACGTGAATGGCTCCGCCATTATTTTAACAATGCGAGAACGCCGCCGGGGGCCACAAAAGAGGCTGTTTCCGGATGGGCGCTAACTCACCGCTGCACGGGCACCCTCGCGTATGGGGGGGCCGATCGCCTGTTCAATGATGCGGTCTTGTTGCTGACGGTAAATTTTGACAAAGCCGGTGGCTGGGCTGGCAGCCGGGCTGCGGCCGATATACTTTATCTTCTTGCCGGTCAGTTTTTCCAGACGCGGTTGCATGAACCGGAAGGCCCCCATGTTTTCGGGCTCTTCCTGCACCCAGTACCACTGGCGCACCTTGTCGAACCCGGCCAGGGCGGTTTTGAGCTGTGCTGCCGGAAAGGGATAAAACTGCTCCACCCGGATGATGGCGATGTGGTTGGCTTTCAGGTCGAAGCGGCGCTGGTACAGTTCATAGTAGATTTTACCGCTGCACAGCAACACCCGCTTGGGCGCTTTCAACTCGGCTGTGTCGGCGATAACTTCCTGAAAATGACCCTGGGTCAGATCTTCCAGGCCAGATACGGCCAGCGGATGGCGCAGAAGACTTTTAGGGGTCATCAGGATCAGGGGCTTGCGGATTTTGCGGACCAGTTGACGGCGCAACACATGGAAGTACTGGGCCGGGGTCGTCAGGTTGCCCACCTGCATGTTGTCGTCGGCGCAAAGTTGTAAAAACCGTTCCAGCCGCGCGCTGGAGTGTTCCGGCCCCAACCCTTCGAATCCGTGGGGCAGCAGCATGACCAGACTGTTCAGGCGCCGCCATTTGGTTTCGCCGGCGGCGATGTACAGGTCGATAATGGCCTGGGCGTTGTTGGCAAAATCGCCGAATTGGGCTTCCCATAAGGTTAACCCTTCCGGCTGGGTCATGGCGTATCCGTATTCATAGCCGACCACCGCGGCTTCGCTGAGCAGACTGTTCAGGGCGTAAAAGCGGCCCTGGCCGGCCGCCAGATGATCGAACGGCGCGTAACGGTCGCCGGTGTTGTAGTCGATCAGATCGCAATGGCGCTGGCTGAAGGTACCACGGCGGCTGTCCTGGCCGCTCAGGCGGATCATGTAGCCCTCGGTCAGCAGACTGCCGAAGGCCAGGCTCTCGGCGTTAGCCCAGTCGATGCCGGTTCCGGTTTCCACGGCCTTGAGGCGATTGGCGAGCAGGCGCCCCAATTTGGGGTGGGGGGTGAAGTCGGCGGGATGCCGGTTCAAGCGCCGGGCCAGTTCCTGCAGATGACCGGCCGGCACGCCGGTGGCCACCGGCTCGTGGGCGTACTGGCCATGATAACCTTCCCATTGCGGATAAAAAGTGGGCAGGGGGAACCGGCAGACTTCTTCTTTGGCCTCCTTATAAGCCGCTTCGAGCTGGGTAGTGATGTGTTGTTTCAGACTTTCCAGCTCGTCATCGGTGACCACGTTTTCGTCTTTTAACACACTGCCGTAGAGTTGATGCAACACCGGCCGTTCCTTGATCCGCTGGTACATGGTCGGTTGGGTGAAGTACGGCTCATCGCCTTCGTTGTGTCCGTAGCGGCGGTAGCACACCAGATCGATCACCACGTCCTTGTGGAAGCGATTGCGGTAGTCGGCGGCCATGCGGGCCACGTGGGTCACGGCTTCCGGGTTTTCGCCGTGCACATGAAAGATCGGCACCATCAGCATTTTGGCCACGTCGGTGGCGTAACGGGTGGAGCGGGCATCCTCGGGCAGGGTGGTGTAGCCGATCTGGTTGTTGACCACCAGATGGATGGTGCCGCCGGTGCGATAGCCCTGCAGTTGGCTCATGTTCAGGGTTTCGGCCACGATCCCCTGACCGGCAAAAGCGGCGTCGCCGTGGATCAGCAGAGGCAGGATCCGGTCCGGGCCGTCGTCGCCCAGCATGTCCTGCCGCGCGCGGGCCACCCCTTCAACCACCGGGTTCACCGATTCGAGGTGACTCGGATTGCTGACCAGCAGAACCTTGACGGCCGGCCCGCCGGAGGTCTGGACCTCGGTGTAAAAGCCGTTGTGGTATTTCACGTCGCCGGCCCCGGTGACACTTTCCGGATCGTAGCAGTTTTCAAATTCGGCAAAGATATCGTAGTACGATTTTTGCAGAAAATGGACCTGCACATTGAGCCGGCCCCGATGGGCCATGCCCAGGACAATTTCCCGGCAACCATTTGCGGCCTGGCGTTCCAGCAGGATATCGAGCAGGGAGATCAGGGCGTCGGCGCCGTCCAGGGAAAAGCGGGTTTGGCCCAGGTACTTTTTATGCAAAAAACTTTCAAACAGGGCGGCGTGCACCAGTTTGGTCAGGATCCGTTTTTTCTCCGCCGAAGTCAACACCGGCCGGTTTTGTACCGGCTCCATCTGCTTCTGAAGCCAGCGCCTTTCATCCGGGTCCTGCAAATGCATGTATTCAACGCCGATGGACCGGCAGTAGGTTGCCTTCAGGGTCTGGATGATCTGCCTTAGCGGCGCCTGGGAAGCCGGAATCAACAATGCCGGAGCGGCAAAGACTTGATCCATGTCGGCCGCTTGCAGGCCGAAGGCGTTCGGGTTGAGCAGCGGGTGGTCGGTGGGACAGGCGACCAGCGGGTCCAGGCAGGCCAATAGATGACCCAGGTCCCGATAGCGATGGATCAGGGTGTCGACCCGGGCCTGCTTGTGCATCGGTGCCGGCGACACCGTCACCGGCGGCGGTACCTGCGGTATCCCGCCCTGGCCGGCCGGTTCAACGTCTTCAAAAAAAAGCCGCCAATCCGGTGGGACACTGTCCGGGTCGGCCAGCCAGCGCTGGTATTGCGCATCGATATAGTCGGCACTCCAGCCGCCGGTCATGGCGGCGAGTGAATTTTGCTTTGAATTCAATGTAAAAACCTCATGGGCGCTTGATGGAAAGAAAAAAGCCAAGGCCACAGAAACAACGCAATCAACTTAGCCAAACCCCGTCGGCAAAGTCAACCATTTAAAGCCCGGCCACAGTCGATTCAACGTTAGCCATGATGTGGCACTGGCCCAAGGTAAAAGCAATTGGAATTTTGCGGCCAACCTCATAAAAAAAGAGGCCTCGCTGCCTTATAAAGCGTTGATGGTACTGTTTGAATCAAAGGGGATCTTGTGTCACGCCCACTGGAAGCCATGTTACAAGCTCGAGTGTAAGCATGCGTATGCGCACCATTGAGGGTGTTGCCAAGGGCCGCCGATATAGATGTGCAACGGGCGCGTGATTTGCAAAATTTGCTCAAACGATCAATTCCATGGTCAGCGACGCAGGGGAAGGTCTTGATGTTCTGCAGGTTAAAAAATATTAGGCGCGATAAGGTAAAATTGAATATCCAGAGTCAACCCTGCCCAAGAAAAAAAGGCAAACGGGACCTGATTTAAAAAAATGTGTCTCGAAATTTACTGGAGTGTCGACAAAATCACGAAAACGACATGCTCAGATTTACAGAGAATCAACGGGTTGCGCTTTTCAATAACCTGAGCAAAAACGATATCAGGATGGCAAAAGCTTATTAGAAGATATTCGGCTACTTTCATTCCACCGAAGGGGCTAAGATCTTCTGTCGGATCCGCAGTTATTTGTCGGCCGGTCGAAAGCAAGGCGTCAATTCAAGCCATACCTTTTATCCTCCGTTTAATGGCAGGTGGCCGGAATTTATCGAGTAAACGGTAGTATTTTTACGGCACGCGCTGAATCGTTACATGAAAAACAGCATTGGGCAGGGACTATTAGTTAAATATTGAAAATCTTAAGCGGATAATTTCCAAAATACGGTACCCTATATTCCGAAATCTTTTTTATTGACCGACGATTAAAAAAAATAGTACTTAATGCAGCCGTTGATTCAGAGTTGCGCAAATCACCGGTACCAGCGAACGTCGCCAATTTTCACCAAAATGATCCGCAATGCGAAAAAATGCAAAAATACCATAGTCGGTCAACATGAAACATAGGAGGATAAAAACGTTATGGTCCTGTCGCAAGAAGACCGTTTGATTCGTATAGCTACCTCACTGGACAAAGACAATACTTTTATCCCACTATCCTTTGAAGGTGCTGAAGCTATTTCGGATTTGTACAGTTTCGAATTAAAACTGGCTTCCGAATCTCCGAACATAAAGTACGAAGACATGATTGGAAAAAATGCGACCATTTCAATTCGCGGAAAATCCGAACGGTTTTTCAACGGTATAATTATCGAGTTTTCGCCAATCCGGATCAGCGAAAAACAAAGCTATAGCATCTATCAGGCAGCTTTGGCGCCAGTTTTTTGGACACATACACTGACCTATGATCTGCGTATTTTTCAAAATCAAACTGTAAAAGAAATTATCACAAAGGTGCTCAACGGAGCGACACTTGGCGACAGCAAGATCCCGAAAATTGATCATCGCATGGATCTTACTCGCGAATATGCAAAAATGGAATACTGTACCCAGTATTCCGAGTCCAATTTTGACTTCATTTCCAGGATTTGTGAAGAAAACGGTATATTTTACTACTTTGAGCATCGAAACGGCGGGCATACACTAGTTTTTACCGATGATTCCAAATATCTTGCCCCCTTCGCCGGCGGTGAGCAGGGTTCGGCCGCCTTTCAAAAAACTATTGGCGCCAATCTTGATAGGGAAGTAATTACATTTTTCAAACCTGCCAAAAAACTATCGACCTCAAAATTTACAGCCACGGATTACAATTTTAAAACGCCTAAAGCCTATATGACCATCGCCGGGAATACCAAGCAGAACAAATCGATAAGTAGAGGAGAGCTGTACGAGTATCCCGGAGGTTTCAAATCCACTTCCGGTCACGGCGAAAAACTGGCTGGTATCAGAATGGAGGCTTTGGACGCTAGAAGCTTTACAATCCAAGGTCAAAGTAACTACCGTGAATTTACGGCCGGGCGCAAGTTCCGTCTGCAACAGTTCGTCATCAATGATATGAACGACAAAGAGTATCTCCTAACCCGCGTGCATCATAGCGCCAGTCAGCATTTTATAAGCGGGGCTACAGGAGGCGACGTTTATTTCAATATCTTTGATTGTATCCCGCATAGCGTCGCGTTCAGACCTTTGCGCAAAACGCCAAAGCCCGTCATCCACGGTAGCCAGACGGCCATCGTTACGGGACCTGCCGGCGAGGAAATTCATACGGATGAGTATGGGCGAATCAAAGTGAAATTTCATTGGGACCGAAGCCCGGAACAAGGCCACAGCGGCAGTACCTCCTGCTGGATACGTGTACCCCAGTTATGGGCCGGAGGCAAATACGGTGCTCTGTTCATCCCAAGAGTAGGCATGGAAGTGCTGGTTAACTTTTTATACGGCGACCCTGATTATCCGATTATCGCTGGCGGCGGCAGTCTCTATCACGGCAATAACCGGCCGCCCTACGACTTGCCCGCCCAAAAAACTAAAAGCACGATCATGTCTGATTCAAGTAAGGGAAGCCGGAGCTTCAATGAGATAAGGTTTGAAGATCTGACCGGTGAAGAGGAATTTTACACCCACGCGGCCAACAATCAAAACGAAGAAGTGGAAAATGATATGACCACCAAGGTCGGCGCCAATCAGAGCATCAAAGTTGAAAAAAACCGTTCGGTCACCGTAGCATGCGGCAATGAAACCCTTGCCGTTCAAAGCGGGGGACGCACAGTGACCGTCCAATCCGATGAAAGCCACACCAACGCCGCCAACTACAGACAGCAAGTCAACGGTGATTTTACCCTTAAGGTTAACGGCCGCATTACGATCAGCGCAAGCGATGTGGTGACAATCGACGGATCCAGAATCATATTAAATGCATAGAAAAAGACACCCGGCTGGTATTTAAAAGCCGCCAAAAGAAAATCGCATGGAATTGCGCTATAAAAAATACATTTTAAACCACGTCCTGCTGCTCAAAGACTGGATGGGGACCTACTATGTGCAGGATCGTTTCTGCGACCGCCAAACCATGTTCGATGTACAGTTGAAAACCTTTTGTGGCCCCGACCGGGTTGTGAAATGGCTTGCCAGTTGTCAAGCTTTCGATCATTTAACCATCGCCGCTTTGAGAAGGTTTCTGGCTGAAAAAGCACCGCGTAATTACCAAGTTCATCGTATGGACAACCATCAGGTTATGGACGAAGCGGCTGCAGTAATCGTGAATTACAGCTACACCGTGGTATACAAGCCGATATTTGACCCACCGAATTACGCAACGCAGACTTTTAATATCCTTGCCGAGGTCCGGGACGGCGCATCGCTGTCAATAATCGCCCAGTCCAACTCTCTGACCAAGGCACACAGGCTGATGGAAAAAGCCTTTGCAACGCACAAGCGGGCCGACCACGCCGGGCAACCCAAGGGTGCCGCCCGCATTCCGGGCCACCTCGTCCCATGGATGCAAAAGTACCGCAATCTTATGGCAACCCGGCAAGACGAACTGCTGCCTTTTACCGGCAGTTGGCAGGATCCCGACACTCTGAAAAAGGTTATCCTCAACGCCATCAGAATTGTTGCGGTCGCCTCACCGGAGTTGATCACGGATCACCCCGGTCACGCCATCGACACGCTTATCAGCGCGCCGATAAACGAATTTGTCGCCCTGCTTGACGGCACTTGGCCGTCCCCCGATCCTATGCAATGGCTTTTAGCCGCCCACATCAACACCTGGGCTGCAAGAAGAAGCGACAGGCTCATGGGACTCGGGGAAGAAGTATTGCCGGAACAGCCACCCCGGCAAATTCAAAAAACAACGGTGCCTTCACCACCCGAAAAATACTGGTTAAAAATCAAAGCCAGATATGACGACCCTTGGAAAACCCCTATGCCGTTTCCGGATGTGAAAGTGACGGTGGACGGGGCGGTTGTCGAAGAAGGTATCGTTTTCACACCCGGCGTGGAAAACAACACCCGCGCCCGGAGTTTGGCGGAAGCTCTACGCACCAAAGACGAACCGGCGGTGCATGTGATCGAAAACATGCCAAACGGAGCTGTGGTGGTAGAGTTCGTGCGACAGACCGGACTGGAGAAGGAGATTGCCGATGCTCGCGAAGCCCTGTTGATAACCCTGGATGGTGCTTACCGGGATACCGTCGAGCAAATGAGGGAATTCCAGGAGCAGTGGGATAAATACGGACGCCTTTCCATGGCCATTAATTTGGCGGAAGGGGCATATGGGGGGGCTTCCGCCTGGATAAAAGATCAGGCCGAATTGGCTGAATGGGAAACCTGGAGGCAAATGGGTCTGTGCATTGCCGACAATGCTGGTAAATTATTCGATTACGCGGCGGATTATACCATTGAAACCTATGATAAATTGTTGCAGAGTGCCAATGAAACCATCGACTGGGTCGGTGACAACCAGGAAAATCTGATGAGCTGGAGCTGGTTGTCAGACGTGTTGGAAGAGACCTACGAAGAGACCGTTGATAATACAAAGCAACAATACGATGACGCCGTGGATTTTCTGGCGCAGACCAGGGAGCAGATCGAAAAGGCAAATAAACACAAAGAGGCCATTTTACAATTACCGACACTGATCGCAGAGGGAGATGCTGCCCGTATTGAACATTTCATCGATACGGTTTTAATGGATATCGACCCGGAAATCGCAAAAGCGATCAAGGAAGACCCCAATTATTACATTGTGCTGGAACTGATCGCGGATCATGATTCAGCCTTGACCTACTTTGCTTATTTGAGCCTGTTTATTGAAGCGGTGCCCCCCAATTTTTACGTTTATCTGGCCGGCAAGGGCGGCGGATACGCCGCGCTCGAAATTATTTTAATGGCTGCCTTGGCGTTTTTATCAGCCGGCGCCGGCACGGCGGCCAGAGCGACGGCCCTTTTGGCGCGCCTGACCGCTATCGGCACCAAGGCCGCTAAAGCCGGCAAAAAAATAAAACAGGCAAAAGCGGCAATTAATGCCTTTACACGAACAGTGGAAGACTTTCTCGGCGCCATCGACACCTTGAAAAAACTGGGCCAGAAACTCAACAAGGCACGCAACGGCGGAAAATTCAGAAAAGGCGCGACAAACAGCACAATTGCTCACAAAAAAGAAAAGACCAAGCGAAACACCCGCTGTCGGATATGTAAACAAGCCGGCCACACAACCCAGAGAAGCCGGAAACGAGGCTGTGTCGTTTATAAATAACAATTGAAGTGTGGAGATGTTGCAATGGGCCTGAAAAAGGGAATTAGGAGTTACAGCAAGACTGGATATCTTGCAAATATAAGAAAGAATGTGGGGGATGATCCTGACCATCCCTATAACCAGGGCATTCATATGGAAGCTCACCACTTGATTTCATTTACAGGCGTAAGTCTATCGGGGATGGAAAGTTTGTTGATACAAAGAGGTTATGATATTAACAATAAAAGAAATTTAGTTTTTCTTCCGGCCACCTTACCGGGTGCTTGCCATCTTGCTGTGCAGCTTCATAGAGGCAACCACCCGTCTACTTCAAAAAATCAGAATGATGACGACAATGATCATCTGGAAAACTATCACATCTCGGTTCGAGACCTCCTTCAAGAAATAAAAGCAAAAGTGAAGAAATGTGGCGATAACCCAGATGCTTCTCAAAAAAAGACTATAAAAATTGTCAACTTGACAAGCAAAAAAGTGTTATGGCGAATCAAGAAATTCAGATCGCCTCTTACGAAAATTTACAAAAATTTTAAGATTGGTGCCCCTATAGGATGTGGCAATTGCACCAATATTCCAGAACATATTAAAGGGGCTACTAATTGCGACTTGGATCGAGATCATAACGGTGAAGAACACACAAAACATAAAGGGGGAAAACACCGTAACCCTAAAACAATAAATAGAGACAAAAGAAAATACCCAAACCACACACTCGAGGTAGCAAAATGAACAAATATAATAACCAATATTACATTGCGCAAACATGTTTCACGCCAACCCAGATTCATATTGTGGCTGATAGAAAAACCGAAAATAGAGATTACACATTCACACAGCTGAATTTTGGTGAAACTCCTCTTTTTTTTAAAAACGGTTTTGAAGAAAAAGACAGAAGAACCGGAGGCAAGCGGGTATTAACGGATGTATTAATGGATGGCGCAAGTATGATGGTTGTCGACGCGATCAGAGATGAGTTAAAAAAATATAATATCGACTATATGCAGTTGTATCCTGCTGTATATATAGATGACAACCAGATATGGCATGAAAACTACTGGTATTTAAACTTCTACCGAAACATTGATTGCTGGGACAGAAAATATTCAATTTATGAAAAATTTGATGACGATGATTTTGACGACGACGATGACGATAACGCTATTGTTGACAAATACTATTTGGATGTCAGCATTTTAGACGCTATACCAGAAGAAAAACGCCTACTTTTTAGAATGGGAGGCGCTTCGAACGCGTATATTTTTGTACATCAACGCATAGCTGATTTCTTAATTAAAAATAAGCATACTGGAATTCGGCTCTTTAAAGTTGCGGATTTCGAAGAAGGCGATCAGCATGATGGTTAATATGGGAAATAAATAACTGAACAGCCGCTATTTTGGCCTCGTAAAAGTCGAAAACTCAATCAGGTTGACCCCTATGTCGCCCTTCAAAGCCGCAAAACCCACACCATGTGGTGTGACACAATTTTTTTTTTGAGACTTTTACGAGCTCATCAACTATTTAAACACCCACATTTAGCCATTTGAAACAGGCGGGTTATGAATGATCTTTTGCGCCACTATTATGAACGCGAGCTGACCTTCATGCGTGCGTCCGGAGTGGAGTTCGCCCAGAAGTATCCCAAGATCGCCGCCCGGCTTCTGCTTGAAACGGACCGCTGTGAAGATCCCCACACTGAACGGTTGTTGGAGGGGTTCTCTTTCTTGGCAGCCCGTGTTAAAAAGAAGATCGATGATCATTTTCCCGAGATTTCTGAAGCGCTACTGCAAGTCATCCACCCTCAATTCATGCGTCAGTTGCCCGCCATGACAGTGATAAAATTCATGCCGGAGCTCAAAAACACGCCGCCGTCAGGGCATCTGTTTAAAAAAGGAACTCAGCTTAAATCACCGCCCGTAGAGGGCATTCAGCTCGAATTCCAGACCACTGACAATGTTATGCTGCTGCCCGTCGAGATCGCTGACGTCCGAATCGCCCATCCGTTCAATCCTGGTTTGGAAGCCGACAGCGGCATTCAAATCGAATTGACTACGCCGACAAAAATGAAGCTGAACCTGATCGAATGGCCCGATTCGCTTCGTTTTTTTCTTAATGACTATCAGGCGTTAAAGCTTTACGAACTGCTGATGAACCGAGCGGTTAAAGTGGATATCGTGTCATATACCACGCTGCAGGACGGTCGGCGGAGTCCGGAAGATGCCCTGACCCTGCCCGGCAACTGTCTCAGGCCCACGGGATTTGCCCAAAATGAGGCTATACTGCCTTGGCCTGAATTCTTGCATGGCAACCGACTGCTTTTCGAGTATTTTGCCTTTGCCGAAAAATTCATGTTTTTTGAAATTTCCGGCCTAAAACAGATTCGACATTTTAGCGGTAATGTTTTGGAAATTAGTATTTATCTTGATATCAATGATGCCGGGCGCCTCCCGATTAGTAAAAATACCTTCAGCTTGTACGCTACGCCCGCTGTCAATCTGTTTACCATGACCACCATGCCGGTGCAGGTCGGGCGCGAGAATGCGGAGTATCCGATTAACCATGACGTTCAAAACAAGAACGCCATCGAGATTTTCAGCATCGATAAAGTAACAGGCAGCACCGGGTTGGGCCGTGATGACGTTGAATACCAACCTTTTTACGGCCTGTCCCATTTTAATGCCCAAACAGACGATGAAGCCTACTGGCACCTGCGCTACCGTAAATCTCTTCGCAAAGGTGACGACGGCATGGACGCATCGCTGTCGTTCACCGATGCCGACATGGTTGCCGTAGTGCCTCCATGCGTCACTTTCACGGCCCACACCACCTGCACCAACCGGGATCTGCCTTCCAAAATGGCACCTACGAGATCTGAAAAGGATTTTTTTCTAAAAGGCCAAGGGCCTGTCAAAGGAGTTGCCTGCTTGATCGAGCCCACTTTGCCCCATCGCCTTAAACCGGACGGCCTGATGCAATGGCGTTTGATATCGCACTTGGCTCTGAATCATCAATTGCTCGATTTCAATGAAGGTCAGGGGCTTAAAGACCTGCTCGGGCTGTACGACGTCCACGCCTGCCCGGTGACCCGGCAACAAATTGAAAGCATTGAGCGAATCACACACAAACGTGTCGCCATGCGGTTGGGACGGTCTTTTTGTCTGGGAGTCGAAATTACCCTTGTGGTGAACGAAGATAAGTTTAGAGATTCCGGCGCATATTTGTTCGCATCGGTTTTGGAACGGTTTATAGCGCAATGTGTGTCCGTTAAGGCATGCACCCGGCTTGTGATTAAAAGTTTGCAGCGCAGACAAGTGATAAAAGCGTGGCCTCCCAGAAAAGGGCAACGCGTGCTATTGTAATGCAAACTTGTCGCCGGTTTGGTTTATTTATGCGACATCATAACAAACAATGAAAGGCGAGCTATGGCGACATGGATTAAAGGCAATCTTGAAACCTTACTGAAGATGGCTTTTTATGAACCTGCTTATCTCCCAGGATTTTACGAGATTTTGCTGGCGTCAAAAGTGTATATCGTCATTGTACCGGAAATCGCTGATGCAGGTGTGATCAAGACTCACGAAACGCTGAAAATCATGGCGTTTCCGACTTCGGACGACAGGCCGGTTATTCCTTTTTTTTCATCCGCGCAGGAGCTAAAGCGCTCTGTCGATTATGGTGCGTATTATGTCTGTGTTGGTGCGCGGTATTTGTTTAGCGCCACCCTCGGGGGAGATTTGGTGCTTAATCCGAAGTCGAAATTCGCCAAGCGGTTTAGTGCTACCGAAATTAACAGCCTAATAGAAACCGGCGCCCATTATCCTGCTGTGCAAACCAAGCGCGCACATCATAATTGAGCTTCCTTCGCTCTCTTTTGGTCGCATGAAACACGTAATGACGGATCGACGCTTTGAGAAACCCATCGTTCTGCTCGAACACCAATCCATACAAAACAGCTCGGAGCCGTATCGGATATAGTTCATCTGTTAAAGGTCTTGACTGAGATGATTGCCGAATGCGCTACTCAGTGATTCGACTCTCATTGGCTTGACGCAGTTACTTTGAATAAGGTATGGTCCCAAGTCACGCATTAAGGGCTCGCGAAAAATTAATTTCACACTTTAGGCGCCCGGAGTCAGGTCATCCTGGTTCGATCTGCGGGGTTAAGAAAGCAGCCATAGCAGGCTATGGCGAGGATTTTGGGGCCGAAGATAGAGCCAGGATGACCTGAAGACGGATGCACAAAATGTGGAATTAATTTTTTTGCGAACCCTAAGACCATTCGTCTCTTCGTTACCGCATAAGGATCATCATCGTGAATTTTTCGCATATCAAAGCACACCCGGCCTATGCCCGCCTGAAGCTCTTCTGGGCCTTGTCGCGCACCCCCCACGGCTTGATCGATATGACCACCCCGGCCGTGGCCGCGTTGTTGTGGCTGGGCCGTTTTCCCTCACCGGGCATTGTTGTCTTGGGGTTGATTACAACGTTTGCCGGCTACACCGCCGTCTACGCACTCAACGACGTAGTCGACTACCGCAGCGACAGGCAGAAGTATCAGGAAGGCGGATTTTGCGATACGGGCAGCGATCTGGACTCGGTCCTGGTCCGGCATCCGCTGGCGTGCGGTCATTTAAGCCTGCGGGCCGGTGTGCTGTGGGTCCTGGCCTGGGCCGCCGTGGCCGTGTGTGGCGCCTACCTGCTCAACCCGGTGTGTGTCTGGATCTTTCTCGCCGGTTGTCTGCTAGAGGCGGTTTACTGCCTGATGTTGCGCGTCAGTTACATCCGCGTCTTTATCACCGGCGCGGTCAAAACATCCGGCGCCATGGCCGCGGTGTTCGCGGTCGATCCCAATCCCTCGGCGGTTTATCTGATCTTTTTATTCCTGTGCCTGTTTTTTTGGGAAATCGGCGGCCAGAACCTGCCCAATGACTGGATCGACATGGAAGAAGACCGGCGTTTAAAGGCACAAACCATACCGGTAACCTTCGGGTTGAAGCGGACCGCGCGGTTCATCATGGGCAGCATCGGCCTGACCGTCGTCATCAGCCTGCTGCTGTTCGGTCTGTCCCAGACCCGGTTCGAACCGTTTTACTATGTCACGGTTCTATGCGTTACCGGCGTCTTGCTGGTTTGGCCGGCTTATCGCCTTTACACCCGGCACGACCGGGCGCTGGCCATGCAGCTTTTTAACCGGGCCAGTTATTTCCCGCCGGCGCTGCTGGTGGTTGTGTTGGTGAAGTTGATCAGCGGTTGATATCAGGGCGTGCGCAGAAATTATAGTGTTCAGTTGTCAGTGTGCCTTTACTGATAACTGACAACTCATCGTATGAACGGCTTAAGTTAATGACTTTTAAAGGATAAATACCATGAAAGAATTCTCGCAGGAAGAATTAGCCCGTTATAACGGCGAAAACGGCCAACCGGTTTACATCGCCCACCAAGGCAAAGTCTACGATGTCTCCGCAAGCAAAATGTGGCGCGGCGGACAGCACATGAAACGCCATAATGCCGGCCAGGACCTGACCACCGACCTGCAGGCCGCGCCTCATGACGGCGCAGTGCTGGAACGGTATCCGCAAATCGGCACCCTGAAAACCGAAGCCGTGCCGGAAGTGGCAATGCCGGCCTTTTTGGAAGCCTTGATCACCCGCTTTCCGTTTTTGCGGCGACACCCGCATCCGATGACAGTTCATTTTCCCATCGTGTTCATGTTCTCCACGGCCGTCTTCAGCCTGCTTTACCTCATCACCGGTGGGCAGGCATTTGAAACAACGGCCTTTCACTGCCTGGGCGCAGGCGTGCTCTTTAATATTGTCGGCATCAGCACCGGCTACTACACCTGGTGGCTCAACTACTTTGCGCAACCGTTGCGCGCCGTTGCCATCAAACAAAAGCTGACGACAATACTGCTTCTTGTTTCCATCGTGGCGTTTGTGTGGCGCCTGGTCGACCCGGCGATTCTGAGGCTTGGGGGGGTGGGGGTGCTGTATTGTCTGCTGGTGTTCAGCCTGATCCCGCTGATCACCGTCATCGGGTGGTTCGGCGCCAGTCTGACGTTTCCGGTTGAGAAGGAATAGTTTTTCGGATGGACACTATCTAATTTTTTGCGCGCGTGCGGCCTGTCCCTTGACGTGCATTGTTTCGTATACGTGCCTGAACATCAGCTCAAGTATCTCGTAGGCGGAAGTATTTGAGCCTATCCCCATCAGCCGGTTCGCGTGGCCTGGATTGTACTGGCGTGCTTTTTGGGCTGCGTCCGTAAATAGCTGTTTACTTCCATCGGAAAGTTCCACTTGCACGGATTTGAGCAGGTTTTTCCGTTGTTTGATTTTTCGGTTGAACTCGGTGGCGGCCGTATGCCAGAACTTCGGACTGGCCGCTTTGAAAAAAGCGAGTGTTTCGTCCGCGCTCTCAAGGTGTTGCATGTATTTTTTTCTGATACGCGTTAACATCCCGGCGGTACTTACAAACAGCTTGGCACCGGTAATCGTTTCATGGATCAGCGCGATTGTGGCATACCAATCCTGCAGATGCAGAATGTAGCAGGTATCGTCATGAATTTTGCCCAAGAGGTCATTGGGCAGCATGTGGGACGGTGTTGCATAGGAAGCTGTCAAGGCAAGGATGGGCTGGTCGATTTGCCTGTCGTGCGGATTGGCATAAGCCGCCGTTTCAACGTCGATAAACCCGATCCTGAAATCGTCGGCTGAGTTCAAAAAATGTGGATAATTTGAAGGGTCGCCGATAATGGTAAGGTTGTCGGGCTTGAGGTCTCGCATCGCCACATATTTGGACCCCAGCCAGGCCAGCATTTCGATAAGATTCGTGCATATACTCTGGATCTGCGTTCTTTTTTGCCGGAAAGCGACATGCCTGACATAATTTTTGACAAGCGCATTGTATTTTCCGTAATGATCGGCGTATTCTTTTTTAAGGGATTGTAAAATTGCCGCTATTGCAACCGGCATTTGGGGGGTGTCATGCATCTCATCTTCCGGGAGCAAAGATCGGACGAACCACGCTTTTTTTTCATACGGCAGGATGTCGGAATCATTTAAGGCCGTGTCAAAGGCTTTGAATACATGCTGAAGTTTGAAACAGATATCCACGGCATGGTCACCATACCGGGCGCCAAAATCCTCGGCGGTCCAGATTAAATCCTGGTAATTCGAGATCTCCTTTGTGAGTTCATGGTCGACATCATGCAACTCATCTAAAATATTCCCCAGAAAAAAATATCTGGCGAGATCCATAAAAAAAGCGTACTGGTCGCCGATCTTGAGAAATTTATGATACTCGGTAAAAAGGTTGAGTGTTTGGATGCATTTCTGCTCGTTCTTAATGTCGCACCGGCCCACAGTTTCCAGAAAAGAAGGCAGCCGCGCGAGAACGATTGTCACACTGGGGGTCAGGCAGTCACGCGGCGCCAGCAGCCCGGCGATGCGCTTGTCCGCCTGGATATTTTTGACATAGTCATTGAAATCGTTAACAGGCTGGGGAGGGATTTTGATCACAATCGGGGTATCGTAAATTGCATGAAAACATTTACTCCGGGAGCCGGCGCTCTCACCGATTCGCCCCAAGGACATTCTGCGATGCAGCCATTTGCCGTTCTGGCGAACGCCCAATTCATAAATTGCGGTGTTTGACTTACCTTGCCCCGCGATACGTTTATACTTGTATTTATCTATTTGTTCCGCATTGTTTTGTAACAGGAATAAATTAAGAAAATATATTACAATCTTCTCAATATCCGGCGCCTCGGGATCCACGGGCAGTCTCAGCAGTTTTTCGAAACCGGCGTCTGTTTCCGTTTCCGGTTGCTTGCGTGTTTTAAGCCGGCGCGCAACGGCAATTGCGAACCATCCGCAAACCGCTAAAACATACCCCACCCAAACGCGTTTATCCCATAAAATCGCAAAAACCCCTCGCTTTAGCGCCACTTCGCGGCCAAGGATTGTCACCCAGCCCTCGATGCTTGCGAAGGTTGCATTGGCGCTTTTAGCCACATCGGCGGTTTTGATCGAATGCAGAATCCCGTCATCGGTTTCATAAAAAATATCCCCCAGGGATTCCCAGGTTTCTCGTGTCTCGATTATCCGCCCGTCATTCAGGTAGAGGATTTGCTTGTTCCAGTTATTTGCGACAAAAAGGGAAAAAAACGCCAGGAAAAGGACAATGTGAAGCGCAATGATGTGTTTTGGTTTCATTCAGAAAAAAACGATTTTAACCTTATCCCGGCCCAATAATATCAATCGGCCAGAGCGTTGCACGTTATCGGAAAAGCTGAAAAATGATAACTGTGCGTTATTAATCGTGTGCTTTATTAATCGAAAAACGATGGGAAAACTTAAGCAAAAAGGAGATGGCGCCAACCCACAGCTTGTTTATCCGTCATAAAAAAAAGGCGTTGGTAAAAAAACTGTCCAACGCCTTAATTAGTGCCTGAACGAAAAAGTGATAAACCCATAAATTTCGATGGCTTAGGCTCAAAAAAGTAAAACGAAGATTTTTCAACCGATGACATTTTCTAC
>JANQIE010000159.1 GCA_028282295.1 Desulfobacterales bacterium | reverse complement strand
GCCCCTGGCGGCGTTCTCGCATTTTTAAAATCCTCGACATAGCGCGCTATGCCTGCGGTTTTAAAAATGCTCGGGCCTTGCCAGGAACCAAAATCTACTATTTCCAGATGGACACTACTTATGGAACAATCGAATCGGCTTTTCAATAGAATAACCGCTCGTATTTGAAAATCGGCAGGTGTCCCGACGGTGGCCGTGTCCCGGTTCAAGCGCATCAGGATTCGTGCCGATGTTATCTGAAGCAGTCCATAACGCATGCACGGTGCTGTCGAACATGGAACATATCGCGGGATATATCGGGCGCCAGTCGCTCCGTTCACTGAATCATGTGGTGAACATGTGCGCCTTTGCCTACCGGATCATCAGGTATATCGGTCTGCCGGATGCCAACGGCCGGGCCCTGATCCGCCGGGTGACGCTGGAACAGCTCTACTACACCGGCGTGCAGGTGCTGCCGATTGTCATTCCGATTGCGCTGATTATCGGCAGCACCCTGATCGTCCAGTTCGCCAAGCTCAGCAACCACTATGAATTGGGTAAGATCATCGTGTTTCTGGTGATCCGCGAATTGGGGCCGATCATTACAGCGTTGCTGATCATTTTGCGTTCCGCTACGGCCGTTACCATCGAAATCAGCTACATGAACGTGCTCAACGAGATCAAGGCGCTGGAAATGATGGGCATCAATCCGGTCCGCATCGTTTGCTTGCCGCGCCTGCTCGGGATTACCACTGCGATCCTGCTTTTGATTTTTGTCTACGATCTGGTGTCGATTATCGGCGGCTATGGGGTGGTGTGGGCGTTTACAAATCTGTCGGCCGGTAATTTCCTGGCGCAAATCGCCCACGCGGTGAGCCTGGCCGATATCATGGTCGGGATTGTGAAGGGGGTCTGTTTCGGCGTTACGATTACCATTACCTGCCTTTACCATGGTTTTCGCACCAAACGGCGCTTTACCGATATCCCGATCGGCACCTCCCACGCGTCGGTGGAGTGCTTTTTTAATTGTCTGGTGATCAACATTTTAATTTCATTTTCGTTTTATTTATAGGGCGTCCGGCCAGACACGCGATACCATGTTCATGGACGAGGGGTCATGCAGGCTGAATTGATCGACTATCAAATTGCCGCAAACCAGGGCGATACCCGGCTCAAATCGTTCAGCCTGTCCGTGGCTGCCACGGATGCGTTGACCCTTAAAAGCGATTCGATCGCCGACGCCAATATCCTGCTGCGGGCCTTGGCAACCATTATTCATCCGGTAAAGGGGGTTTACCGGTTTCAGGGGCACCCGGTCGACTTTGCCTCGTACCGCAACCTGCTGCCGGTCAAACGCAAAATCGGCTACATCGGCCCGCAGGCTGCTTTGATCAGCAACAAAACGATTCGTGAGAATCTGTTGTTGATGCGGTACTACGCCGAAAATACACTCAGGTTGCACCTGCGCGAGCGCACCCTTGACCTGTGCCGGCGTTTTGAACTTGAAGCCGTGCTCGACCGGCGTCCGGCCGAAGCCGGCCGTTTACAGGTGCACCAGGCGATTGCGATCCGCGAGATTGTGAAAAACCCGCACATTTTGATTCTTGAACGACCGGAAGACTTTGTGGGGCACGATAAAATCGGCGTTTTAAGAGATCTGATTGCTGCGCGCCACCAGGCCGGCACACCGGTTATCTTTACATCGCACGACCACGATTTGAATCAGGAGATTGCCACTCGTCAAATCACGCTGACCGGCGGCTGTTTGCAACATGCCTCAAAGAGGAATAAAGGCGGCAACGCGACAACCATCGGTGTGGATTTCATGCCGGTGGACATGCGTTAGGGACAAATACGATGGAACTGGAATTTAACCGTAAAGAAAAAGCCGTGGGGGTATTCATCATAATCGTGATGACCCTGCTGATCATGTCAATAATCAGCATCGGCCGCGGCAAGGACTGGTTCAAATCGTATGTGCACTACTATACAATTTTCAACGAAGGGTACAACCTGGCGGTCAATGCCGAAGTAAAGCTGTTCAAAGCCAACATCGGCAAGGTGACCGGCATTACACCGATCGAAAACAAGGTGCGGGTTGAGCTGGCGATTCTCGAAGCCTACGCGACACGCATCCGCCAGGATTCGGAGGCCATGGTGGAAAGTCCCACCTTTATCGGGTCGGAATACGTTTCGATTAAACCCGGCAGCCCCAAATCGCTCCAGATACAGGAGGGAGAGAAAATCCGGTCCCGTGAAAAAAAATCGATCGCGGCGCTTCTAAGCGAATTCGAGGTGGAAAAAACCGCCAAAATGTTGATGGCCGCTATTCAGGATTTTGCGACCATGACCCGCGATTTGCGTGACCCGGACGGTCCGTTGTACGCCCTGCTCACGCGCGCGGAAAACACCTTGACCCATCTGGAACAAATCACCGGTGATTTGCAGCAAGGCCGGGGAATTGCCGGCCAGGTGCTCAAATCACGGGCCCTGGCAGCAAAATTGAACACCGAGCTGGAAAAAATCGATGCGATTCTGGATCAGATTTATATCGCCTCGGCCAAGGCGCCAGCCACCATGGACAGCGTTCAGGCCAACCTGGCGACGTTGCAGAAAGTCGGCGACGGGGTTGTCGACAATGTGGGCAGTGTCAAGCAGATCCTGGCCGGTATCGAGCAGAGCCTGATTATTGCCAAACAAATTCTGGCCAACACGGAACTGGGCAGTCGTGATATCCCCGAAATGACCCGCGCCTCAAAGCAGGGCATCATGGAAATCCGGCGCGGTGTTGAGCAGATCGACCGGGTGGTCAAATCGATGCAGCAAAACGTATTTATCCGTTCCAACCTCCCCCCTGCACCGCAGGCACAAACCGAGGACGCCAACCTGAGACCCTGAAGGCGGCAATGAACACCAGCCCCCAAAAGAGCATTATCGTAAAACCGGCGGTGAGTAACACACACGCACGTTGAATTAAAATAGTAAATTCTGGTTCCTGGCAAGGCCCGAGCATTTTTAAAACCGCAGGCATAGCAGGCTATGTCGAGGATTTTAAAAATGTGAGAACGCCGCCAGGGGCCAAAAGATGCTATTTGCGGATGGCCACTAGCGAAAAGCGCAAATGCCTTTGACGGCAATACTTCCTTATAATCGATCCTGGTTTTTTTGCTACTCCCGGTATTTTCAGCATTTCGCTTATCATCTGCCAAGTATTCCACATACAGGCTCCAAAAAGAATTTTCGCCCTGAGCCACGAACTCACGCTGGATGCTGGTGATCCGTACAGATCTGAGGAAAGCATTGATTTCGCTTTCGGCTTGTTGTGCCGCCCTGACGGGAACGATGAAGAATTTAAGTTGTAGTGCCATGACGTATATTTCTTTGATTGTCGGTATAGAATGATAGTATTTTCGGCCCTGCCGGGTGGCATCGATCGGCTCAGCCGATTCCGGTCCGGCTACCGCACGGCCCTCCATTCGACTGAGCCGCTCCATGCCGCCGTTGCTTGGCTCACTGACCTGGGCGCAGGACGAGCCGGAACCCGAGGCTGTCATAACGGTTGTCCGGCAGGCTCCCGCTGCGGCAGGCCGACCGGCAGTACCAGGCGGGGATGCTCCAGCCGCCGCCGCGGAAAACACGTTCCGGACCTCTGGGCTCATCAATCCAATCGCTTCCGTCATTCGGTGCATTTTCGTAGTTATTGTGCCAATCATCCCTCACCCACTCCCAGGCATTGCCGTGCATATCGTAAAGCCCGAATCCGTTGGGCTCTTTTTGACCGACGGATTGCAGTTTGTGGTCCGAATTTTTTCTATACCATCCCGCCCGGTCAAGATCCTGCTCGCTGTCGCCACTATAAAACCGTGTATCGGTGCCGGCCCGGCAGGCATACTCCCACTGGGCTTCACTCGGAAGCTGTAGGCCGGCCCAACGGGCATACTGGCAAGCTTCCTCCCAGCTCACGCCGACTACGGGCTGTCGGGGTTGATTATACTCGCGCTTGGCCCAAAATTCTGGCTTTTTAACTTTAGGGTTTTCAGCCAAAAAACGGCCATACTCATCATTGGTTACCGGATAGCGCCCCATGTAAAAGTCCGACACGCGTACCGGGTGTTGTGGACTTTCATCATCATCCCGTTCTGCTTCAGACGCCGGCGATCCCATGCAAAACTTGCCGCCGGGGATATAGACCAGTTCATAGCCGCCTTGCGGAGCGTAAACGATTTTTTGGCCTTCGTGCATTGTGCGCTGATCAAAGTACTGACGAATCTTGTCGTAGGGGTGTTGGGACAGTTCCGGGATTAAGGCGCTGAGTGCCTCCTTGTCTAGACGCGCGACCAGTTTGAGCGCGGCCAATTGACGCCGCCAGTGGTCAATGTCCCGGCCGGCCCCGGCCTGCAGTAGTTCCATAAAGGGCAAGACCGGTTTTTCAGCGGCGTCGTCGAGGCACATTTCGAGTAGTTCCGGATGTTGGGTAAATCCGTTTCTTCGGGTCAGCTCACGCATAAACGGAATAAACAGACAGGGGTTTTCCAAAGATAACAGCAACAAGGTGACTTCTTGCCACCAGCTCTGGCCGAACCGGTCGGCCAGATCGCTGAGCACCTTGGGATCGAATATATAGTTGTTTTGGATCTGGCGGGCCGCCAGATACTCCTGGAAGCCCAGATGCATAAATCCGTAGTGTTCATGGTCCCAACCGGTCAACAGGCCGCTTTCGTCACGCACAACTTCCAAAAACGCTTCGGCACTGCCATGGGGCCAGCCGGTGTCCTTTAAGGCCGGTTCGATCACCGGCGCTAGTTCGGCGGCCTTGGCCCGGGTGCGACCTTCTTCCTTGTGCAGCCACAGGGCCGCGGGTTGTAAAATTTTGCGCCCACTGCGTGCGTCCACCCGGGTTTGATAGCCGATGGCGGCTTTCCAGAGTTCTAACAGAACGTCGGTACATTCTTCGTAGAGTCGCGCCCGGTCATGGGGCAGGTTGCCTCGGTCGCGGTGGACTATGCATAAATTTGTTAGCAGCAAGGGGTTGCGGGTGAGTTCGAACACCCGCCGGGCGCGAAATTCAGGTTGGCTCAATTTTGTAATCAGATCCTGGGAACGCTCTTGGGCGATCACTTCGGCTTGGCGGCGATCTTTGGATAGGCCGGTTTCGACGATGTTATACCAATTGCGCACAAAGGTTTCGACTTGATCAAAAGAAAGGGGACGTATGTGCATCTCAAGGAATTGTTCACATAGGCGGGCGTTATCGGTATAACCGGCAAAACGGCAGGTGACGATAAACCAACAGGTGTGGTGTATCTTCAAGGCGTCATCGATCCAACGGGCCACACGTACCCGGTGGTCCGGATCGGCCACTTCATCCAATCCGTCGAGCAGGAACAACAGATTACCACGATCCACGAGTTGCCGACCGAATCCTTTGGGTGTTCCCAGGTGGGGGTTGTCCAACTGGGTCTCGATAAAGGCATCCAGCCCCTGATTCAGATCACACAATTCGCGCAACGGTAAGAAGACCGGTATGATGTCTTGGGGAAGATCTATTTCGTCGGAGTCCTGGCGTAAACACCACAACAGGAGTCTTTTTAAATGCGTAGTTTTTCCTGAACCCGGATCGCCTAAAATGACGATGCCGCGACGGTTAAGGTCCTTGGCCCTTATGAAGGTTTCGGGTAAGGCGATATCGTCGCACTTGCCGGCACGATCCAATTTTCTTTCGGCGTCTTCGGAATCGGCGAAGCAGGCTGGACCGGTGGCCCGCAGATCGACCATGGCTCGCAGGGGCACATAAATATCTTCAATGCGAATCGGCACCCGCAGTTTGGTGCGAAATCCGATCAGCGGCAGGTTTTCATAAAGCGCCTCAGCATTTCGGCGGTAGTCTTGGATGAGTGGTTCGAGGTTTTGGTCTGTATCATTCTTTGGCCAAACGCCCATGCCAGTTTTCGGCATCAGCTTTCGTTCCAAAGTGAAGATCTGAAAGATGTAAAATACGCGTGAGCTTCGGCATGCCACCTCCATATTAAATTACGTACTCAAAAAGAAGATGAAACTATCGAGTTGCAAAATTATTTTTACGCGAGCCCTTAGAATTGACAGTTGCGGAATTTTTTCACAAAATGCCATAGCAAAACCACTGTTTTCAAACAACATATTTCTTTGAAAGCGGTTTGCTTTCCGTTTCTATTTTAACCCCAACGTTGCATAAAAAACATGGCAAAGAGAGGGTACGTCGCTGATATGTGGCACGCTATCAGAAAACGAAACCCTATCGACAGATCAAACCCCGGGTGCATTCAAAGGATGGGGTCGATTTTGCCATATTTTTTACCCTTCGGGAAAGCCGGAGGACTCC
>JANQIE010000084.1 GCA_028282295.1 Desulfobacterales bacterium | reverse complement strand
CCTACGTCGTCATTCCCGCGCAGGCGGGAATCCAGGAAATGTCCCAAAATGCGCAAATTGCTCGCTCCGGCGGCCCGCCGCAACGCAAGGGTGTTTTACAAATATCGGCTACAGGCAAAAGCCCTGAGCCACGGCCTTAAGTTAATGACATTGAATTATGAATTGTGGATGGAAATCATTTATAAATATAAAATCGATGCCATTAACTTACGGCAGTGGCTCAGGGCTTTAGAGCTCGCGAAAAAATGACAGCATACCTCAATTCTTAATTCTTATTTTTTAATTCTTAATTATTACTTTTCCCTTGTCGTCTGCAACTTATCATACGCGGCCTTGGTGGCAGGAACCACGATCTTGCCGGTCTTGATTTTAGCGATCAGTTGGTCGACTTCCTTTAAAATGCCGGCCGGGACATGTTTGCCGGAGGTGGGGGCGATGCCGACGCCGTCGTTGGCAAGGTTGTAGACCACGGTCTGGCCCCCGATGGCGTCGCCGTCCCTGAGGCGCCGGGCCATGTCGTAGATGGCGTTGTCCACGCGTTTCATGGCGGATGTCAGGACGTTGGCCGGGGCCAGAAAGTTCTGATCCTTGTCGACGCCGATGGCCCATTTGTTTTTCTCCTTGGCCGCTTCGATAACACCGTCCCCCACCCCGCCCGAGGCGTGAAACACGATATCGGCACCTTGCTGGTACATGTTGTTGGTGATGGCCTTGCCCTTGGCGGCGTCGGTGAAGGATTCGGCGTACTGGCGCAGGATTTCGCATTGGGGGTTGGCCATTTTGACCCCGGCCATGTAGCCGTATTCAAATTTTTCAATCAGGGGGAATTTGATGCCGCCGACAAAGCCGACTTTGTTGGTTTTGGTCATTTTGCCGGCGATGTAGCCGACTAGAAAAGAGGGTTCTTCTTCCTGGAACACGGCACAGGTGACGTTGGAAGGGGTCTTGGCGCCGTAGGTGAAGTCGATGATGGCGTACTTCTGGTCCGGATTGATTTCGGCGGTCTCCTTGATGGCGTCGCCCATTAGAAAACCGATGCCCCAGATCAGGTCGTAACCGGCGTCGGTGAGGGTTTCCATGTTGGGGCCGTAATCCGCGTCCTGTTTGGATTCCTTGTAGGCAACTTTCATTTTGAAATCTTTGCCGGCCCTGGTCAAGCCCTCCCAGGCGGACTGGTTAAAGGACTGGTCGTTCACCCCGCCAACATCGGTTACCATGGCGATGCGCAGTTTTGCAGCCCATGCCGTGCCGCCGATACAGAGTGATACTGCCAATCCGATTACAACCCAATGCACCCAACGGACTTTCTTCATGCTCCTCTCCTTTGGTTAAGTGTTGCGCCAAAACAGCCCAATCCGATGAGCATGGCCCACCCTGCAATCCTACCCAACAGCAATGGTCGGTAGGGTGGGCCGTGCCCACCAACGGTGATGATTTGTAAATGCGGTTGCCCTGCAATGTCTTCACCCCTTCAATTCCTTTATGATGTCTACACCGGCGCTGGCGCCGATACGGTCGGCGCCGGCGGCGATCATGGCCAGGGCGTCTCTTAAACTGCCGATACCTCCTGAAGCCTTTACTTTCAACCGATCGCCCACGGTGGCGCGCAGCAGGGCCACGTCGGCCACGGTGGCGCCGCCGGTGCCGAACCCGGTGGAGGTTTTGACATACCGGGCGCCTGCGTTTTCCACGGCTTTGCAGGCCGTTATTTTTTCGTCTTTGGTCAAGTAGCAGGTTTCGATGATCACTTTGACCACGGCGGCGCCGGCAGCCTTGACCACGGCCGCAATGTCCTGCTCAACGGCAGTCGCGTTTCCTTGTTTCATCAGACCGACGGCCATGACCATGTCGATCTCGTCCGCCCCTTGTTCCACGGCCAGGGCGGCTTCACGGGCCTTTAGCGCCGGGGCGTTGGCGCCCAGGGGAAAGCCGGTCACACTGCATGTTTTGACTTGCGAAGAATTCAGTGCCTGCTTGACCAGCGGCACATGGCAGGGATTCACGCAGACGGCATAAAAGTGATGCGCCAGCGCTTCCCGGCATACTCGACGGACATCGGTTGGGGTGGCCACGGCTTTGAGAAGGGTATGATCAACGTAGCGGGCCAATTCTTCTGGTTGCATTTGATCTCCTCATGTGAGTTCACGGTGGATGGTAGCGTCGACCGGTTGGGTGATTCGGTCATGGATCAAGGCGGGCCGCGTTGGCGGCCGGGCGGCGATCATAACGGCTTGTTTTATTCGTTGGGTAACGTCGGCCTGATTGCGGGGGGCATTGATATGCATGTCAGCCAAAATGTCACCCGGAGCGACGCGGTCTCCCAATCGTTTGCGCATCCAAAGCCCCACGGCCGGATCGATGGTGTCGTTCTTGGTCAACCGGCCGGCACCCAAAAGCCGGGCCGCCGAACCGAGGGCGGCGGTATCGAATCCGGCGACAAAACCGGCGGTGTCCGCGGTGACCGGAATGATATGTTGCGCACGGGGCAGACGGTCCGGGGCGCGGCAAACCGTTGGGTCGCCGCCTTGCAATTCGATCATTCGGGCCAGATGCCGCAGGGCGGCACCCGACTCGAGGGCCCGGGCCAGCATTTGGTTGGCGTTGGCGATATTGGTCGCCTGTCCGCCCAACAGCAACATTTCAGCCGCCAGGGCGAGGGAGACTGTTTTCAAATCGCCTGCATGCCGGCCCTGCAGGATCTCGATCGCCTCGCGCACTTCCAGCGCGTTGCCCACGGCATTGCCCAGGGGTTGGTTCATATCGGTCACCAGGGCCACGGTGCGACGGCCCGCCTGATTGCCGATGGTCACCATCAACCCGGCCAGTTGCCGCGCAGCGGTCGGGTCGGGCATAAAGGCGCCGTTGCCGGTTTTTACATCCAGCACAATGGCGTCGGCGCCCGAGGCCAGTTTTTTGCTCATGATGCTGCCGGCGATCAACGCCATGTTGTCCACGGTGCCGGTCACGTCCCGCAATGCGTAGAGTTTTTTGTCGGCCGGCACGAGGTCGGCGGTCTGGCCCATGACGGCCAGGCCGCACGCGGACACGATGCGGCGAAACCGTTCCATGTCCAGGGAAACCGACATCCCCGGTATCGCTTCCAGCTTGTCCAGGGTGCCGCCGGTGTGCCCCAGTCCCCGCCCGGACATTTTGGCCACCTTGCCGCCGCAAGCCGCCACCAGAGGCCCCGTCACCAGGGTGGTGGTGTCTCCTACCCCGCCGGTGGAGTGTTTGTCGACCTTGACACCGGAGATCGCCGACAGGTCCACAATTTCTCCGGAGTCGCGCATGGCCAGGGTCAGGGCAAGGGTTTCATCGTGGTCGAGGTGGTTGAACCAGATGGCCATCAATAGCGCGGCCGCCTGGTAATCGGGGATATCGCCGGCGCAGTAACCGTCGATGAAATGATTGATTTCCGGCCGGCTCAATGTGCCGCCGTTACGCTTTTTAAGGATAATTTCAGGAATGTGCATCTGCATCCGCCCGGTTGAGGTGTGGGGCTGCTATCGCCCCAACCTCTAACACGGCTGCGCCATGAATTTCAATTACTTTGCGGGAAGCGGTTTGAAACTGGAAATTGGGAATTGGAAACTTGAAACTCATGGGCCATGCCCAACCGAAGACCCGTTTTTATCCTGTTGCAACACCGACAACACCTGTAGTACATTTTTGACGTATTTATTTTAAACTGCCAAACGGGGTTAACACATGACCAAACTGTACTATCGCTACGGCGCGATGAACTGCGGCAAATCGACGGCGTTGCTTCAGGTCGATTATAACTACCGCGAACGGGGGATGAACACCCTGATTATTAAACCGAAACACGATTCCAAAGGCGACGACGAAGTGGTGTCACGGCTGGCGGTGCAGCGTCGGGCCGATATCCTGGCCGCCGAGCGAGACGACTTGTACAGCCTGATCGACGCCTGGAACCGACAAAAGGGCCCGATCCATTGCGTTCTGGTGGACGAGGCCCAGTTTTTGACCACAGCGCAGGCTGATCAACTTTTCAAGGTTGCCGTGCTGCGGCAGATTCCGGTGATTTGCTACGGCTTACGCACCGATTTCCAGTTGAACGGATTTAAGGGCAGCGCCCGGCTGTTGCTTCTGGCGCACAGTATCGAAGAGTTGAAAACCATCTGCAAATGCGGCCGCAAAGCTGTCGCCAATGGTCGCAAAGTCGACGGACGCTTTGTGTTCGAAGGTGCCCAACTCGC
Source organism: Desulfobacterales bacterium (assembly GCA_028282295.1). Classification (GTDB taxonomy): domain Bacteria; phylum Desulfobacterota; class Desulfobacteria; order Desulfobacterales; family JANQIE01; genus JANQIE01. Next base: position 7,641 of record JANQIE010000084.1, on the reverse strand, counting down.
CATTGACGGCAAGGACAACGTCACTTACGAATCGCTTTGCGCCCAATGCTACTATCAATTCAAGGGACAGGCGGATATGAGATGAAATCGATAGATCTGGCCACGTGGCCCCGACGGAATCTCTACCGGTTTTTCTCCGGGTTGGACTACCCCTATCTGAGTATTTCGGCGGAGCCTGACATTACCGCCCTGCAGCAACGGTGCAAAACAAAGCGCCTGTCGATGTTCAAGGCGGTTTTGTATGGCGTCAGCCGGGCGGCCAACGCTATCGAAGAGTTCCGGATACGCATTCGCGATGCGCAACCGGTGGTGCACGACGTAGTCCATCCTTCCTTTACGGTGCTGACCGAAGGCGACCTGTTCTGTTTCTGCGAAAGTAAATATACGCAAGATATGGAAGTATTTTTCCGGCGCACGGAGCATGCCATTGCCGCCGCCAAGGACAGCCCATCTCTTGAAGACGGGCCGGGGCGCGATGACTACCTGTTCATTTCAAGCCTGCCCTGGTTGCGGTTTACGTCAATCACCAATCCGGTTAACCTTGAACCGGCTGATGCGATCCCCCGCATTGTATGGGGTAAATTCACACCGGTGGGCGACCGGGTCGTCATGCCCTTGTCGGTCCAGGTACATCACGGCCTGGTGGACGGACTGCATGTCAGCCGCTTTTTCGGGTTATTCCAGAAATGGGCCGACCAGGCCGTGTTTTAGGGCTGTCGAAGAAACAATTTCACATTTCTTGCGTCCCGGCTTCAGGTCATCCCGGAAGGTCACCATTGGGGCCTTTTGCCCCCAATTAATCACAACCGTGAACAGCACGTCTCACCGATTTTCCACCTACCCTCTTTTGATACATTTTAGAACACCTAATTAAGATTTTTGTCCCTGAAATTCAGGGATTCCCTGATTTACACCTAACGAATGGAAATGTATAAATTGATTACGATTTCAACAAAGGAGGAATCATATGCAATCAATTGATAAGAACAAGAATGCGGCTATTCAGAATTTCGATACAGGCGATGGTGACGATGCCGGTAAAGTACAATTGGTCGAAGGCCTGCAAGGGCCTGCGTTTAAAGTTAGTTATGATGACGTTAAGTTAAATGGCGGCAGCTCGGGTGTGCTGTATCCGCAGTTCGGTCTCGCATTGCCGTATAAACCCAAGGGCGCCGATACACCACTGCCGCAAACCTTTCAAAACATGTTTACCAGCATGAGTCAGGATCTCGGTGATGGACAGGCTACTGCAACTGCCACCGCGACGGTTGCGCAAGCCCCGGCAACGGCGAATGCCACAGCCACTGCAGTTGTACCACAGGACGCCACAGCCACCGCAGTTGTACCACAGGACGCCACGGCCACCGCAGTTGTTCCGCAATCTGATACAGGCGGCGTGGACTCCGGGCCACCTGTCGTCTCCCCCCAGACCACCAGTATCCCCACTGAGCAACAAATTCCGCCCGATGCAAAGGCCCTTATTTTGGACGACTGGGTTATCGGCCAGCTTATCAACGTACGTGGCATGAGCACCGACGCGGTCGACCAGTTGATCCAATTGGCATACAATGACAGTGGTGGCGACCTGAATCAAACCATCCAGTATCTTAATGATGTGAACGGCGCCCTGATTTTCGGGCATACGAATGTGGCAAGGGCCACCCAAATGATCGAACAGGGCATGCCGGTTGTAGAGATTGCCCGCAGACCTCTGGATGAAATTGCGACCAATAGTATCCTCCGGCAAGACATGCCGCACGAGGCCAAAGACCTCGCGTTAAACAATTGGGCTGTTGCGCAAATGATCTACGAACGTGGAATGGGCGGTGATCAGATCGGTGATCTGATCAAAATAGCTTACGACGGCAGCGGCGGCGATCTGAACAAAATGGCCGAAAATCTCAACAATATTAACAATTCCCTGTGGTATGGGGGACTTGAAGCGGCCAGGGCCAAAGAAATGATGGCGGCGAACATGCCGATCGAGTCGTTCTTCACGGTTTAGGGCCGCGAAAAAATAATTTCACATTTTAGCGCGAGCCCTTACTTAGTGCCCATCCGGAAATAGTAGATTTTGGTTCCTGGCAAGGCCCGAGCTTTTTTAAAACCACAGGCATAGCGGGCTAGGTCGAGGATTTTAAAAATGCGAGAACGCCGCCAGGGACCAAAAGATGCTATTTATGGATGGGCACTACTTAGAGTGGGCATGCCCCAACCCGCATGCCGTCTACAAGAAAATCAAGTATTCGGTTGGCGGACAAACATCCCTAACGGCGCAGTATGAGAAAGCTGTCATTACGGCGTGGGCGCAAGCACGTAACCGGCTTTTTCAATGTCTCGGCATACGGCTTTCACGTGTTCGGGGCCGCGGGTTTCGAGTTCCAGATCGACGTAGGTGCTGAACATGGGCATGTCCCGGACCATGCGGTCATGGTAGATGTGCAGAACATTGGCTTTGAGGCCGGCGATCCGTTTTAAAAGGCGGGCCAGGGCGCCGGGACGATCGTCGATGCACACCCGCAGGCGCATGATGCGGCCGTTCTTGAGCAGGCCCTGGCTGATCACGCGGCCCAGCAACGGGCTGTCCACGTTACCGCCACTGATGACCAGGACAACTTTGCTTCGCGGTTTGACGGTCACCGATCCATTCAGCAACGCAGCCAGGGGCACGGCGCCGGAGCCTTCGGCCAGGATTTTTTTTCTTTCCAGCAGGATCAGCAGGGCGGCGGCGATCTGTTCTTCTTCCACCAATACCACCCGGTCCACATGCCTTTGGATCAGTTTAAAGGTAACGGCACCGGTCTGTTTCACACTGATACCGTCGGCGATCGAGGTCTGGGCGGGCACCAGCACCGGTTTGTGTTGGCGTAGCGATTCATAGGCCGAGGGGCACAACGCGGTCTGCACGCCGATCACCTGCGTTTTGGGCCGCACGGTTTTGGTGACCGCGGCGATACCGGATATCAAGCCGCCTCCCCCGACGGGCACCACGATCATGTCCGGGTTTTGAAGTTCTTCGAAGATTTCCAATCCGATGGTCCCCTGCCCTGCCACGATTTGAGGATCGTCATAGGGATGGATCAGGGTTTTGCCCGCCGCGACATAGGTCTGGGCTTTGGCAAGGCTTTCATCCAGACTGCTACCGGATATCACTACTTGCCCACCGTAGTTGCGGGTCGCTTCCTGCTTGGTGATTGAGGCCCATTCGGGCATGACAATGGTGGCGGCGATGCCGGCCTGCTTGGCGGCCAGGGCCACGCCTTGAGCATGGTTACCGGCCGAGGCGGCCACAACCCCGCCGGGGCCGATGTTGTCGGCCTGCACAGCCATTTTATAGGTTGCCCCGCGAATTTTGAAGGAACCGGTTTTTTGCAGGTTTTCCAACTTCAGGTAGATGTCGGCCGCAAACATGCGGCTCAGGGCCGGGGAGTGGATCAGGGGGGTTTTGATCACCTTGTCCTTGATGGTCAAGGCGGCTTCCTGGAATTTGTCGAAGGTAACCATGGCGTCCTTTTTTTTATGCCTGTTATGGTGCGCCCAGCCATGGGATCAAGCCGGATGGCGCGGCTAACAGCATTTGCGCCCCGTTGTCGATCAGTTCCTGCGCAGGTCGAAAGCCCCACAACACGCCGATGGCGTAAAAACCGGCGGCTGCAGCGGTCTGCATATCGGTGGCGGTGTCCCCCATGTATAAAACCTGATCGGGGGTCAGGCCCATCGCTTGCGTCATGGCGAGGGCGACGGTCGGATCGGGTTTTTTGGGAATGTCCGGCTTGACGCCGTTCACGATGACAAAAGGCCAATCGCCCAGTAGTTTTTGAACAACCTGTTGGGTCGCAGGGTGCGGTTTGTTCGACAACACGGCAAGGCGCAACCCGGCGTCGCGGCAGGCCTGCAGCATGGTGTCGATGCCGGGATAGGGCCGGGTTTTGCGGGTCATGCGCCGGCTGTATTCAGTGCGCAGGGCGGCCACGCATTGTGAAACGGTCGCCGGATCGCGATGGGATTGCGGCAGGGCGCGTTGGACCAGCACTTCAACCCCGTCGCCGACGAAATACCGGTAGGCGTCCAGCGGATGGCCCGCATATCCCCGGCCTGCGAGCACCGTGTTCATTGAGTCGGCAAGATCGGCCAGTGAATCGACCAGAGTTCCGTCAAGATCGAAAATAACAGCTTTAAAGCGCATATCAGTTCAACCCCAATCCCACGACCAGCCCGATCGCGATGCCCAAGGCGACAAAAATGGCGCCGACAACCAGCCCCACGGCGACATTGCCCTGGGCCAGTTGCCGGGAGGTTTCAAAAGGCGTCAAACGGTCAAAAACAAGATACCCGATGAGCATGAAGCCGAGTGTCAGCATGGCACCCAGCACGGCATACACTATATTAAGCACAACGATCGAAGATTCCATTATCGGAGCACCCCCTTGATCTGTTTTATTTTTTTGACATAGGTGATGGTTTCGCGGCTATGCCGGCCGGTGACCTGCGGCAGTGTTTTTTGGATCGATTGCCACAGATTCGGATTCATGCCGTTGCGTGCGGCGATCTTCTGGGCTTTGATGATATGCCCTTTGCCGGCATTGTACGAGCCGAACATGAAATCGATCCGGTCTTGCAGCGGCCGCTTGGCTTTCCAGGTTTGCCAGACGAGACGATCGTAGTAAATGCCGGCGGCGATGTTCCAGCGGGCATCGCGCGCACTGCCCTTGATAGCGGGGTTCTTTTGTTTGATTTCGGCAAAGGTGCGCGGCATGATTTGCATGATCCCCACGGCGCCGACATGCGATCTGGCGGTGGGCCGCAGGTGCGATTCGGCCACGGCCTGGGCTTTGAAGTGATGCCAGTCAAAATTCGGCCCGAAGAAGCGTTTGGCGTACTTTGCAAAATGGGCGTCGTACTTCACAACGTTTTTATAGCGCTCAAAGGCGTTTGCGGGAGCAGCAATGAGAAGACCGCCGAGTGTGGCAAGCAGGGCACCGCGCAGAATACGCCCGGTGGCTGCCGTCAAGGTTGATTTCATTTATTACTCGCCTCCCGATGTTGCCCATTCATGTCTGTAGGAGCGGCGTCCCGCCGCCTTTGCAATTGGGTTGGTTCATCACTAGTAAACACCCCAGGAACCATCCAGGTAATAGCGGTAGAGCACCGGGTTGTGCTGGGTGTTGATGCGAATGGTGTTTGCTACCTCACTGTCGAAGATCCCCTTGCCGAAATGCACCATGGCCGTCATGGCCTCGCGGTTGACAAAACGGGTGGGCAGATCCGCAAACGACAGGTTTAAAACGGCGTGCTTTAATCTGGCCGGGGTGATGTCCTGCCGGTCAACCCCCAGCACCCAGCCCCACTCGCCCATGGTCGGGACTTGGTTGTGATAGGGCAATGTCGCCAAACCGGCGGCCTGCATGGTTTTGTTGATGCATAAAAACGCCTTTTTGGAAAAATACGGACTCGTGGCCTGGGTGACCATGACGCCGCCGCGCACCAGATGACGCTTGATCTGCCGGTAGAAATCCAATGCGTACACATGCATCAGGTCGACGGAATCCGGATCGGGCAGATCGACAATGATCACGCTGTACAGACGGTTGTCGCGGCTGAGGAATTCGGCGGCATCGGCGTTGACGACCTTGACCTTGGCATCGTGCAGGGCGTCCCGGTTGATGCGGCGCAACACATCATGCGAGGCGGCCAATTCAGTCATTGCCGGGTCCAGGTCGACCAGGGTCACCGCCCGGACGGCCGGATATTTCAAGATCTCGCGCAGGGCCAGACCGTCCCCGCCGCCCAGAATCAGCACATCCGCCGTGTTCACCGCCAACTGCATGGCCGGGTGCACCAGCGGTTCATGGTATTTTTCCTCGTCATAGGTCGAGAACTGTTCCTGGCCGTTGATAAACAGCCAGTAGTAATCTTTCCACTGGGTTAAAACGATTTTCTGGTAGGGCGTCTGTTGGGCGTAGATCACTTTGTCGCGGTATTTGCGTTGCTCGCCATATTGAATGACCGGCTCGGCGACCAGCGCCAGTGTAACGAGCAGTACGGCACACAATCCGGCCAGGCCGAGTAAAAGCCGCTTGCGCCGGACCAAAGAATGGAAGCGAAACAGCAATACCGCCGCCACCAGAAAATTAACGCCGCCCAGGGCGATAGGGGTATAGGTCAGACCGAAATACGGCAAGGCGACAAAAGCAAAGATCAGGCCGCCGAGCAACGCGCCGTAGTAATCTTTTTCCATCACCCCCGAGATGTTGATCCGCAATTCTTCGTAGGCTTGATTCAAGCGCGTTACCAGCGGTATTTCGAGCCCGATCAACCCGCCGATCACAAACGCCTGGCCGTAGATAATCAGGGCGATGTAATTGGTGTAGGCGCTCAATCCGTAAGCAACTTCGGCGGCCAGGGCGCACAACAGCGACAGGCTGAATTCCACCATGATAAAGGTGTCCAGCAGATGCCGGTTGAAATGACGGCTCAGGCGACTGCCAAGGCCCATGGCAAAAAGCATCAGCGACATGACCAGGGTCCACTGGACAATGGCGTTGCCGATGAGATAGGTGGCTAGGGTGGAAAGGACAAACTCGGCGACGATGCCGGCACACCCGGTGGCCAGCATGCAGGCTTTGAGGACAAAGCCGACCCGGCGGGTGCTAGACGCACCAGATAATGATAAAAGCGGAAGCAATGTAGGAACATGCCTCGATATAAGCTGCACCGACGTTGGGCTTGTCCTGGTTGGCGATTTCGTCGGTGAGGTTGACGGTGGGTAGAAGCACTTTGTCGGTCAGCAAACGGATGAACGGCAGCAACAGCAGCCCGAAAACAGCAACCAAAATAAACTCGGCCAGATCCTGCTGCCAACTAGTAAAATCGCCTTCGGCCGACAACCCGATGATGATACCGACGGCGATCAAGGCGCCGGCAAAGCTGACACCGGCGGCGACATTGTCTTTTTCGATTTCATCATGCAGATCGTAGGGCGTGATCAGGTTGTATATCAATCCGGCCACGATCAAAATCGCCTGACCGAGCCCCCAGAAGGCCGCGGCGGTCCAGATGTTCCCGCCCTCACCGGAAACCGAGCCGTAGATGATCAGACCGGTGGCCACGCTGAGCCCAAAGATCACGGCGCCGGTCCCCTGGTTCTGGTCCCGAATAAGCTCCTCATTGACCTTGAACCTGGGCAGCATCAACCTGTCGCAGATGAACCAGGAAAGATTCAACAAAATGATGCTCAGGATGCCGTAGATAAACAGGTCCAGCATGTCCTCAAGCAACCCGCGGCTGTCGCCGATCATGGTGCCGCCGATGCACAATACCAGCCCCAGGTAGTAGCCGCTGATGGCCAGGGCCAGGGCGGGATTGTCTTTTTCAACCAGTTCTTCGTTGAGCCGGTAGTCGCGGTGCAGCAGGTCGTTGACAATTTTACCGATAAAAAACAAGGTAAAAAAAGACAATATGTAAATAATCGAGGTAAGAACTGCGTCTACATTCATCAATTACTTCCCCCAACCCCCTCCACGGCTTCGAAATCCGGTGCGGGTGCGCCCGACACGCTTGGACACCCGTTGCTTGAAGGTGGATTTTTGCAGGTTTTGTTTGGCCTGGCGACGACTGAAAAAATTCGGCTTGGCCCGCCGG
>JANQIE010000057.1 GCA_028282295.1 Desulfobacterales bacterium | reverse complement strand
CTTACCCACTCGACGCAGGTTTTGCCCCATCGTGTTTAGGCGTCATTCCCGCGCAGGCGGGAATCCAGGAGATATCGCAAAAAAGCCTAAGTGTTGCTGTCAGACTTCGACATGCAATTTAGCTCCATTATTATTCATTTTTTCTTAGCTTGTGTTCATCCGGAAATAGTAGATTTTGGTTCCTGGCAAGGCCCGAGCATTTTTAAAACCGCAGGCATAGCGCGCTATTTCGAGGATTTTAAAAATGCGAGAACGCCGCCAGGGGCCAAAAGATGCTATTTCCGGATGGACACTAGCTTGACGGCTATGAGTTTAAAGCCCTGCACTACATTTCTTCGACTCATTGGATCGCTTAAGTTAATGACATTGACTTGAAACTTGAAATCAGGTCGACGCATGTTTGAGGCCATCTTGCAATGTGTGGGGTCAATCAAAAAACTACCCTGATTGGAAATAATGATGTCCCAGTCATCGGCATTCGTTTGTTCCAAATTTCAAATTTCCAACTCCTCTTTCACTCCGGCGGCCAGCAGCGGCAGCATGATTTCGTGGTGGCCCACGAGGTTGTAGCCGGCGCCGCCGTCGGCGGTGGGGCGGCCCACCACGTTGGTCAGCGGACGGTAGTGGCGCATAAAATCCATGTTGACCGTGGTCAGTTGGTTGACGGTGTGCCCCAGGTTACGGGCCACGGAGATGGCTTTCAGAAAAACTTCCGGCATCAGCACGGCCGAGCCGACGTTGAGATAGACACCCCCTTGCAGTTGGGCCACCTGCGCGGCAAACAGCCGAAAGTCCCGGTGACTGGCCGCGCCGGTCAACGCCGCGTCAAATTGCGGATGCATGTGGATGATATCCGTGCCGATGGCCACATGGACGGTCACCGGGATAATCAAGCGGGCGCCGGCCGCCAGGATACTTTGGTCGGCATGGGGCAGTTTCCGGTCGATGATGTGTTGCCCCACCGCCCGGCCCAGACCAAGATCGCTCGTTGCCGTTCGTTGGACGGCCCGGCAAAGAAAATCACACGTCTCCCGGGCCATGCCGAACGTGCCGTCGCCCAGGCTGTCGCCCACCTCCTCTGAGGTTTGTCCGGCAAAGGCCAGTTCGAAATCATGGATGATGCCGGCGCCGTTCAGCGCAACGCCCGTGATAATGCCGCGTTGCATCAGATCGACCACCACCGGGTTCAACCCCACCTTGATGACGTGGGCGCCCATGCCCAGTATGACCGGACGGCCGTCTTGACGCGCCTTGACGATGGCCTGGATGACGGCCCGCAAGTCACGGCCGGCCAATATCCCGGGCAATTTGTCGATAAACCCGGCAAGACTGCCACCGGGTTGCCAGGGCCGGGCGCTGTCGGTGCCGGATACCTTGCTGGCCCGGGTATTCAGGGCATAGGTTCGGATGCCGCTTAAATCCAGCGGTTGATGATCGGACGACATAAACAAAGACTCCAATAAAATTCAGATAAGCGCACTAGGCTGCGAATTTCTCGGGGAATAAAATCCGGTCCACGAGATCGCACAGAATATGACCGATGGTGATATGGGTCTCCTGAATGCGCGCGGTGGTATCCGATGGTACGCAAAAAACCAGTTCACTGTTGTCCTTCAGTTGACCACCCCGGCCGGACAAGCCGATACGCTGCAAGCCGATCTGCTGCGCGGCCTGCATCCCGGCGATAACGTTGGAGGAATTACCGCTGGTGCTCAAGCCCAGCGCGATGTCGTCCCTGCGGCCCAGCGCCTGAATCTGCTTCGCAAAAATAGCGTCAAAATCATAGTCGTTGCCGATGCTGGTCAACACAGAGGTGTCGGTGGTCAGAGCCACGGCGGCCAGGGGAGGACGTTCTACTTGAAAGCGGTTGACGAATTCGGCCGCCAGGTGCTGAGCGTCCGCGGCGCTACCGCCGTTGCCGAAAAGTAAAATTTTGTGCCCCGACGCCAGGCACGCGGCCATTCGTTCGGCCGCTTCGCTGAGCTGCGGCACATTGTCCCGTATGCATCGCTCCTTGACAGCCAGACTCTCTGTGAGTGTATTTAAAATGATGTCTTTCATTTTTTTGTTCAGTCCTGTGTAAATCAAATCTGCATTGCCGTTTACGACGCTTTGGCCGTCAACCGGGACTGCAGGGCGCTGATCGCCTTACCGGCGTCATAACCCAACTGCTCGGCGGCCCGGTAGGCCCGCAAGGCTTCTTCAAAACGTTCCTGCTGCTGATACAGCTTGCCCAGGCGATAGTGATACAAACTGTTGTCCGGTTCAATTTCGATGCTCTGACGGCAGAACACCGTGGCGATTTCGATGTTCTCGCCCTCGGAGGCCATCAGGCAGCCCATGGCCGACAGCGCAAAGGCGTCGTTGGGATTTTGTTTGATGGCTTTTTTGTATGCATCAATCGCTTCCGGATAGCGTTTTTCGGTGGCGTAGCACTGCCCCAGGTAGCGAAAGCCGGCCGCCGCCTCCGGGCGCAGGCTGGTCGCCCGCTCAAAGTAGCGGCGCGCCTCTTTGGGGGCGTTGAGCTTCAGGTACAGCTTGCCGATTTCAAACGGAATTTCAAAAATATCGTCGTGCATATCGTCAGCTTGGATAAAATAGCGCAGGGCCGCCTGGAGATCTTCCAGCAACAGGTACGTCAGACCGGCGTTGTAAACCGCCAGGACTTCCGCCGGATCAAGCGCCATGGTTTTTTGAAACCAGGTGAGGGCTTGTTGAGAGTCGCCTAAAAAAGCGTAACAGACCCCCATGCTGTTGTGCACGTTGACATTGTCGGGCGAGATGGTCAGGGCGCGCTTGAATTCCTGAAGCGCACCCTGAACATCGCCTTTCTGGTAAAGTTTGTCGCCGCTGATGTTGAGACTGACCGCATCAAAGACGACCACGCTGCGCGGCCCGAAAAAGGCGGCGTGGGCCAGCGCTTTTTTGGCGTTTTCCAGAATCTGGTATTTTTCAAAACCGGCAAACGGATACGCGGCGATACCGGCCGACAGGGTTTCAAATCGGTTTTCGGCCAGTTCCGCCTGAATTTGAGCGGTTATTTTTTGGCCGAACGCCTCCTCGCGCCCCGGAAAAAAACATCCGAAACAATTCCGGCCGATCAGTCCCCAGAAGCCTTTATGCGCCCGTCCGAGACGGTCGATAATGTCCGCCACCGCAAGGCGGCAGGCATTACGGTGGCCTTCATCGGCCGGGTGCTGCTGATGGGTGCCCGCATCGATCTTGATGACCATGGCCACAAATTTGCCGCTGTGTTTCAAGCGGTCCATGATACGCTGCTGGGAACCGTCTCCGGTCAGCATATACGGATAGGTCTGTAACAGGTCGCTGAGTTCGGAGGCCAGATCGACCGGATCAACCTCGCTGTCCAGGCAACCATCGGCGTCACGCGACTCGGTTTGGGTGAATAAAAAATGCTGGTTGCAACTGCGGCTTCCAAGCAAACCTTGGCGATCGTACTTCATGGTTCAACCTCTTTGATCAATTCCGTAAACGCATTGACAATGATATCCAATTCGTCATCCAGGACAGTGCGCAGATCCATGACGAAAAATTCCGCTTCGATGCGACCGATGATCGGCGTAACATGGGCTCGCAGGGCCCGTTCAACGGCATTGACACTTAAACCGTCGACCCGGATGCCGACACAGCGGCTGGGCAGATCGAGCAGCGGCAGCGCGCCCCCGCCGGTTTTGGATGACAGATCGAGTAGCGTGACGGTCAGGCGCCGGTCGCCAACGGCTCTTAGCCGGGTGGCCAGTTCTTCGGCCCTGGCCTTGATGTCGGCCGCCGGCCGCGTAATCATCTGCAACGTCGGAATCGCGGCCACGGCGGCTTCCGGATCGCGATAGAGCCTCAGCGTGGCTTCCAGGGCTGCCAGGGTGAGTTTGTCGATCCTTAGCGCACGGGTCAGCGGATTGTGCCGAATGGTGTCGATGAAATTCCGGCGGCCCAGAATAATGCCGGCCTGGGGGCCGCCCAGCAGCTTGTCGCCGCTAAAAGTGATCACGTCGACACCGGCAGCCACGGACTGCTGCACGGTCGGCTCGCCCTTTAGGCCGTACCGGCTAAAATCGATAAGATTGCCGCTGCCCAAATCTTCCATAACCGGAATTTGGTGACGCCGGCCCAAGGCGACGATTTCGGTCAACGACAAACTGGCCGTGAACCCGACCACACTATAGTTGCTCGTATGCACTTTGAGTAACAGGCCGGTCTGAACGCCCACGGCGTTTTCGTAGTCGCGCAGATGGGTGCGGTTGGTGGTGCCGACTTCGCGCATCTGCGCACCGCTTTTCTGCATCACATCCGGGATGCGAAACGAGCCGCCGATCTCCACCAGTTCACCGCGCGAGATCACCACCTCACGTCCATCGGCCAAAGAATTCAGGCTCAGCAACACCGCGCCGGCATTGTTGTTGACCACCATGGCCGCCTCGGCGCCGGTCAGTTCACACAAAAGATCTTCCACGGCGCTGTAGCGCGATCCGCGCCGCCCCCGGTCCAGGTTGTATTCCAGATTTGAATAGCGTCCCGCGATGGTTTGCAGGTGGGTCAGGGCCTGGCAGGCCAGCAACGACCGTCCCAGGTTGGTATGTACCACGATGCCGGCGGCATTGACGGTATGGCGCAAATTCGGCTGCATCGCCCGGTCCACATTGGTGCGGACGCGGTCCGTGATCTGCGTGATGATTTGAGGTGCGATGATGTGGGCCTCGCCGGCCGCGTCCGGCGCAAGACCGGCCTGGCCGGTCAGAATGCTGCGACGCATGGCATCGATCGCCCTGCGCACCGCCGCCACAATCACCGACTGGGGGATGTCCGCAAAATAGTCGTCTTCGGCGATGAGGGTCAGTACGTGGTCCACACCGGGAAGTTTTCGAAGCAATGCCTGCTGATGTTTGCCGATTGCCATGGTCAGGGCGTCAACGCTCCTCGTCGGTCACATCCGGGTGGATTTCGAAGACCTGTCTGGGGATCAAATCGATCAATTGAGGAAATGCCGCGATTTCCAGCCCCAGCATCGCCAGTCGCTTGGACAGATCGTCCGTGTTGAGCCGCTCCAGCTCCAAACCGGTGTTGAAGCGTGACATCAACAGGTCGGCCAGGTAGACCACATGCACCAGTTCCGGATTAAAGGTTGCCCGCTCCGGACGGTGATGGTGGCAGACCACTTCGGTCAGCGACTCCGGAAACATCCACTGTTCAGCCAGTTTTGCGCCAACCCCGGTGTGATCCATGCCCAGGATCTGTTGTTCCGTTTTGCGAAAGCTCACATCATTTTGCTGGACATTACGGTAAAATAAAGGATAGGCCCTGGCGATATGTTGATCAAGAACCACCTTGCCGATATCGTGCAACAGGCCGGCAATATAAGCAATGGCGGGTGGAATTTTATCGGTATGCTCGGCAATTTTTTCGGCAATCACCGCTGTGCCCACGGCATGGTGATAAATGCCGCCCTTGCACAAAGAATAGCCGACGCTGGTCTGATCGAAAAACGATTCCACCGCCGCCGACAGTATCATTTGCACAAGCAGGTCGCGTCCGAGCATGACCAGGGCGTTTTCGACTGAATCGATGGGTGTCGGCCGATTAAACAAGGCCGAATTGCACAGTTTCAGGGTTTTGGCGCTGATGACCTGGTCTTTGCGGACTTCGTCGGCCAGCAGGCCGAGATCGTAGTCGTCTTCGTTGAGCAGACGCATTATTTTCAAGGCTACTTGGGGAATCGGCTGAAGCTGATCAATGGCCGCATTGATTTGGGCCGGCCCGGGAATCTCGCCAACGGTTTGGGTGATGAGGTCCTGATTACCAGCCGGCTTGATGGTGCACTCGCCATTGGCCAGACTCAGGCTCAAACGACAAGTGAAAAAACCGCCGGTTTCCGAATGACGGACATGAATGCCGGCATTTTGCAGGGCACGGGTGGCGACCTCGGCCGTGCGCCCACCAATATCGAGCGAAAGGTCCTGTTGCGTGAGCGGGCCTACCAACGCGCCGCCGGCAACATAGGCCACCAGGTCCTCACGCCGGGCACCGGCATCAAGAACCGCCCTCAGAAAAAGCGGCATACCGGTGGCGGCATATTTTTCAGGTTCGGGGGTTTCCTTGGAGAACGGCTCCGGTAACAGCAGATGGGTCAGACCGCCAATACCGCTGCGGCTGTCATACAGTGCCACCCCCACACAGGTTCCCAGAGCCGCATACAGCGATAATTCCTGACGCTCGCCAACGTAAAAACTTCCAGTCTGGACATGGTGCTCACGAAAATGAGTCATGCCTTATCCCTTTTTGATCCATTTTTTCGATCAATTGTGTTCGCCCACATGTGCCTCACTGGAGGTGCAATTCCTTTAATTCATTTATAAATTCGAATTAATAACACCAATCCCGAAGCGATGGCAACAAAATTGTTACCCACCGGATGAAAGCGGTGCGGTTGCATTTGACGCCTGTTTGGAGATCAACCGAAGTTGCCGCGCTGGCTCCCGGCAGGCACCGCAATACGGCCCAATGGCGGTTCAGACGCGGTGGTGAGTTGGATGGGCAGGGATAAAAGCAGCCAGACGATTTTCTTCCAATCGACCGAGTGTAATTTCCAAAGATTCGCCGCGCCTGGCGGCGCGAGCCATCCAGGTACGGATTTCATCAACCAAATACTCCTCGCCGACGGCTTTGCGCAAGGGACCGCCGTTGATATCATGATCCAGCCGTCCCGAGTTGACAAACGTCCAGGTTTCGCCCTGTTTGGCGACCACGCCGGTGTGCCCGCGGCTCGGCGTTGAAAACGAAAGGATATAACCGGCCTGCAAACGGTCTTGCAATTCAGAGTATATTTGCCGGGCCAAGTCGCCCGCCTGTTGCCGTCCGGTCACAGTGCGGGCGTAGAGCACCGAACCGGCATTGGCCACCAGGCCCTCACCGGTCAGGTAGCTGTTGGGCGGCAGGCCGTTGCGGCGGGCCGCTTGAATCAGATGATCTTTGAGTCCCCCGGCACCCCGGTATTGAACACCGAGCTTTTCCAGGCCGTTCACCAGCAGTTCGTAACAATCAACATCTTTATAAGGAGTCCCAAGAAACGCTTGCAACGATCCAAGCAGTTGTGCGGCAAGCGCCTTACCGGCGGCCGGACCGATCGCGGTTCCTGGCAAAGCGGCTGAACCGCGCATGGCTGCCTGTTGTGCCTCATATTCGAAGGAGCGCCCCCATCGGATTTTCAGCGTACCGGGATGCAGATAAATAGTGGTGCCGGCGGGGATGCGAGTGTAGGGCGCATTGTGATTTTGCTGCCCGTGCACAATTTGCCAGCACTGCTTGCCGTAGACCGGGTGCCGGATCAACAGATCCGACACCGTGGGCGAGTTGCGTGAAATCGTCCCCAACGCAATCCAGCCCGGCGGCCCGGGCGTAACCGCAGCCGGTCGTTCCGAAGAATTATGCACCGCTTGTCGCAAAGCTTCAGCGAACGCCGGCCTGCCGGTCCGCGCCTGTTTTGGCGCAACATCTGGCCGCTGCTGGTTGGTATCCGTGATTGCGGTGAATGTTGTGGTGTCCATTGTTTCTTCAACCTAAGGGGCTATCGAAAAACCTTGAAATCAACTCTCAATGCCAGGATCAGCAACATTCATGCCTGTAAAATCAGATTTTCGAAACGCGCGGATGCCCCGGATACCATCGGCCGTCAAACATGCCCGGGCGAAAAGCAAGCCTGTGCCTATCCGGAAATAGCATCTTTTGGCCCCTGGCGGCGTTTGCGCATTTTTCAAATCCTCGGCAGTAGCCTTACCATACCTGCGGCTTAAAAAAAGCTCGGGCCCTGCCAGGAACTAAATTCTACTATTTCCGGATGGACACAAGCCCATTGCAAAAGTAGCAAATCAGTCGATCTGCCAAAAAATTGACAAACCGGACAAAATTCCCCTCTATATGGATTCCAAATGCGGTTACCCGGAATTTCGGCTCAATGCATCTTGACTTACCTCGCGTAACTATATATAGACCAGAAATCACAAAAACAACACTATATATTGTGCATCTTGTTTAAGAGGTTACCCATATGATCAGTCTCTCAACGCAATTCATTCAAGAGTCGGTTGCCGATTCCGCCATCATTTATAAAAGAGGAGTTCAGATCTACCAGTATGGCGCGTTTATTTTACAAGAAGCCCTGCCGGAGGGTGCCTTCACATATGAAATGGATGGCAACTTCGGCGATTATATCACTCAAATCCAGTTGAACGAAGACCGGCTGGAGACCTCCTGTGATTGTCCGTACCCCGGTTCCGGTTGCAAACATGTTGTGGCGGCCCTTCTCGATGCGCGGGATATTATGGCCCAGTGGCAGAATGCGGTCGAGGCGCCTGTGGACGAGGATCCGTACCTGACACCGGAAGAGATAAAACAATCGGCGCTGGAAGACCGGCAGAAACGTGCGTCACAGGAAATCTATACGGTGACCGAGGGAGACATGCTAAAGGGTGAACATCTACTGGAGACACCTCGCGGCAGGATCTACAAGGTCACCCTGCATGCGCCCGATAAGGGCGCCGGACATTGCACCTGCCCCGATTTTCTGACCAATCGCCTGGGTGTTTGCAAGCATATGATTTTTCTTCTGAACCGCTTCAAGAAAAAACGCGGTTTTAAAAAACGACTCGCCGAAGAGCGGTTTCCTTTTGCGGATATTTATTGGGACGCCACAACCAATCGTCCGCGACTGTTCGAGGAGTTGACGCCGGCGCAGTCCAAGGATCTCGAACCGGTCCTGTCCCGTTATTTTACACCGGAGGGTGAATTCAGCGGCGAAAGAACTTCGGATCTTCTTTCTTTGCTTGACCAGGTAAAACAGCACAAGCCGGTGCGGATGCAGGAATCCGTTCTGGAGCGGCTTGAGTCATCGCTACTGGATGAACAATTGATCGAACTGGAACGAACTCTACCGGTTCCCACACCACGGCTGCAAACCGACCTTTACCCCTACCAGCAGGAAGGGGTTCGTTTTGGCCTGTTCAAGAAAGCGGCTTTGATCGGCGACGAAATGGGCCTGGGCAAAACCCTGCAGGCCATTGCACTGGCCGCATTGAAAAAAGATATCTTTGGTTTTCAAAAGGTTCTTGTAATCACCCTGGCATCGCTCAAGGAGCAATGGAAACGGGAAATCGAGCGCTTCAGCGATGAAACCGCAATGGTGGTGGCGGGCACGGCCCAACAGCGACAGGCAATTTACCAGGGTGACCCGAGCTATTTTAAAATCACTAATTACGAAGCCGTTCTCAGGGATATCAACGCCATCATCCGGTACAAACCGGATCTGGTTATTCTGGATGAAGCCCAACGCATCAAAAATTTCACGACCAAAACCGCCGACGCGGTCAAGCAGATTCCGCGCAAACATGCGCTGGTGCTCACCGGCACGCCATTGGAAAACAAACTGGAAGATGTCTACTCGATTGTGCAATTTCTCGACCCGCGCATGCTCACCCCGTTATGGCAGTTTGCGGCCGATCACTTCATGCTCAGCCGTTCGAAGAAAGGCAAAATTCTTGGCTACCGCAATTTGAGCCGATTGCATGAAAAGCTGCAATCGATTGTCATTCGCCGGCGCAAGGAAGATGTGCTTTCTGATTTACCCCGGCAGGTCGACAACAATTACTATCTGGAGCTGCATGAAAAACAGAGCAAAATCCACAACGGCTACATGCAGTTATTACTGCCGCTGCTCAACAAGAAATTCTTGACGCCCATGGATATCCGGCGCATGCAAGAACTGCTGCTACGCATGCGCATGGTCTGCAATTCCACCTATCTGATCGACCGCAAAACCCATATTTCACCCAAGCTCAAGGAATTGGAGAGTATCATCGAAGAGCTGGTTGTGGCCGGCGGTCGTAAAATGATTATTTTCAGTGAGTGGACCACGATGACCTTTCTCATCGCACGCCACCTGTCCGACGCCGGCATCGGCTTTGTGGAGTTGTCCGGTAAGGTGCCGGTGAAAAAACGGCAGGCGCTTATCGATGAATTCACCCACAACCCGCAGTGTAAAGTCTTCTTGTCAACTGATGCCGGCGGCACCGGCTTGAACCTGCAGGCCGCCGATTGTGTAGTGAATTTCGAGCTCCCGTGGAATCCGGCGCGGCTGAATCAGCGTGTCGGCCGGGTCAATCGCATCGGCCAGAAAAGTGGCTGCATCAATGTCGTCAATTTGATTACCAAAAACAGCATCGAAGAAAAAATTCTTGCGGGCCTTCAATTAAAAACCGATTTGTTTGAAGGGGTATTTGACGGTAAAACCGATGCGGTGGAATTCTCCCACGAAAAACGCACCGAAATGCTCAACCGCCTGCGGGAGATGATGGGTGAGGAGCCGCTGGTCTCCGGTGCATCGGCCCGGCCGGCCGAGGAAATCCCCGAAGATGCACCCCATTACCTGAATCCCAAGGCACTCGCAGACAAGGAGCCGCAGGTGGATGTCGCCGCCGAAGAGCAGATGGAACCGGATACCCTGGCAATCGTTTCCGCGTCGGATGCCACACCGGATACCACGGCGGATACCACGGCGGATACTGCATCTGATGGTCTCATGGCCGATCAACCGCCGGAAAAAATTGAGTCGGTTTTGAATTCCGGCATGCAGTTCATCGGCGGCCTTCTGGAAATGGCCACCGGTCAAAAAATCACGGCGGCAAGCGATGACGGGCGCATGCTCAACATCGATAAAGACACCGGCGAAGTTACCCTGAAATTCAAGTTGCCGGGCTTTTAGGACTCACGCAGAATTATTGCATCGTGTTATAGTCGACGCCTATTCATATTCCCTGAGCAGTTCAAAAAGTCTTTTCTTCTTGCGATCTTCTTCGGCGTCATAGTTTTTACCGCGATCCAGGATCTCCTTGGCGGCGTAGTGGACCGGCCACTTCACTTTTTTATAGTCATACGGGTCGATCTCATTCCATTTGGGATGTTTTTCCCGGCGCAGTTCGTCAAGATTGTTGTGCACGATGCCGATCAATTTGCGGATATTTTGAACATAATGCTGATACCGTTGGGGCGCCCCCTGTTCGTGGTAGTTATAGGTAACCAGCAGTGCTTTGGTAGCGTTCGATTTCACCCGCTTCTTTTGCCAGGGGTAGGTATAGGCGTCAAATACCGAGTTAACGTAAATATCGTCCAGGTGCAGCGGTACCAGTTTTAAGAACGCCTCGGCGTCCGCGCCCAACCGCTCCAGAATCGGGGCCGGTTTGCCGACAACATAAATGAATGCGTCGACCTTGCCCTCGATCAGACGCTTTATCGCGTCGACCGGCGGATAGTTGCACTCTTCCCAATCAATGTTCAAGGCGTCTTTGATAATTTTTGCGGTGACCCAGGAACCACTGTTCTTTTTGTCCATGTTGACTTTCTTGCCGTCCAGATCCCGGGCCGAATCTATCCCCGCACCTTTCCTGGCGATGACATGAATCTCTTCATCATACAAAGGGAACAGCATCTTTATTTTTCGATTCAATCGTTCATCAAAGTAAGCTTTTTTGTACAGCAGGGCATCGTACTGCACCATGCCGAATTGCGACTTGCGATCGACGAGAATTTTATCAATATTGAAAAGTGAACCACCGGTATAGACATTTATGTCCATTTCGTTTTCGGCGATGGCTTTGATATCGCGCGCTATTTTGATGTACGTACCGGCCTTGGAACCGGCCATAATGCCGATATGCTCGGTACGGGCGTTCTTGGATAAATGACGGCCGGTTTTTTTGGCGACCCGGCGGGCTTTGGTTTTCGGGGGGGTATAGGGCGCTGGATGCGCGTCGGTATCCGGATGCGGCCGTGCGGCGACAACTCGCCGGGCCGGTTTTTTAGGCTTGCGCACGACCATGGGATGCGAATCCGTTGAAGGGGCGGCCGTTTGTACCGCCGGCTGGCTTGCGGTGTTGATTTTCGCACTGTAGGTCCGCTGACGCGGCTGATTTTTGTTCTGAAGGCACAACTCCGAGGCTTTTTTCAATACTTCGGCAGCACCGCCTTTAAAGTCATTGATGATTTTACCACAAACCGCCAGGGACCAGGTGCCATCCAGATTCTGGTTACAATTCTTGGCAAATCCCTGTTTGATGGAGCCGTCATCGGAATTGAACGTCATTTCATAGCAATCATTGTTGCACTGCAACTCGTAGTGAATTATCGTTCCGTCCTGCGCTTGATATTGCTCTTTCCAAAAGGAAACAGGCTCATCGCATATCAGCGGAACTGCATCTAAGGGGATAATCATACCGGTTGCAATCAACAGTATTGCTAACATCACAGCTTTCTTCATATTTATTTCCTTCCTGATTCATCGCCGTTTGAAGGGGACTAACGACTGTATTTTACGGTATCCGATAATCCGTTTGTTGCGCGCCGGGCGGTTCGCCGGTTTGGTCGCAACAATTACTGCCGGGCGGCAATAGATGGGTTTGCTTTTGACGCAACTTGCGAATTGAAAGACGAGCGCTGTCTTGCAACCTTGAAATTGCCTCGCCCAGCTCACCGATTTCGTCCTTGGATTTGATCTCCAGTTCAGCATCAAGTTCACCGACGCTGATTAGATCGGCATGCTCGGTTAATGATTTAATGCGGCCCGCCAGACTGTTGCCGTATAACGCAACAACAAATCCGATCAGCAAAATGGTGCCCAGAAAAATTGCAATCACGGTATTTCTGATGTTGGCCGTGATATTGGCGGCACGGGCATCGAGTTTGTTGATGTGCCGCGTAAATTCGTCCAGGTACGTGACCGCCGCCACATAATAGGGCGTACCGGTGACGGCAATGCAAACCATGAATTTTTCTCTCTGCGTACCGGTGGGATCGGCACTGCGATAATATCCTTGCGACAACCGTCCGTTCTTGACGGCGGTCGCAATTTCCCAAAAGCGGGACGACTTGCCCTGCAAGGACTCACTCAATTCCTTGATGCCGCGACCAACGACCCGGCCGTCGGGATGGGCCCAAATCCGCCAAAAACGAGCGTCGTCCGGCTTGGCGTATAAGAAGGTATAGCCGGCCATGCCTAATTTCTGAACAGCCATACTGCGAAATCTTGAATCCGTATAAAGATCCGCTTCCCTTAAATTGGCATGGTGTTCCAAATACAGGCTGCACTGCTGGGCCACCGAACGTGCCTTGTCCACCATCAACGTTGCCGCCAACGTGCGAATGGAAGCCGTGCTTTCATCCGTGATCAGCGTCGCCAGGGTATTGAGTTGCATCAAGTACAGTGAACTGGCGGCCGCAATCAGGATAATCGGAATGACTAAAAAAAGAAACGTCATTTTACCGCGCAATCCCATCCCCTTTTTGGTGCCGGTCGACCGTGCAACAGGGCTGTGCCTGGCAATCGGCGTTTCAGGTTCGCCAAAAGACGGCGAGCAGACCAGCCGGTTATTGGCAAAGGGGCCGGTTGACGGTGGCCGCGCCGCATTGACCCGCGCCGGCACCGGGGCGGGGGCCGGGTATTGAACCTTGATTGTATGCGCACATTGCCTGCATTTGAAAGCGCCGCCTTTCGCAGGAATGGAATCGGAATTCAGGCGGTATTTTTTATTGCACTGATCACACGTGACAATCATTCAGGTACTCCTTGCGCCATGGCAGACAGGTTGAACAGGTCGGTGACATCAACTCATTTTCGGATGAGCACTACCTCGCACCCGTCGTCAACTTCGGCATCACCAGTCGTTGGAATTCGGCCCGATCCGCGTCCTGCGCAATATTATGCCCAAGACGCGTCACTAATTTACTAGCCGAATGACGCGGCACGCAATCAATGGGATAGCCCAGTTCGGTGATGGCGTCGCGAACAATAACCTTTGCAAAAGGCCCCACAAACAACGCAAACCCTTTGACCAGCGCCGTAATCGCATCGGCATCAAGCACGTCACAATCGTCAGGTTCCAGAAACTTGGGCGCATTGCCGTTGAGTTTGGCGACCATCCGTTTTTTGAAGCGATGCTTTTTTTCCGGCCGGATTATCTCCGCCGACAGCGAATCGATGAGCCGAATCGCCTGACGGTTGGGGAAATTATCCCGTGCGCACCCGGTCCCGGCCAACACATCATCGATCAGCACTCTGGAAATCGGCCCCACGGCAATGGACATCTGCGAATCCAAATAATCAAAAAAGGATTCATCAAGGCGCGTTGCTTCCGTCTCGGTATCTACCTCTTCCACATGCTCAATGATGGCGCACCCGTCGATATCCGTCGGGTCGACCTGCTCGAACTCAGGCGGATCGATCAGTTTATTGGTTTGCCGCAGAAACGCGAACCGTTTTTCCTCACTACTGATTTCCTGGGCGATTTTCTTGATCAGATCACCGGCTTTGTCTACCGGAAAGCTGTCAAAATCATGCCCGAAATAAGCGACCGTGTAGTCAATGATGCCAAACGCCGCGGGGCCAATGGCTTCGGCAAGCCGGTCCTGCAATTGCGCAAAAAACTGATCCTCAAGCAGATCGGGTTGCGGCCGCGGCGGTTCATCGATCCGATAGGCGATCGACGATTGCGGTTCGGATTTAATCGCGTCGGTCTGATCTACCACCGCCCGTCTGTCCGCGGCAGACCGCTCCTTACCGTTGTCGAACTTCATCAGGACACTACGCGCCAGATCATTAAAACACAGGTCGTCGGTAAACTTGGATATCGCCCGTTTGTTGCCCGTTGAGAAGATTTCAATTTTCGATTTACCCATGGGACTGCCCTCCTGCCCATAGTGAGTGTCCATTCATCAATAATATCCTTCGCACGATGCCTGCTATTTCAGGATGGACACTGGTTATACTCATTCCAGAATAACCGGATTCTCTTCGACGGTTCGCATGACTTCGACACCTTTGCGTTCGTCAACGATTTGCAATATATCCCAAAGGCCGTTGGATTCGAGCGGCGATTTGCCTTTGACGACATAAACGGAACTAACCGCCTGGTGGTCCCAGGCACGCCATTGTTCCCGGTCTTTTAGCAAGGTAAACTCGCGGCCTTCCAGGGCCTTGATGATTTCAGCGGATTCAAAGCTGCCGGCAATGGCCGCCGCCGCGGCCCATTCGTGAATGGCAACCCAGGCACTCGCCGCAGCCGATCCGGGCACCTTGGCGTATTTGCCGCGATAGCTGTCCACAAAATGCTTTGAGCCGTTATAACGCTCAGCCAGCCGCCAATACCAGTTGGTGGTTGCAATGACGTCCTGCAACGCGTCCCGTCCAACACCGGCCGCCATGTTCAGTTCAATCAGGGGAACAACGATCCGCATTGTTTTTTTCAACCCCAATGCGTAAGCCTGCTTCAGGGCAATGGTCATGTCCTGCCCGAAAAGAACCAACACCAGAATATCCGGCTTGGCCTTTTGCGCCGCCAGCAGCTCTTTTTTGAAATTCTTCTTACCCAAGGGCGTCCGCACGCTGCCGATGGTGTCGCACCCGGCCAGTTCCGCATCCCACTGCAACGATTTTTCCAGCGAATGCCCCCAGTTGTAGTCGGCGGTGATGTAATAATACTGCTTGGCTTTGCCGAATTCTTTCACCAGATACGGAACAAGTGTTTTACTGGTCATCCAGGCGTTGCAAAACCAGCGAAAGGTATGGCGGTGGGCCTTTTGCGTCACATAGCCGCCCGGGGTCACCAGATGCCCGGTGATCGCATTGGAATGGGTCAGCGCCGCCATGTAGATAACGCCGTATTGCTGGCACACATCGCTTTGCGCCATTGCCACCGCGCTGCTTGAACCGCCCGTGATCAGGGCGGCATCGTAGTCGCGAATCAACTCAATGGTATTATGTAACGCGACACGCGGATTGGTTTTGGTATCCTTGATCCGGTAGACAATCCGGTGGCCCAGCACACCGCCCCTGGCGTTGATCTGCTCAATGGCCAACAGGTAGGCCCGCTGCTGGTCTTCGCCTTGCCGTTGGTACGGCCCTGAAAGCGGCAGATTAAGCCCGACCATCACTTCGTCCACACGGGCGTCAACCTCTGACGGCCCCCCAATCAAAACCAGAAGCATCAATAAAAAGAAGAGGGTGTTTTTCCAACCCGGCACCGCCCCCATCGACTGTTTCCGCAGCCGCACGACCCAAATCAAGCCGGCAATCCAGCAACCAAGGGATCGTGTCACGACCGATACCGGAATGCATTGCTCCTGGCACCGGGGCGCCGGCATCGCGGTTGCGGCCCTGCTCCGGGTGTGCGCCAACGGCCGGCGTTGCGACGGAAAAGCACTACCGTGTGTATTCTTCAAAAAGTGCATGTTACGTATGCTCTGCCATGTTGTAAGAAACCATCACGAAAAAGGTTCACACATTTTTGGGTTTCAAGTTAAAAACCAGCAAGCCGTGAATAAACAATCCGATCAAGGTCATTGCACCGGCTGAAGCAAAAGCGATGCGATACGCAAATTCCTCCACGGCGCCCGAAGTGATCAGGATATCGGTGATCGGACCGGTGACAAGCGTGCCGGCCAAAGCCCAACTAACGAAAAACGTGGCGTTGAACAAACCAAACAACCGCGCCCGCCGCATCGGTGGAATCAAAATCGATACAAACGCGTAGGAAGACGCCAGAATCAACGCCTCGGCGCTGCCGCTCAGCACATTGCTCAAATAGATTAAATCCAGACTCCCGGCTGTTGCCAGTAACACCAGCGCTCCCACGGCCATGGCCGCCCCGGTCAGCAAGGCGTAACCGGTGCCGATCAGTCTGGCAATCCAACCGGCCGCCAGGCCGGTCAGGATCAACGCGACCGACTGGGTATTGATCAACCGGCTCAGCAACTGGCTCGTAACGTCAAACCCGGATTCAAGCATCAAGTACTGGGTCTGCATAACCGCCACGGAATTCTTGCCGAAATTGACAAAGATCATGCCGATGAGAAAAATCAGGAACATCGATGTCGAATTATTGTCCGGGGCGACGATTGAAGCGACCGGCTGATGCCGCTCGCGCCGAATCCCGCCCTCGGGCACGAATAAAATCGGGATAATCGAAATCAACATGGCGCCGGCCGCGATAAAAAACAGCGGCCCGTTGTGAAAGCCCCAACCGGCGTATTGGGCGCCAAGACCGTCATAAAGCAACCCGCCGATCCAGACCCCGCCGAACCGACCGATGCCGCCGATGCCGGCCAACCGGCCCTGGACCTTCATGCGGTCTTTGTAGCGGTAAATATCGGCGATCAAGGCCGTCCAACCGATGTTGGACATCGACCAGAAGGCTTCAATCACCGAAAGACCGATGATAATCACATAGCCCGCCGCCGTGTAGCTGTCCGTCAGGGTGTGGGCATACCAGACACCGACGGTTCCAATGCCGGCTAAAAATTCACCCCAGATTATCAGGGTGCGCCTTAGCTGGCGTTTGTCGGAAAACGCGCCCCACACCAGTGTCTGAAAAATGATGTTGACGATCAGCGGAACCGTGACAAACAAGGTGGTTTCGGTCACGCTCAGCCCCAAAAAGTGGCGTAAATAGACCGAAAGATACGTATAATAAATACCCCGGCGAAACATCGCCAGAATCTGAAACAAAGAGATCCCCAGGGAGATTTTCCCCGGTTTTTCGGCCGCCGGACGCATGGCCGCCGCTGAACTCGCGGTCGGCTTATCGTACAAGATTGCGCCGTTTTGACATACATCCGCACAAGCCGGTTGCCCGCCGGCACGCAATCTGTCGATACAGTTGTCACACTTGATTGCGACCACCTTCCCCTCGGGCCCCATGGCATCTTCGTCAAAGCGAATAACTTCAAACGGACACGTCATCTCGCATGCCGTGCAATGCACACATTTATTCGGGTCGATCAGCACCGAACCGGTTGCGGCGTCGCGGGCAATGGCGCCGGTCATGCAGACTTCCAGGCAAGGCGCCGGATCGCAATGTTCGCAAATTTTTATTCGATAATGATTTTTCGTTTGTGCGGTGATCTCAAGACGCGGCAATGGATGGGCGTTTTCCAAAATGGCCGTGAAAGGGTGCTTGCTTTTAGAGTGGGCAATTGCACAAGCCCCCATGCACTGTTTACAACCGATACATTTTTCCGGATCAACTACCACACGTTTCACAACTACCTCAGTTCAGAATCATTCCGCCGCAACGCCGACACCGTGTGAAAAAATCCTCAATTTACCGAGTGCATCGCTGCTCTAAATCGCGAACAATACCTCGGGCCGAGCCCTCACTCATACGTCGAATCCAAACGTTTGAACTCCACACGCCGGTTGATTGCCCGATTGGCGGCACTCGTGTTCGGGACAGCCGGCCGGGATTCGCCGTAATGAACCGTTTCCAACCTCTTCGGGTTGATGTCAAACGTTTTGATCAAAAAATTACGCACCGTTTGCGCCCGCCTGGCCGACAGTTGCAGATTCATCCGTTGCGAACCGACATCGTCCGTATGACCGGCAATCTGAAACCGCACATCTTTCAACGCCTCGCTTTGCATCGCGTCGCCAACGGTACCCAACTGCATCTTGGCCTTATCCGTCAACCACCGTGCGGCCGTGTAAAAATTGATGTGAATTTGCAGCAGCGGTTCAAAGGCCGCCGGTGCATTTGCCCGGACCTCGGGCGGCGGCGGTTGCATAACCTGCACAAACTCCTCACTGGTCACCTGCCCGCCCGACCGGGCCTTGAACTTGATCCGGGCCAATTCAAGTGATTTTTGGGCCCGTTTATTATCCGGCTCGATGACCAACCCTTCCTGATAGGCCCGGATAGCCGGTTTATAGCGCCCCAAATTCATGTAAGTGTCGGCCATGCCGAAATAAATCTTACTATCCGTTGGGCCGCCCAATCGCGAAGCCTCTTGGTAAATCCGCAACGCAACTTCGTATTTGCGCAGTCTTTCAAAGCTGTAGGCGTATCTGTAAAGAAGTTGCGGATCCCCGGGACAGGCATCCACTGCCAACCGAAGTAATTTATGACGCAGGACAAGATTCTTCTCCTGGTCGACATCTTCTCCGATCGCATCGCAGTTCATGGCAAACGCAGGCCCGCCACCGATCGTGGTGACAAACAACCCACTTGAAGCAAAACCGACCACTAGCGTTAAAATCACTCTGAAAGCCATCGCAAACAAAAACCCCGCGCGCAAGACGGCTTTTCGCTCCATCCTGCAACCATGCGCGTGTATCGCCAGCAGGTGAAACGAGGGCCCAATACCGGGACGGGGCCAAATGACTTTTTTGAAATTGCGTCTATACATTTTCACTTCGCTTCATCGCCAGCACAATACTTACCCGCAACCGGTCGATGGCCCGTGCCAACGCACCGACTTCAGCAACCGAACGGACACTGACGGTCTCTTCCAGGGTTTCCCCTACACTGATCTGCTCGGCGCGTTTGATCAATCGGACAATCGGCAGAACCATGATACGTTCCAGGAAAAACCAAATACACAAAAGAGCCAAAACAATGCATCCGCCCGCAATTAAAAGTAATGTCACCGTTGAGCGCTGGGCGGCGCCCAGGGCCTGTTTCACAGGCAAATAGACAACAAAAGCGGCCACCGTGTCCCACAACTGCCACCCAAACCCGTTTTGGTCGCCGTAAAAAAGCACCAGGTCTTTGGGCGCATTGTTCGGATCGCCATGGCATTTAAGACAGTTTTCATGGGAAACTTTAATCGGCTGGGCCAGATAGTAAAATTTTTCACCATCCTTGGTGATGGTGCCCTCCTTGATTTGTAAAGCGGGATTATCACGAAACGCACCGATGATTTCCTGTTCCGCCTCATCGGCTTTGTTCAGTGGCTGCAGGGGATTGAGGGAAGCCTGTTTGAAATGATACCCGGGCATGCGCTCATTGAAGCGACTGTGAGTTTCCCGGGCAATTGCAAAGTCCGACATCAATTCGGGATAGAAACGATCTTCCTCCAACAGTTGGGCAAGCAGCGGAGTCTGTACGTCGGCCAGATACTGCCGGGTGGCGTTGGCATAATTTAAAACAATCAGCCCTTTTTCACGAGCTTCATCCCTGGCACTCTGCACCCTGAACTTATAGCTCGTTATACCGACAATAACGATGGCCAGAAGACTCAAGGTGCCGACAATCACAAGCGATCCGAGCCGAATATTCATTTGCACCTCCAACCAGGCGGCTGCGCTAAATTTGGAACCGAATTGTCGCCGACCCAATCGCGACCCGATCCGAAAAAGAAAATGGAAACAAGCGAAACACTCATGGCCGAAACACTCACGCCCAACGGCCTCAATTTGTCACCTGTTGTAACTTTTTAATATTATTTAAAATCGCTTCCAAACGCCCTAATTTGGAACAAGAACACACTTTGGTAATGCAACAAATATACCTAAACACCGAGGGTGCTACAGGGCTATGAAAGTACTGTATAATATCGATCCGTGCTTCCGGGGCTCTCAATAATTAAGGCAAAACATGGGGCCTAAAAGCCCCAAAACCCACCAAAGCAATCATACCGGGCAAATAAAAGAGGGCCGTAAAACCCCAATGCTATTCCAAAATGACACACAACCCCAAACAACCGCTTTGGGGACTTTACCATCACAACTCGAACCGATAGGAAGCCAATGTCACAGCAAAATGGAAACAGATTTCCCACGGCCCTGTTATCGTGACCAAACTGATTCAGCTAGTATCCATCCGGAAATATTAACCCGGCAATAAAATACCTTTAAAATCGTGATTCCGGCGAGCGCCGGAATCACGCTTCAATTCTGGATGCCGGATCAAGTCCGGCATGATGAAGGCTTACGTATTTAGTCGCCGATTTAATAGCATCTTTTGGCCCCTGGCGGCGTTCTCGCCTTAGGGCTAAGAAAAAAGAATAACAATGTGGGCACAATTACATGTCGAAGCTTGACAATAACACCGAGGCGTCTTTGCGATATTTCCTGGATTCCCGCCTGCGCGGCAATGACGAAGTAGGGTTGGCCCCATCGTGTTTAGACGTCATTTCCAACCCGTATCAAATACGGGGTAAACTGAACTACGGCCGGTATCCGGAAAAATTTTCAAAATACACAAATTGGGTGTTCCGGCGGTCTACCGGAACAGGCAATTTACACATTTTGGGAATAACGCCGAAAAA
>JANQIE010000016.1 GCA_028282295.1 Desulfobacterales bacterium | reverse complement strand
AATTGCGACCGCAGGCGTAGCAAGGCTACGTCGAGGATCGTAACTGGGCGAGAACGCCGTCCTGGGCCAAAAGATGCCATTTCCGGATGGGCACTTGCTAAGCCTGCGGTCGCAATTGCGCTACGGCCTTGGCCCGAACCAAAAGCGACTATTTCAGGGTGGACACTATCTATGTAAAAATTATGAGTTCTTTCCAAAAGGGGGGTCAATGCCAGAAGCGCGTGGTGCGTCGAAAAGCAATAAAAATAAATTTGCCGGAATTCACGAACACAAAATTACAAGAAATTCTGACCTGGAAGAAAAAGCTCAAAAGAAGCAACAACCAAACAGGGGCGCCACGCCCGGCGGCGACCCCAAAAAAGACGAGCGACCGGGTAAGTCCATGAAGAAGCAGGTCGAACCTAAAAAACCGATACGACTGGAATTAAGCGGTGTACCAAGCGCTTATTCTCACAGAACGGCAAAAAAAACCCCAAATTATCCTGGCAAGATAACCGTCAGGGCGGATAGCCAGTGTCCATCCGGAAATAGCATCTTTTGGCCCCTGGCGGCGTTCTCGCATTTTTAAAATCCTCAACATAGCGCGCTATGCCTGCGGTTTTAAAAATGCTCGGGCCTTGCCGGGAACCAAAATCTACTATTTCCGGATGGACACTAGCCAGCGACCTCTTTCATCGCGCAGATCGTTTCTTCACAAGCTCTAAGGGCTCGCACAAAGAGCCCGTACTTTTGCCACGTAAGCCTTGATATCACATTTGCGCTCCAGCCCCGAGGCCGCCATATACCGCACCTTGCCGAAGATGGCCCGTTCGGGCCAGGGCCGGTCATGCAGGCCGAACAGCCAGGCCACACCCGCATAGGAATTGGGGTCCCGTCCGTCCAGAAAGTACTTGTTGTTCAAATACAGGGCCGTGTTAAAAGCGTCGGCCGGTGTGGTGCTCCATTGCAGGATTTTCTTGCCCCAGTACATCCGCATGTAGTTGTGCATGAAACCGGTCTGTTTCATTTCCTGCATGGCGGCGTTCCAGTAGGGATCATGGGAGCGGGCCGCCTCTAGTTGCCTGCGCGTGTAGCAGGTGGGACGCGGATCGCAATGATGGTCGGTCAGGGTTTGCCGCGCCCACGCCGGCAGGCAGGCGTAAGTTTCGTAATTCGGGGTGTAGTAAACAAAATTGCAGGCCAGTTCGCGCCGCACGATCAATTGCTCAAGAAAGCGTGCCTTGGCTTCATCCGGCACATCAACGGCCCGCTGCACCGTTAGCGCCAGGTAGCGCGATGATATCTGGCCAAAATGCAAATAGGGGCTCATGTGCGAAATGTCATCGGTCTGGGGCTGATTGCTGTGCCGGTCGTAGTGCACCAGATGATGGGTGACAAAACGCCGGAATCTGTTTTTTGCCTGAGGGGTTCCGCCTTTAAAATGCGCGGATACCGGCAGGACACTTTGATCGATCTTCAGGTGGGGCAGCCATTTGCGCCAGTTGTCGACGGTCTCACCGCCAAGACGCATTGTCAGAGACTCATTTTGTACGGTTGCGGTTCGCACAGGTTTCAAATATTGGGGCAACAAACGCAGGATTTTCGGCCGAAGTGTGCGCGCGGCATATTCGGCCTTATCGGAAACAATGTGCACGGGAACCACGGTTTCGCCGGCCACCTGAACCACCCGGCAAGGCGCTTTTTGCGCCAGGGTCCGACGCCACCGGCGCTGATGCTTCAAAAAGCCGACGTCGCACACAATGGCGGCAGCCGCGCGCGCCAGGTCAAGCATGCTTGCCACGGGCGGGCCGATCCGCAGCACCAGTTTGATACCGCGCCGGGCCAGGGCCCGCGACGTGTGGACCAGACCTTCCAACATGAACGTGTAGTGACGCAAATTGGCTTCGGGATAGCGGTCCGTCAGACCAAAAGCCACAAGTACCGGCAGCTTATAATGGTTTGCCCATTCAACGGCATATATCAGGGCCGGATTGTATTCGGCCCGCTGGGCCTGCTGCATCCAATAAAGAATATATCGGCCGTCTTTAACCTTACGGTTGTTGAGGGGCCGGATATGATCGGCGGCTATAGTTGATGCGCTCATGCGTGTCCTTTTCCCAAAGCAGCGACAAAACGAACAAGTTGCCGGCCCCTACCCTTTTCGTTGTAATCGCCGACAGGATGACTATGTTTTTAAAAGCAACAAAGCGTGCGCGGCCCGCTTGATCTTTGAAAGCAATACCAACGCCCTGTAAGTGCGTTTACCGGAAAGTACCCGATCGTTTCACCCGAAGGAAGCGTTAGTTTGCGCAAGCCCTCAGGGGTTGTGCAAAGATAATCTTGATGCGCAGTGGACGGAGAGCAACATGCACCTGCAATCCACGGACATTGACAACGAACGCAACACCTGCCGCCGCCACACCGGCGATACATCGCCGCTGGTTGCTTTGATCGCCGCCAACGAAGACTGGCTGATCCAACGGATACTGGCGTATGCCAAAATGCGCCGGTACACGAAGTACACGTCAACCCTTGAAGAAGCCTGGCGACTTTCGATTTCCGGTTTGTCGGCGTCCCTGCTGGACGTGCTGCGCAATACAGACTCCGATCTGGAGTTGGACCCGGATGAAGACTATACCGGCGATCCGGCAACCCGGTTCGGCGTCATCGAAGCCCGGCGTCACCGACAGCGCGGAATCAGCTTCAGTATGTTTCTGGGGCTGATGAAATACTACCGCCAGAGCTACGGCGATCTGGTCCGCCAATCCGATTTCAACGACCACCTGAAAAAATGCAGCCTGCAAATCATCACACGCTATTTCGATCGTGTGGAAATCGGCTTTTGCACCCAATGGGCGGCCCTGACCGAAAGCGCCAAAACCGCTGAACTGCGTGCAGCCAACCGTTTGATTACCAACGAGAAAAACAGATATCTGACCCTTTTCGAAAGTCTGCCCACACCGGTGCTTCTGGTCGGCAAGGACATGCGGATCGACAACATGAATCAGGCCGCGATGTCTTCAATCCAATCCACCAACGCCCAGTGCACGCCGTACTACGTTTTACCGGCGGAACCAGATTCCAGGCTGCGGCAGCCGAATCACCGCGAACCGGTGGGTCACCTGTTTCCCTGGCTGGCCGATGATTTAACAAATTTCATGGCCTCGCAGGATACCCACCGCTTTATTGAAAAGGCCCTCACCGATCCAGACAATCATTGCTACTACGCAATCCGAATGTCCCGCATGCGGGACGTTTCCGGCAAATTCGAGGGCACCGTCATTATCATGGAAGACGTCACCGAACGCAAGCGTATCCTGAACCGGCTGCATCATCAAAACGCCCAATTGGAAGCGCTGCATGAAACCGCTCTGGACATCATCAACCGGCTGGAACTGGACGACCTGCTCGAATCGGCGGTCAACCGGGCGGCGGATCTGGCACGCATCCCCAACGGCTATTTGTATCTGTTCGACCCGCGTACAAACCTGCTGACGATCAAAGCCGGATGCGGCGGCCTGCAAAAGGCGGTGGGGCACAGCCGCAAACCGGGCCAGGGGCTGTCCGGCAAAGTATTCGAATCCGGCACCATCATGGTGTTGGACGACTACCAGACCTGGCCCGAGCGTGACGCCTCGCCGGTATTTGCCGACATTCACGCAATTGCCGCGATTCCACTGCAAACCAAATCAAAAGTGTCGGGTGTTTTGGGGATGGCGCATCACGACACCACTCCCATCAGGGGCGAGAATATAGACAACCTGGTGCAATTCGCCGAACTGGTTGCCGTGGCCATAGACAATGCGCGCCTCTACAACCGCCTGGAAGACGAACTTGAAACGCGCCAGCGGCTCGAAAAGGAACGGCAAAAGATAGAAACACTTCTGATTCAATCCCAAAAAATGGAGGCCATCGGCACTTTGGCCGGCGGCGTAGCCCACGACTTCAACAACCTTCTGATGGGTATCCAGGGCAACGTCTCCCTGCTGCACAGCCGTATCTCAGCCGGCGACGCGGACTATGAAAGACTCGACCACATTACGACCTATATCCGCAAAGCCTCCAAACTCACGCGGCAACTATTGGGCTTGGCCCGGGGCGGTAACGTTCAAAAAAAGGCATTGAACCTGAATGACCTGATCATCGAAAGCGCCCAGATGTTCGGCCGTACGCAAAAGGAAATCGATTTACACCTGGATCTGGCGAACGACTTGCCGGCCGTGGAAGTCAATGCCGATCAAATCGACCAGGTCCTGCTGAACCTGTTTGTCAATGCACAGCAGGCAATGCCGGATGGGGGCCGGCTGTCGATTCACTCTCAAAAAATCACCCTCGACAAACCCCATGCCGGTTCATTCGGGGCGGCGGCCGGCGACTTTATCAAAGTCACGGTTCAGGATACCGGCACCGGGATGTCAAAGCGGGTCAAGCAACGGGTGTTTGACCCCTTTTTCTCCACCAAGGCCAATGGCCGGGGAACCGGTTTGGGATTGGCCACAACCTTTGCCATCATAAAAAATCATGGCGGCAATATCGAGGTGGCAAGCGAACCCGGACGCGGCTCGGCCTTTACACTCTATCTGCCGGCCTCCCCCCTGGCGGCCGAGGGGCCGCGGCAAAGGTCGCGCGGCAGCTTGGGCGGCACGGAAACGCTATTGCTGGTGGACGATGAAGAAATGATCCGTGAAGTCGGCCGGGAAATGCTTTGCGAGCTGGGCTACAGCGTGCTGACTGCCGGCGAGGGCGCCAAAGCGCTCACTTTATATGCCGAAGCGCAAAAAATCGATCTGGTTATCATCGACATGATCATGCCGAACATGCGCGGCGATGAGCTGTATGCCCGTTTGAAAAAAATCAACCCCCAGGTCAAAACACTATTGTGCAGCGGCTACAGCCTTGAGCAAGGGGCCCAGAAAATACTGGCGCAAGGCTGTAACGGGTTTATCCAGAAACCGTTTACCATGGAGCAGTTTTCACGAAAAATCCGCAGCATCCTTGATTGCGGGTGCAAAGAAGGGTAACTGCCGGCCAGTGGCCCCCCGGACCTTTGCGCGAGCCCTTAACCCTCTTCGGCCGATTCGGCCGAATCCGGTTCAGGATTGGCCACAGCTGCGAACGTGCCCGAACTTTTCAGGATGGACAACGTCGGCTTTTCAAAAATATTGCCGGTGATCCGAAGTTCACTTACCGGATCCGCACCTTCACTCGCACAAGCCTTGTAAATGTTGAGCCAGAAATGGGGAACCGATTTGACGACACAATGGTCATGGACATTGGATGAAATGACATCGCCTTCGAAAATATCATTGCCGGCCCGATCTTTACATCCGGTGGGCATCAACAGTTTACAATCGTCAAGGGACATCCATTTGACGCCGCAATAGCTGTCGTCGTAGAATCCCAGCCCGACCTTGCGGCTGACAAAATCAAGCGTAAACACGTCATAAACGGTATTTTTACAAACCGCTTTTAGTTTCTGCATCTTCGCCCTTAAATTAACAGTTGGTTTATTTTTTGCGCGGCCCTAATGCCAATGTCGTCAAGCGGGTTTACAAATGGTGAACCGTTTTCCTTTAACATACTAAATATAATATGTGAATATCGGAATCCTGATCGACCACCCGTTGCATTCGCCGGCCGGGATTTTACTTTATAATTGAATCCAACTGCTATCATCTTCTTTTATTTAAATTGCCAACACCCGCTTTAAAAAAGGTTTGACATGGGTTTCAAACTAGTGTCTGTATTTCTATTCAATAGCGAATCATCCAACCTTGACGGAAGACATACCAATATGAGCGGCAGGATTTACGATCTTAAAAAAATCATTTTCGGTGCGGCCGGTTTTCTTCTCGGTTTTATCTCGATCTGGCACGGGTTCGAATTGGTGAGCGTGCCCGATTACAAAGAATTTCATGAACCGGTGTTTGCCGTGATGGGCCTCGTCCTGATGGCGGCCGGTGTTTATGGCGTTTATTCAGGATTGAAGAAAAAATAGGTACCGCGCTTTATCGTTGCACATCAGGTTGCATCAACCTGTGCGGACACTTGAAACCGCGCTGCAAGCGGGTCAAAATGCCTGCCACGCCACTGCTGCCACAACTTGTTTGCGGCCGGGGGCGGGCCGGACGTATCCCATTCAATCGCGGCAAACCGGCCCTTACGGACATGAATCCTGGCCGCCGGACCACCCGCCCTCAACACCTGTCTCACCGTAAAGTCGGGTGTCTTGCCGTAATTCCAATCCCAACTTTCATACTTGATGCGGCTCAGGTGCCGGATCGCCCGCCATTGGGCCGGTGTCGGCTGCAACGGTGTGAGCGCCCCGCAAGGTGCCGTCAAAGCCGCAAGCAAACCGCTTTTAAAATCGCTGTGGGTTAGCGTCCGGGCGGCCAGCGCCTGAATATTGGCGACCCGGCTACGCACCGACCGGCTGCCCTGGGCATGCTCAATCGGTGTATCACTTGCCAAAACCCGCGCCAATACCGGCAAGTCGGCATTGAACAACAAGGTGCCGTGGCACAGCATGGTTTTCATGTCGGTGAACCGCGCATTGCCCGATATCTTGGCGCCGTTGACCATGATATCCCGTTTGGCGGTCAGACATGCCGGAAGTCCCAGCTGTTGCAGAAATTCGACAATCGGCTGGTAGTAAGCATCAAAACGGCCGAACTGACGGCGGTCAAATCGCGCAATCAGACTAAAATTCAAATTCCCATTGTCGTGATAAACCGCGCCGCCACCGGATATCCGGCGCACCAGCGCAATGTTATTTTGTTTCAAAAAAGCATGATCGGCCTCACGGAAGGGATTCTGGTGCTTGCCGATAACCACCACCGGATCGTTGACATACAAAAGCAAAAACCTGTCATCGGGGCCGCAGGTACGGACACAGTATTCTTCCAGAGCCAGATTCAAAAACGGATCGTGTCCGTCGCGATTGTCGATCAGGTGCGTCATTGCCGGTTTCCTGGTTTCAAATGGAACGCACTATCTCTTAATAAATTTCGCCATCCATGCGCGGTTCTCAGTGGAAATCGCCGCTTCACAGCTTTTTATGAATTCCACATAATTGCGTTCAGTCTCAAGGGTGGTGTTCCACCTTGCCAATAGGCATTCCAACCGATCGGCAGTTGCCTGATAAATAAGTGCCAACTGTTCATGCCGCTCAGCGTAAAAAAAGCTGGTTATGGCTGCGGTAACCGTGCTGAGTACCGGAACCCAACCTGCTGTCATACCATCTGGAAATAGTGCTGCAATTACGCCGAAAATTGCAGCAATCGCGCCCAGCCAAAGGCTCCACTGGCGAGACTTTTTCACAATTACATTATGCCCTTGTGCTTTTGTGACATAAAATTTGTCCATTTGTTCCTTAACGCGGAGATTAATGTAGTCTTTTACGGAGAGGTATTCTGGTGGCATATCTCTTAATTTGTCCTCATCGGTGAGGCTTACTGGAATAATGTCTTGGACATTTTCTCGAACACCATTTGCTATACCTAGTAAGTTTTCTGGACGGTCTTCCTTGTCGTAAGGCGGTATCTGAGCCGCATAAAGAAAGGCTTGTGATTTGAAGGCCTCAGCCGCCGATCGAGCCCGGACCCAGTGTCGCTCGCTTTCAGTGTTAAGCTTTGTTCTGGTAAAAAAGGTTGCTAACGCCAAAGCGATAGCACTCAGCAATCCACATACAACTGATGGCATCTTCTCGACAATGATCGATAATTCCCAACCGCGGGTTTGTTCACTTAATGTACCTAGAACTGCACCTGCCACTATCAACAGAAGAACGGCCTTTCGCCATCTCTTTAGTGGCGCCTTGGCAGCCTGGGAGGTTGCGGCCCAGGTTCTATATCTACCCCAAACCAAACATAATGCATCGTCGGGCATGGTATAACACCCCCTTTTAGGGCTCACGCAAAAATAATTTCACATTTTAGTAGCGCCACCCTCTGTAGCAAATCAGAGCCACCTGCCGTGTTCCATCCTATAGATAGCACAAAGTTTAAAGATTCTAATGCATCACGGCATTCCGACATCAATAAAAATTTCAAAATTTTTATCAAACTCTTTAACTTTCATAAAATTCAACCTCCTCGTCTCTTGCCCGATCATTTAGTCAATCAATCGCTCGCCTCAAAAAATTTCAAATGTATTTCGACTCGACGGTTAAGCGGGCTCTCCCGTTCGCCAACCAAAGGCCAACTATCCCCGTAGCCTCCTATGTGAATCTTATGATCGGACCACATTTCATCAACAAATGGAAGCACTTTAAGCGTTTCGAAAACTGTACGTGCGCGGTTCTGCGAAAGCTGCGTGTTGTCCGCCCACGGACCGACACGCCTCAGTTCTCTTGCGTAATTCGGATGAGTTCTAACACAGTTGGCTAATGAAAATCTTATAGTATCTGCATGCCCCTCTATACGCACAGACTCAATGCAGCTTCGGTAATCTTCTGTAATGAGCTCTTCAAAAAAACTGCGTAACTGAATCTGTTTTTCCTCTGACAGGACCCACAGACAAGGATCAAAAGATAGCCATGAATCGTTTAAGACCAAGCGAACCCTCAGGAACCTAAATTCAGGCCTATCATAAAATGCGTCCGGTTGTCTTTCAAACACCATATTTACGTGATTTTGGAACCGATAGTAACAACGTGGAACCGGATCCCGGTGAAGCCAGACATAAATCACAAAAATAACAAAGACTGCAAGCAGTGTCCCTGCAAATAGATCTACAACAGTAAGGCTAAGACCACCACCATAACCTGACCTCTTTATACGTTCACCTACCATTGAATGTACTCATCTATTTCACAGCGGGGAAAACGCCATGCAAGCAGCTTACCACCAGCATAAGCGAGCAGCCTTCGGCCATCACCTGTAACGGCCCAACCTGCAGGTTCTTCGGTATCACCAATTATTTGATATGAAGGAGCAGTTTTGCTTTTATACGCGTATAGTCGACCGCCTCGAATTGCCCACATGTATAGATGCTTTCGAAAAGGTCCCGTGCGCTCAAAAACAGCTATCCAATGACCAGAAATCCCGACTATTTCTTTATCTTCCCAGTCCCGTCGAAGTCTTTTAGGGTCCGGTTGCCGTGTATTCCAGATGATAAGTTCATCCGTAGTCTCTAAGAGGAGATAACCATCAGGTATCGGCCATAACTGTTGAATTTCTATTGAATCGTCCAGTTGAATGTTTGCTGTAATCTGAGCGCTCAGCCTGGTTTGATTTCCATTGTACTGACTATTTCTAAAAGCAATTTTCATAAACCTCGTACCCTTCGAATCTATGCCATTTGTTGTTCCGCTTGCATATAGCTCACCTGAATTTGCATCGAAAGCCCACCGTGACCAATCTCCGTCTGATGGTAATGTAATTGATCCATCGAGGTTGCACGTAGACAACGGGCCAAACCGAAGGGCCGCCCCTTTGCCGTTTGAATCGACAATACTGACCCAATCTGAGTTTCCCGATCGAAAAATCCAAACGCCTTTTGCTGAGTCGGATAAAGTAACATCTGGACCATGGCTCCGTTGACCATTTAATTTAATTGAAGACCAATTCGAGTCTGAACCTTCAACAAGAACATGATCGTGTCGTGAGGAAGCCAATAGTCGTCTCGAACCAGAATCATATGCAATGCTGGCTGGTTTGCACCTCTCATGGATCGCTCCAGATGCCCCAAGGGCAATTGCATATCGCCCGCCATTGGACTTGACAACCAGAACAGCCCCTCTCCCCTCATCTGATTGTATATTTGATGAAACCTTAAAAGGCGAAAGCACTTTAGCGATCCCTAATACGACAATATCGTCCTCGTTTAAAGAAGCCTTAAGGCTCTCAATAGCTCTGTCACGGAACCTGTCGTCCTTTGCGAATTCGACCGTTGGCGCTAGCAAAGCTGCCTGGATTGCATCAAAAACGGGATGTTCGGCTACTAAAGCCACTCGATTGAGCATAAAAGAATCGAATTTAGTTTTCTTGCTAACTTGATCTAGTACGGAACCCGTTTCTATGGATCCAATTACTGAATCAAAATGAGCCTGGAGAGACTTTAATCTGCGAACCACATGTGATTTGAATCCATACTCACCGGTTGTAAGCAACAGGAGACCGGCAAGTCCCAATAGTGTTGTCTCAAACGCAAGGGCAACATCACTAAAGCCTTGTTGAAGTGCTGCTAGTTTAGCCCTTCCGGATAACAGCTCCTGGCTGATATTTGCCATTGCCTCTGCAAGGCCAACAATTGTGCCTAAAAAACCGAGCAACGGAAGCGAGGTTTGGGCCCATGATACCGGTTGAAGCCGGTCTACGCTGTCGCTCTCGATGCGTTCAAGTATCCTAGCGCCAATATCTTGAAGTCCAAAAATGTTCGCGTCCTTGGCGGCATGGACCAAAATGCTTCTGGTGATCTCTTGTGAACTTGATCGCAATTCGTTTATATAGCCCGATAAAAGGTATAGCACACCGGTAATGAATACTCCAAAAATGCAAACAGGAATAGGACCTCGACTAAATAGCATGCGTTCAATGTTTGCAGCACTTAAGTAGCTCGTGTCGGCGTTGGCGATCTGTTTGAGCTCAAATGACACATAAATAATAGTAAATATCATAACTGCAAGAGCATAAATAAAAAAGCAGAAGGAGCCCCAGTGTCCATATTGCCGTTCACGTATCCGTGTAATAAATGGCAGAACTGCAAGAAGCGCTATCAGAGCCTCACCAGCATAACGGGGATGAACGAAGCCGGAAAGGTCCCCAAATAGCATAGCAGGCATAAGACAACACATGCCCATGATAAACACTGGCCCAGTGGGTCCTGTGCGGATTCTTATATCCCAGATAGTTGATAGAAATAATGGGGCGATAACGATAATAATAAGACCGGCGTCCCGAATATCCACGTATACAGGATTGTCCAAGACTTTTTGTAAGGACCAAAGCGCATAGAGATTAAAAATAAGAACCAACGCTCCAAAAAACCGCATTACAGAAGGTTCAGAAGAAGCTACAGAAAATAGTAATCCGGCGCAAAGACCTACCCAAAGGGCAAAATAAAGGACGATAAGCGATAGAGAAGCACCTGTATATTCAGCATCAAACTCTACAGAGACGGCCTCACCGTTTCTCAACAATTCAAACTGTAAAATGCCTCCCACTGGCGTTTTTTCAAGATGCAGTTGGGCGATGTTGAGTGGATGCCCATAACCATAAGCTTGAAGCCAGCGGGTTAACCGCGAAATACCGGAGGTCTGTTCATGGTCCAACGGTTTGCCATTTATAGCGATTAGCAAGTCACCCTGACGCACATCTGCTTTAGCAGCCGGTTTCCCAGGGATAATATAGCTTATAAGAATGGCAGGCGGTAGTGTTTCTATCTTCAATGCATTTCCGGAGGCTATTGCTGTTATGCGGTCCATGGAAGACGGTCGAAAGACCTCAACATAGATTGGCACCTTCGAGGCCGCGGCTTTATTTAGCCGTCTTTTTGCATCTTCAAGGTCGGCTGGCATGTATCGGTCAATGCTGAGTAAGATATCTCCAACTTTTATGCATGAGGCCTTTTCTTGATTTAATGGCTTTTGGGGGCCAGAACCGTTTTCGCTATTTGGGCCGGTTTCCATCACTTCGCTCGTTGGGGACGCCTTGAATATGAACGGTGCAGGCACTTCCTTCCAGACCGTAAAGTCATTTATGGAGTAAATATCGAATGCGAACTGTAGCCCTACAAATATCAATAGCAACAAGCAAAGGCCAATATAGATTTTGAAGACTATCGGAATTTTTCCTTGTTGATCTGGCATAGCTTCAATCCTGACGGTTGGCTGTTCTCAGAACGAGTCGGAAAGGGCAATCATTCTCACTTAGGCCCATTTTTCTGACAATTATCCGGTTTTCGGGATCTGTCGCGTCAGGGTTCAAAGCAATAGTGGCATAAGCGAAAGGTCGTCGCATTCTGCACAACTGAGGTTCAGAAACGACAATTTCACCAAACTCGGGAGGGGCGCCTCCTGATGAGCAAAATTGTAAACTTGCCCCACGCTCAAGTTCATCGGGAAAGGCCATATCAATTAAATAATTGATTGATTCCCGACTGTATAGGCTACTATTTACTTCTTTTAGCAAGGCCATTGCCACCGCAGAGGTCGATGGACAATTTCGATTGAATTTCAAATCGGTCAAATGCTCCTGCAATCGACATCCCCACTGATTCGCGAACAAAATGTCCTCAGATAGATAGAGGATCTCGGCATCCCAACTCTTTTTGGCGGGCAAGCAGATACGATGAAATCGTACTCCGGCGACTGAGAGACCGTGCCTCAGCCCATTTACCCAGGAAATGATTGGTTGAATATCGGGGAGCCTATACTGAGAGATATGGACACATAGTTCCTTAAATCTCATTAAGGCCGAATCGATATCTTCCGGCGCGCGATTTGTACTTGGCAATGTTGCACCACCGACACATACGGGAAGGATTGGCTTGCATTTCCTGCGCGCAGCGCATATTTCGCGCCGAACCCAATCATTAGGATTGGAAATACCCTCCGCCCAGCCATTGCCAACAACAGCCACAAGCCCAATGCAGGCGTCTACAGCCGCTTCAAGCTCCGCCTCGAAATCGCATCCGGGCGGAAGCCGTAGCACGTCTAAAAAAAGTTCTTTGCAACTTATATACTCGTGCAACGCAGAATAGAGCAACTGTGCATGACCACCGGCATCGCTACGTCGATAGCTAATGAAAATCGAGTGACATGGCACGGTGCCAAAAAATATTGGGTCACATCTTTTTAGATTATTGCGCGGATTATTTACCATGATATAAGTATTGGCCACCACATATCAGTGCAAAGCCAATTACAGCAAGAAAACACATCACAAGTATTAAAGAATTTGATCAACAATAGATGTTACCGTTCATTCAGATAATGCTGACGGATCTATAATTGAAACCGAACATATGGTATTTACCAGTTGCTTATGAGCATTAATCTCAGCTAATACATCATTGGTAGTTACCAAAAGGTAACAGTTGGGGGTACAGTTTTGCATCAATTACCGATTCGCTACCCCCTCGCCGGTTTGAATAGAATTTAAAATTATAATGTGTCAACATATCCATATGAAGGCAAGAGATTATTGATCTTGTTTCTTGTGCAGATTTTTAAACCCGCATTTTTCAGTCATTTTTTCCCATAAATTAAAAATTAATACCGTACAAAAAACGGCCTTTTTTTTAACATTTGCATACGGGTTATACCTTAAATTCTCAATTCCAAATTCTTCATTCTTAATTCAATCACAGGAGGTGCGCACAATGAAAAGAGTCAAAGGAGCGGGTAAGTACACTCTACTGATCGCTTTGCTGGTACTGGGGGTCGCAAGCGCCATCACGGTTCCGGCGCCGGCAGCGGCGGCGGGCGGGAAATTAAAAATGGTGCAAATTGAGGTCGACTCGCCGGGACAGGTCAAAAAACTGGCCCGCATGGGGCTCGATATCGCCGCGGTGCGCCGCGCCGCGCTATCGCCCTGGGCCGGCGATTTCGACGTGCCGGGCTTTCGGGTGCAGGCGGTCGTGTCGACCCATGACGAACGCAAATTGCAACGCCACGGTTTCAACTGGCGCCAATTGCAAAGGCGCCAAACACGCAACACCTTGCGCCCCATGACCACGGCAGCCCCTGTGGCCGACACGGTGTATCAC
The DNA here is from genome assembly GCA_028282295.1 of Desulfobacterales bacterium. Classification (GTDB taxonomy): domain Bacteria; phylum Desulfobacterota; class Desulfobacteria; order Desulfobacterales; family JANQIE01; genus JANQIE01. The sequence goes on along the minus strand of JANQIE010000016.1, from coordinate 23,590 downwards.
AGCTTTGACGAACCCAAACTCGGTATCCGCGATCAACTTTACGACCTCGCCGCCGACCATCGCCACCTGATCTCACTGCAAACCATCGGCTACAGCCATCAAAAACGGCCCCTGTTGATGGTCTGCGTCAGCGCCGGTCAGGGTAAACACAAATACGGCGAGCAAGACAAAAAGCGACACCAACGCAAACCGGAAGTTCTTTTCGTAGCCACCCATCATGCCCGCGAATGGGTCGCCACCCAGATGGGCATACGGCTGATCAAGTACCTGGTTGCAAACTACGGGACCGACAAACGGGTTTCGCGGCTTTTGGAAACCACCCGGATTTACATCATGCCGGTGGCCAACCCGGACGGGTATGAATACACCTTCACCGACGAACGCCTGTGGCGCAAGAACCTGCGCGACAATGACGGCGACGGCGAAATCACCCTCAACGACGGGGTCGATTTGAACCGCAACTTCGACTCGCACTGGGCCCTGGACGACGAAGGCTCAAGCCCGAGTTTTTCCGACAACACCTACCGGGGGCCCGAACCGAACTCGGAGCCGGAAACCAAGGCCCTGGTAAAATTCATCCAACGCCACAAGTTCAAGTTCATCATCTCCTACCACACCTACAGCGACCTGATTCTGTATCCTTGGGGCTGGCAGGTGCAAACCCCCTGCCACGACGACCCAATCTTCGTGGCCCAGGCCGGCACCGATGAAGCACCGGCCATTTGGGATACAATTTTGGACCGGGGTTACGATCCGGGCGTGGGCGCCGATCTGTACACCACCAACGGCGATTTTACCGACTGGGCCTATGCCAGGGCCGGGGTGCCGTCGCACACCGTGGAGTTCACTTACGGCGAGGATGCCGACGGCAACTTCTACGGCTTCGAGTTCCCGGATGACGAGGCCATGGTGCAGCAGGTCTTTGAAGACAGCCTGAACTTCGCCTTGAGCGTCTGCGAAAGCGCGGCCGATCCGGCCAACCCGGTGTCGCCCACCGGGCTTGTCACCGAAGCGGCCTACCACACGCCGGTCGGCACGTCCCACGGTGTCCAACAAGGGGTCGAAGTACTGGCCCGCAACCACAGCAGACTCAAACTGCTCTATCAGATCGATGAAGGGCGCCGGCAGATCGACGAAGGACGCCGGCAGATCGACAAAGGGCGCTGGCGACAGGCCCGTTTTCGTGAAATGCTCGGCAATACCTACAACCAAAAACCGGGCGTATATTACACGCGCTACCGGGCCACAATCAGGGGCCAGCGGGACGGCGCCCGGGTGCGTTACAAAATCGTCGGCAAGGACATCAAACTGGGCCCCTATGAATACCAGGTCGATCAGGCCGGCAAGGGCAACGTGCTGATTCTGGCGGCCGAGGACTACAGCGGAGACTACCCGGTGTACGCCGACACCTCGGGTCCGAACTATTTGAAGTACTACACCGACGCGCTTGATGAGCTGGGGGTCGCCTATAATATCTGGGATGTCGATGAAAAAGCAACCGCGCCATCCTATACCGAAGTGCTGTCGCATTACGACAAAGTAATCTGGTACACCGGCGACGACTATGCCCCCACCGTGCCCGGTTTCGGCGTGCATGAAGACGAAGCCCTGAGCGTACGGGCCTACTTGAATTACAGCGACGGCAAACTGTTCGCCACCGGACAGGATCTGGCCTATCTGTCAAGTGTCTACGGTATGTTCTCGGACGACTTCTTCCAATACTACCTGGGCGCGTTCATGCACGTAGACGGCGCCGGCATGGACAGCGCCATGGATCAGCCCTTTGACGTGACCGGTGTGACCGGCGATCCGGTGTTTGACGGCCTTGACTTCAAACTGACCGGCGCAGACAGCGCCGGCAATCAGACCTCGGCCGACTCTTTTCTGGCGACGAGCTATTTCCTGCCGCACTTTGAATCGGCGGTGGCCGCCCGTTATGTGCGCCCCGGCGGGCCGTTTGATCCCCATTCGGGGATGTACTACGTTTACAGCCAGATGTCCGACCGGTCCTTTAAACGGCTGGGCGGCGTCTTCACGGTGCCCGAGGACGATCCCGTGCTGACCTTCCGGATCTCCTACGACATCGAAGTCAACTGGGACTTTGCCTTTGTTGAAATCGCCGATACCGCAACCGGTACCTGGACCACCCTGCCCGACGACAACGCACTGACCGTGTCCACCACCGGTGATAGCTGCGCATCGGGTTGGGTCGAACAAATCCACCCGCATCTGGCCCACTATATGGATGACGCCTGCACCCCGGTGGGCTCTACCGGCGAATGGTATGCGTTTACCGGCAACAGCAACGGCTGGCAGCAGGTTCGCATGGACCTGAGCGCGTGGCGCGGCCGGGAAGTTGAACTGTACATCAGTTACGCATCGGACTGGGGCACCCAGAATCTGGGAGTTTTTCTGGATGACGTGCAACTGGGCGGCGAAGTGCTGCAGGACTTTGAAACCGGCCTGGATCCCTGGCAAGTCAGCGTGGCGCCGGGCAGCACGGCCATCAACAACTGGACCCGAATTGAAGGCGCCGGATTCCCCGAAGGGCCGGCCATTCGCACCGACAATGCCGTTTACCTCGGCTTTGGGTTTGAAGCCATCGCTTCGGATACGACGCGGGCGACGGTGATGAAACGCGTCCTCGACTACCTTGATTAAACCTCACAGCGGATTTTCGACAACACCCAGTAAAACCAACGGCAGGTTTGGGTTGCATTGGCAATCCAGCCTGCCGTTTCATTTTGAATCGATCGCCAACGGATTCCCGAACCGCGCGTCCATAAAATCACACCCCACCTCGAACAAAAGGAGAGGCATTATAAAAGCGACGCTGAGCCTCATGCCAGTGCTGACGATGATGCCCGCAGCTTCGGCGGGCGCCCCCCGTTCCATGCGAAAAGCCCGGCTGACAGCGGTTTTCATCGAAGCCGACTCACCGCAACAGGTCAAGGAACTGCGCCGCATGGGAATTGAAATCATACGCGTGCGGCCAAAACCAGAAGACACGGCAACTTGCCATCTGCCAACCGAGCCGCTATTGGTTGAAGCCGTAGTCACGCGCGGTGAAATGGCCAAACTGAAAAAGGCGGGTTTTAATTTCGCTGTAAGACGGCCGGAAAAAAACAGTGGCGCACCTCATTAACGGAATGCAACCGGAAGATATCACGTCACCCCGGCGAACGCCGGGGTCCAGAATCAAAACGATATTAACCTTTTTGGCTCTCCAGATTTCCAAATGCGATTGCCCTGAAAAAAATGGCTCTATTTGGCCTAATTATGCGTAATATTAACCCGGCAATAAAATACCTTTAAAATTGTGATTCCGGCGGGCGCCGGAATCAAGCGTTAATTCTGGATGCCGGATCAAGTCCGGCATGACGAAGGTTTGTATATTTAGTCGCCGGTTCAATATTGATACAATCCCACACAAATCAATTGATATTGAATCTCAACCTAAGTATCCTACGTAAAATATTGTGCCTGAGTCTTATGGTGAATATCCATATCATGTTGAAAAAAAGGAACTTCAATGATTCGATTTACTGACGATGACCTAAAAGTGCTTCTTGAAGATATCGAGTCTGATCGAATTGAACGCAAACAGTCTTTCAAGGGCGATATACCCAAAAAAGCCCGGCAGGCGGTTTGCGCATTTGCCAACGATCTGCCGAATCATAACAAGCCCGGTGTGTTGTTTATTGGCGCCAAGGATGATGGTTCACCTTCAAACGAACCGATAACAGAAGAACTGCTTTGCAGCCTTGCGGACATGAAGACGGACGGAAACATTTTGCCGCTACCCGCCCTTTCCGTTGAAAAACGCACCATAAACGGTGCGGATATGGCTATTGTCACCGTGCATCCCTCCGACATGCCACCGGTAAAATATGGTGGCCGCATCTGGATCCGAACCGGTCCGCGCAGATCGATTGCCAATGAACAGGAAGAGCGCATTCTGAATGAAAAAAGAAGGTATAAAAACCTTCCCTTCGATATATACCCCGTTCCAACGGCTAAGCTGTCCGACCTTTCCCGTCTCATTTTCGAAAGTGAGTACCTGCCGGCCGCTTTTGCCCCGGATATTTTGGAAACAAACAACCGATCTTATGAAGCGCGTCTGGCATCATGTAAAATGATTGTGTCGCCCGAGGATAACACGCCGACCGTTCTTGGCTTGCTAGCCCTTGGTAAAAACCCACAAGATTTTTTTCCAGGGGCCCATATCCAGTTTTTAAGAATTGATGGAACGGAATTAACCGACCCGATTATTGACGAGGAAAACATTGGTGGTGCTATTGTCGAAATACTTCGTCGATCTGAAGAAAAACTCCTTGCCCACAATCGCACGGCGATCGATGTTGTTTCAGGCCCCACGCATACAAAGTCATCCCCTTATCCGGCCGCGGCTTACCAACAAATATTGTATAATACGGTTTTGCATCGCACATATGAAAGTACGAACGCTCCGGTGCGTGTTTACTGGTTTAATGACCGCATCGAGATATCAAGTCCGGGTGGCCCCTACGGCAATGTGACACCTGAAAACTTCGGCAAACCCGGTATCACTGATTATCGCAATCCCAATATTGGTGATGTTTTGAAAACCTTCGGATTTGTTCAGGCCTTTGGGCGCGGTATCGAAATTGCGAAAAAAGCGCTGAAGAACAATGGAAATCCGGAACTTGAGTTTGAAGTCGATCAAAGTTTCGTTCTCGCGTTAATCAGGAGGAAGCCATGAGCGTACCCATACTGACCTTCTTTAACAACAAAGGGGGGGTAGGAAAGACATCACTGATTTATCATCTGGCGTGGATGTATGCTGGTTTGCGCAAACGCGTGGTTGCCGTCGATATAGATCCCCAGGCCAATCTGACCGCAGCGTTTTTTGACGAAGACCAGATTGAATCCATCTGGAACGAACAATCCTCAGAGTCGACGATTTACCATTGCGTCAGGCCACTCACGGGGATCGGAGATATCAAAGAACCGCGGCTTCAAAAAATCACTACGGACCTTTACCTTATCCCCGGTGATGTTGACTTGTCCGGCTACGAGGATGCCCTCTCAAACCAATGGCCGCATAGTATGGGTGACAACAACCTGTATCGCCCGATGCGAATCCTGAGTTCCTTCTGGCAGGTCATGCAAATGGCGGCGCGCAAGGTTGAAGCCGATATCATCCTTGTGGATATCGGCCCCAACCTGGGAGCCATAAATCGTTCGGTACTCATCGCCACAGATTACGTGGTGATTCCCCTCGGTGCCGATCTTTTCTCTTTGCAGGGTCTTAAAAACCTTGGCCCAACATTGAACCTTTGGCAAAAAGCCTGGCAAAAACGCCTGGATAACTGGACCGACAGTCCGGAAGCCGACAACTACAAAACGTTCCGGCTGCCACAAGGCAAGATGAAGCCGATCGGTTATCTTTGCCAACAACATGGCGTCAGACTGTCGCGTCCGGTAAAAGCGTATGACAAATGGGTCAACCGCATCCCGGCGGTGTACCGGGAATTCATCGAAAAAGAAGACGTCGATCCAACGATGAAGCTCGAAGATGATCCCTATTGTTTAGCCACCATCAAACACTACCGTAGTCTGGTACCCATGGCGCAGGAACATCGCAAACCTATTTTTAAATTGCTTTCTGCCGACGGCGCCATCGGCAGCCATGCCAACGCCGTCAAGGATGCTAAAGTGGATTTCAAAACCCTTGCGATCAAAATCGCGGCAAAAACCGGTATGCCGGTATGAAGTAAAATACGCCGAGCCGGCGTCGGGTTTTTGTTAAGGGCTCGCGCAAAAACGGCCCAACCGAATAACAAACCAAATACCATTGACTCTGTTTGACCCGCCGGCACAGTGGCTTGCAGTGCCCCCCCCTCTTTATTCTGCTTTATCAATCGCCTTTTTCTTCTGTTTCCCCTTGACCCGCTTGCGGCGTTTACGGCGATTGGGGGTAAGTGCCGACCCCCGTCCGGACAGGCTTGGATTGGTCATGAAAAAATGGTGGGCGTTGAAGGCGTCGCCGTTGTCCGCAGCCAGCCGCACATAATTGCCATCGGGCTGAAGCGCCCAACTTTGCTGGTTGTCTTTCAGGTTGGCCGGCATGATCTGGTCCATGACCTGCTGGTGGACCGTTGGATTTGTGATCGGCACCATGGCTTCAATTCGCCGGTTGATATTGCGCGGCATCCAGTCGGCCGAGGCAATGTAAACACTGGCATGGGCTGACGGCATGGGATGCCCGTTGCCGAAGCAGGCAATCCGCGAATGTTCCAGAAAGCGGCCGATGATCGATTTGACCCGGATGTTCTCCGACAGGCCCGGCAATCCGGGGCGCAGGCAGCAAATGCCCCTGACCACCAGATCGATCCGGACCCCCTGCTGCGATGCCCGGTACAGGGCATCGATGATATCGGGATCCACCAGCGAATTCATCTTCGCCCAGATGGCCGCCGGTCGCCCGGCCCAGGCATGTTCGATTTCGCTCTCGATCTTTTCCATTAAAAATTCGCGCAATCCGATCGGAGCGATGGCCAGATGATGCAGTTGCTCCGGCTTGGCATAGCCGGTCATGTAGTTGAATACCTTGGCCACATCACTGCAGATCTGCGGGTCACAGGTAAAAAAGGACAGATCGGTGTAGATCTTCGCGGTAATCGGGTGGTAGTTGCCGGTACCGATATGGGCATACGATACCAGGCGATTTTCTTCTCTTCGGACCACCAGCGATAGCTTGGCATGGGTTTTCAGTTCAATGAAGCCAAAGACAACCTGAACGCCGTCTCGTTCCAGCAGCCGGGCAATGCCGATGTTGGCCGCTTCGTCAAAGCGGGCCTTGAGTTCCACCATCACCGTCACGTTTTTGCCGGCGTCGGCGGCTTCGAGCAAGGCTTCGATGATCTGCGAGTTGGCGGCGGTGCGATACAGGGTCTGCTTGATCGCGACAACATTTTCATCCCGGCTGGCTTGCCGTAAAAAACGGACGACCACTTCAAAACTTTCATAGGGATGGTGCACCAGAATATCTTTGGCATGAATGGCTGAAAAGCAGTCGCCGCCGAAGTCCTTGATGCGTTCGGGAAACCGGGGCTGGTAGGGCGGAAACAACAGGTCCGGACGCTCATCGATCACAAGTTCCTTAAGATCTGAAAGACCGATCACCCCCGAAAACTGACTGATATCTTCACCCGGCACATCCAACTGCTCCCGCACAAAAGTCAAAAGTGAATCAGGCATATCGGCGTTGACCGTCAGGCGCACCACACTGCCGCGGCGGCGTCTTTTCAGGGCTGATTCAAAGGTGCGCACCAAATCTTCGGCTTCGTCATCGATTTCCAATTCACTGTCCCGAATCACCCGGAACTCGCCACTGGCGGCCAACCGGTAGGAGGGAAACAACAGGTCCAGATGCAGTAAAATCATGTGTTCCAGGCGGATAAAGCGAACTTCTTTGCCCGGCAACCGCACAAAACGGCTTAACTGGTTGGGCAGAATAATGAGCGCCTCCATCAGATCGCCGGTTGACTTGTGCTCCAAGGTCAGCACCAGACCGAAGCCCAGATTGGGGATGAAGGGGAAGGGATGGGCCGGGTCGACGGCAATCGGCGTTAGAATCGGGAAGATTTCCTGCTCGAAGGTATTGGTCAGCCAGCGTTTGTCAAGATCGGTCAGGTTGGTCGGATCCAACAGGATAATTCCGTGTTGCTCCAACTCGCCAATCAGGCCCTGCAAACACAAATGCTGTTCATCCATCAACCGGGTCGTGTTTTCGCTGATGGCCGCAAGCTGTTGACTGGGGGTCAGACCATCCGCGTTATCGCCCTGCACGCCGGCCGCAACCTGTGCTTTCAAACCGGCCACCCGCACCATGTAAAACTCATCCAGATTACTGGCCGAAATAGACAAAAAACGGATGCGTTCGAGTAAGGGGTGAGATGTATTGAAGGCTTCTTCCAAAACGCGGCGGTTGAATTCCAGCCACGAAAGCTCACGGTTAATAAATCGTTGGGGCGCGTTCGGATCAAACGCCGCCGGTTTCGTGCCATCGGGTTCCGATTCGTTTTTTTCAACAACTTCCATAGTAAAGTAATCCCTGCAGCTCCAGAAATTCGAGTTAGTGCCCATCCGGAAATAGTAGATTTTGGCCCCCGGCGGCGTTCTCGCATTTTTAAAATCCTCGACATAGCCTGCTATGCCTGCGATTTTAAAAATGCTCGGGCCTTGCCGGGAACCAAAATCTACTATTTCCGGATGGGCACGAGTTAATAACAATGTCCGGCTCTCTCTTTTAACAGCAGATTGTTAGAATACGGTTAGAATGTGTCGGGGTCACCGCCTTGGATTCGGCACGAGCTCAAATCAATTGACAGAATCAATTAATTGAAATTAATATGCCCACTCAAATCCAAACGCACCCATCAAGTGCGCGAATCTGGAGGGCCCATGGATAAAAAGCTGAAAAAAAAATCATTTTGTAAATGGGGCAAGGATGATCTGAAGAAAAACCTTGATGCGATTTATAGCCTGGTCGCCAATCCCAAATACATCTGTGAGAAATGTGCCCGCGTATCCAAACTAAAAGCCAACCTGTGCAAACCCTATAAATTTGCCAAAGGGTCGCCCGAATGAAAACCTTGACCTTGATTCGCCACGCCAAATCGAGCTGGCGTTATACCGACCTTAGTGATGAAGATCGCCCTTTGAACAAACGCGGTAATCGTGACGCGCCGATGATGGGCAAACGACTGGCCGAACGCGGCTTTGCGCCGGACCGGACCATTTGCAGCCCGGCCCTGCGCGCGTTGCGCACGGCCCAGGCGATCTATCGGCAATGCGGTTTGCCGGAGGCGGCTATTACGTTGAACCAGGACCTTTTTCACGCCTCCGACGCCGAAATTATCACAATTATCGAGGCGCTGAATCCTCACTGGAACCGGGTGGCCCTGGTCGGACACAATCCGGGATTTACTCTGCTGGCCAATTACTGGTTGACCCCAAGGGTGGACAACCTGCCGACCTGTGCGGTGGCGGCGTTGCGGTTTGCGTGCGACCGATGGGATCAGTTGAAAACAGCCTCCCCCGTCGATGTTCACTACGACTTTCCTAAAAACCGCCCCTGACGTGAACCGCTCCCAACCGCATTGAATCACGCGCCAAAGACTCGAATAACGGCGTCAGCCCGGGGTTACGGCAATCGGGCCCCCGCAATCGACAGGACATGCGAAATGGAAACCAACCAGAAATATGCAGCCATTGATATCGGTTCCAATGCGGTTAGATTGCTGCTTGCGGGCGTGTTCGAAACCGAGCACGGCCCCTATTTCAAAAAAACATCTTTAATCCGAATGCCGCTACGGCTTGGACAGGAGGCTTTTACCCAGGGCCGTTTTTCCGAGGATACCGCCGGCAGATTAACCCATACCATTGCCGGTTTCGCGCAGCTCATCAAAGCTTACCAACCGCTTGCATTTCGGGCATGTGCGACGTCCGCCATGCGCGAGGCCCAAAACGGTTCCGTTGTTTGCGAAGCAATTCGCAAGCACACGGACATCGACATCGAAATTATCCAAGGGCAGGAAGAAGCTGAAATCCTGTTCGCCAATCGCAACTGGAACAATTTGCAGAAAAACTCGGCCACGGTATATGTGGATGTCGGCGGCGGCAGCACCGAGGTCACCCTTTTCGCTCACAACACAACCCAATCCGCCTCATTTAACATCGGCACCATTCGGCTGTTGAACGAATTGGTGCAAAATTCGTCGTGGCAGGCGCTGAAGCAATGGATGCGCACACACACCATGGGGTTTAGACGTGTTGACGCCATCGGCAGCGGCGGCAATATCAACAAACTGGTGCGGATGGCGAAAACGGCCGACAAAGACCGCGTCGGCTACAATCAACTCAAACGGGTCCGCCAGCTTCTAAAATCGTTCACCGTAGCGGAAAGAATTACGCAGTTGGGGCTTAAACCGGATCGTGCCGACGTGATTGTTCCGGCCTTGCGGATCTATTTGTCGGTCATGAAATGGGGCGGGATCGAACGCATGGCCGTGCCGCAAATCGGATTGGCCGACGGGCTGGTACGCTTGTTGTACTACAAACACAAGGCGATCTAATCCGCAAGATCAAATTCGGTCCAGGACCTGCCTGACGGCGTTGGCAAACGCGCGCGTATCCAGAGGCTTTTCGATATAGCTGCTGGCGCCGACAAGTTTGGCGTTATCGCTGTCAATCTTCTCGCTGAACCCGGTGCAGATGATCACCGGCATTTGCGGCTGGATTTTTAATACTTCCCGGGTGAATTTATCGCCCGTAATCTGCGGCATGGTCATATCCGTGATTATCAGATCGTATCGCGACGGATCTTCCTTGACCAGGCCCAACGCCTTGAGCGGGTCGCTCTGGGTGTCGACCAGGTAGCCGAGCCGCTCGAGGATTTTACTGCCGATCTCCAGCAGCGATTCCTCATCGTCGACAAACAGGATCGACTCCTTGCCGGTAGGCAGCGTGTCAAGCGTTATAGGTTCCATCCCGGATTCACGGTCGAGCAAAGGAAAGAATACTTTCACGCGGGTTCCCTTGCCCGGTTCACTGTCGATCGAGATTGCGCCATCATGATTTTTGACGATGCCGTGCACAATCGACAAGCCCATACCGGAACCTTTGCCGACCTCCTTGGTTGTAAAGTACGGATCGAATACCCGCTCCAGCACGCCCGGCTCTATCCCGGTGCCGGTGTCACTCACCGTTAACTGGACGTACCGGCCAGGTTTCATCACCTGGAAATGAAGCGATTTAAAATGATCCAGCGTAACTTCTTCCAGGCTGATTTTCAGCATGCCGCCGTTTTCTTCCATGGCGTGGCTGGCATTGGTGCCCAGGTTGATCAGGACCTGGTGAATCTGGGTCGGATCGGCGTTAATGATGCCCGCGTTTTCGGGTATATCGGTTTGAATTACGATGAAAGCCGGCATCGACGCGCGCAGCAATGCAATGGCGTCTTTCACGGTCGGGCTGATCCTGACCGCCTTGCGGCGCTGTTCCGCCTTGCGACTGAAACTCAACAGTTGCCGCACAACGTCGCGTGAGCGCATCCCCGCGGCTTTGATATCCCGCAGGTAGCTGCGTGACGGGTGCCATTCGGCCAGGTCCTCTAAGGCCAGCTCGGTGTTGCCGATGATGATCCCCAGCATGTTGTTGAATTCATGGGCGATGCCGCCGGCCAGCGTGCCGACCGCTTCCATCTTGTGCGCATGACGCAGTTCGGCTTCAATCTCGGCTTTTTGCGTGATGTCCCGAAACACGAGCACCACACCGATGGTGTTGCCCTGATTATCACAAATCGGCGCCCCGCTGTCGGCAATAATTCTTTCCGTGCCGTCCCGCGCCACCAGAACCGTATCGTTGGCCAACCCGACAATACGATTCGACTTCAATACTTTTTTAACCGGATCAGCGCAACGCTGCCGTGTTTTTTCATTGATGATATGAAATACCCGCCCCAATGGCGCGTCAATCGCTTCACGCTGCGTCCACCCGGTGAGACGCTCGGCCACCGCGTTGATCAGCACAATTTTTCCACCGGCATCCGTTGAGATCACGCCGTCACCGATGGACCGCAGGGTGACGGCCAAACGCTCTTTTTCGGTCTCGATGGCTTGTGCCGCCCGAACGCGTTCGGTGATATCCCGCACCGCACCGATCGCCTTGCGGCGCATTTGGGAAGTAAAGTGCCCTAAAACTATTTCTCCTTTAAAAACGGTGCCGTCCTTTTTCTTGAAGCGCTGCACCGGCGACTGGCTGTTTTTAAAAGAGGACTTTGAAATGTTCTTCCTGAAATTTCTGGCCCAATTGGGCGCAAGCACCAACTGATCAAAGCTTAAACCGATGAACTCCTTTTTGCTGTAGCCATACAAATCGATGGCCGCTTTGTTGACGTCCTCGATGCTCATCGAGGCGATATCGAAGACAATCAAGGCATCGGACTCGTTATCGAAAAGTTGACGGTACCTAGATTCGCTTTCAAGCAAGGCCGTTTCGGTCCGGTTACGTTCATTGATCCCTTCAATCAACCGCATCCGCATGGATTCGATAGCAGCGGTGAGCTGTTGCAACTCGTCCTGGTCGGCCTCGGCCGGCAGTTTCTTATAGATATTTAATTCAACGTTCAACGCGTTCAGGTTGATCTTCTGGGTAAATTCTTTCAAGGCCACAATGCGCCGGGTCAAAACAAAATGGAAAATAATCATGATTGATGCGGCGACCGCCCCAATACCGATCAAGCTGTACGCAAACGCGAGAAGCCCGGTTGTAATCAGCCGGCGGCGAATGTCGTGCAGACTGACCGCCACTGTCAACCGGCCGAACGTCCGTTGCTGCACGGTTGAGGCGGTGTAAACCAAAGGAAAGGTTCGTTGCAGGTCCCGGCGGATGGTGGCATCGCCTCTCCGGACGCGCACCTGAGTGTTGTCACGGTCTTCGATCACCTCCACATAGGCAATACCTTCCATGCTCAAGATGCCGCGCAGTTGGATGTCGATCTGCTCGGTATCGATGGCAAAAACCGAGTTACTGATTCCCGGAAGCGTATATTTTTCAATATAGTCCAGATTGGTGTGAATCTTCGTCAGATTGTTTTGATAATTGATATACACCTGAATGCAGGTGGACAAAAAAATGAGAAATAAACAGCAGGATAAAATATACACCAGCAGCCGCCGGGGTAACCGGCTTTTCTTGATCAGTCTATAAACGTGAACCATTGTGTAAAACTACCTCTTGACCATTCGACCAAAGTAGTTGTTGGACCGAAATGAAACCACCGTCCTGATCCGCGAAACGCTGTTTCCGGATGGACGCTAGCCCGATTCTTTATAGTGCGCAATGATCCGGTCGATCACGCCTTTGTTTTTCAACACCCGAATTTGGGCGGCGACTTTGGGCACCAGAAGCACATGCTTTTTATGCAGGTAATGATATAACGGTACCTTGATGATGGGTGGCGTTTGAATTTTGACATCGGTGATTTTATTTTTTTTTAAAAAAGCACGACCGTAATTGGTCGAAATAACCACCACCTCGACACGCCCGGCTTCGAGCAGATAAAACAACTGTTCGACGGAAGCGACCACGACGCGATTCATACCTTCGGTATTGCGTTCAAGATACTTGATACCACGCGGTATGCCGACAACGTATGACTTCAGACTATCCCATTTGTATATTTTAATCCGAGGGTCTTTAACAAAGGCGGAGCCCTCCAGAAAAAAGATCGATTCCGGCACTTTGATTAAATTCGGATATACCTCGGAGAGCCCGTCAACGCGCTGTATTTCGCCGTCGGAACCACCCGAATTGGCGGTCAGAAGTGCTCTTTCCGCCGGAAAAGTCTGGGCACTGACCGTAAACCCCAGATCAGCATATACCTTTTCAAGAATGGCCGCGCAGATCCTGTGATTCACGGAGCCGGCTATCCCTGAAAACCGAAGATCGGATTGCGCCGCGCCGCGGGTGGGGGACAGCACCATCACCGCCAAACAGACAAGTCCCCATATCGCTGGACGACCATTTCTTTTTTGTTTATTGGCTTCCATCAATTTGCTTATCCGTATTCGCAACCGGTTTAAACCGGCGCCGTCGCCCGCTATACGAAACCTGTAGCGCTCGAGCATTCGGGGCGTGGCTCAGGCGCGATATTTCATATTGATGTATCGATACTATCTTTCAACTTTTCGAAAGGCTGTTGAAACGGTCGACAGATTTGAACAAACGCTATTCATGGTCCCCCGAGGGCTCAAGGTGCGTCTTGCCGTCCTTTGAGTTCGGGTTGGATATCGGAGCGGGAAAAGAGATGTGTTTCAGACGCGTTGAAATTTAGTAATTTTACTAAAGCCGGCGGCAAAATGCAAGCTGGATATCCGCAAGACAGCCGCTTCTGAAAATCTGGAGGGCAGGTCTGATCAAAACAGATCAATGCGGTGGGCATGGCCCACCACGATATAGTGTCCAAACACGGTTACCCCGGGGATGCCCGGCGCGCAAATTGCCGGATTGCGGCACGACGCTCAGGATTCGCGGCCGGCCCTTGAAAGGGTGCGGCGGACCGCAACGGCAAGCGCCCACACATCGAATGGTTTTTCAACATAACCGCGAATCCCCATGCGCTGCGCCTTGTCGGCATCGATCCGCTCACTGAAACCGGTACACAGCAGAATCGGTACATCCGGACGAATCTTGAACATCGCGGCAGCCAGTCGATCACCGGTCATCTTCGGCATGGACATATCCGTGATAACCAAATCGAAACTTTCCGGGCCGTTTTGAAACGATGTCAAGGCCGCGACAGGATCGGTGACACACGTTACCAAATAGCCCAGGCGCGCGAGGGCTTTTGCGGCCACATCGACAATCGCCGTTTCGTCATCAACGAACAGAATTCGCTCCCGCCCTCCAGGTATTTTTTTGTTTTCCACCGGATCCGCAGGATTTTCAATTTCAGGGGCGATAGCGGGAAAATAAAGATCGAAAACCGTTCCCTGTCCCATGATACTATCGACATGACACCCGCCGCCATGCGCCCGCACAATTCCGTGTACGATGGACAGCCCCATGCCGGATCCCTTGCCCACCTCCTTGGTCGTAAAATAAGGATCGAAAATGCGGTCCAAATCCTCGCGCGGTATCCCGATGCCGGTATCCCGCACGCGCATCCACACATACGCGCCGGGCGCCAGTTCCAGGCCCGCCGAGAGTTCGCCCCGGCCAAATTGGCACATTGCCACCTCAACGGTCAAGGTACCCCCGTTTTCTGCCATGGCATGCGCGGCGTTGGTGCACAGATTCAACAGAACCTGATGGATCTGCGTCGCATCGCCCAATATAAACGGCACGGCGCTGTCAATGGTTCGTTGGATCTCGATATTCTGCGGTAAGGTGGCTCTGAGCAGCTTGAGCGTCTCGGTAACAATCGGCACAACCGGCTCGGGTTTGAATGTACGTTCGGTTTTGCGGCTGAACGCCAGCAGTTGCTTGACGACATCACGCGCACGGGTGGCGGCGATACGGATTTCCTTTAAATTGTCCCAAGCCGAATGCTGCTCGGGGACATCATCCATAGCCAGCTCGGTATTGCCGATGATGATTCCCAGAATATTGTTGAAGTCATGGGCGATACCACCGGCCAATGTGCCGATGGCCTCCATCTTGTGGGCTTGGCGAAGCTGAGCTTCCAATTCCTGTTTTTCCGCATCCGCCTTGCGGCGATCGGTGATATCGCGCGAAATACCCTGCACCCCCGCGATCCGTCCCCGCCCATCAGTATAATACTGCGCATTGGTCGAAACCCACACCACCCGGCCGCCCTTGCCCTTGAGGGCGGATTCGAAATCAATCACCTCATGTCTGGCAATCAGCAGTTTTACAAATTCCGCCCGGCGCGATGAGTCGACATGGTAATCGCGGACGTTCGTACCGATCACCTCTTCGGGTGCATAACCGAAAATCTTACGGCATGAGGGAGACACAATTTGGATCGTGCCGTCCATATCGGTGCGGTAGAACACATCGGTGATGGAGTTGAAGATCTCCCGGTAGCGTTTTTCACTTGCCTTGAGCGCCTTGGCGGTTCTGACGCGCTCGGTGATATCTTCAAAGGCAACGGCCAGTTTATGGTCGGGCAGGCTGACCGTCGTGACCTTGAAGGCGCCGTCGACCTTCTCATCCTTATAAACAAGTTCTTCACAGGTGAAGGGTTCTCCGGTTTTGGCCACGGTTAAAAACCGATCAAAAATCCCATCGGCCAGGGCTTCGGGCCAAAGCTTATTGAACTCCTCACCAATATGCCGGTCGAGTTTCACGCCGGTCAGCTTCTCAGCGGCAGGATTGCCGCCAATCAGAGTCAGCCGGTCATCCTGTTCGTGGCGATAAATAAAAAGACCCGATGGAATCGCCTTGACAATTTCATCAGACGTCTTCTGAGTCCGTTCCACCAGCAGGCGGTCCGTCAAATCGCGCTCAATGCCGGCAAATCCGCTTATCGCGCCATGCTCATCGAAGTGCGGCTCGGCGCTGCTCTCCAAGTAAACGGTCCGGCCGTCCTTGTGCTGCCAGCGCAACACCGAGCCTTGCCAGCCCCGCCCTTGCCTGGCGGCTTTTTCAAATAGACGCTCACATTTTTCACGGTCATCCGGATGGATGAAGCTGACCAGGGCCGCATCGCGCACCTCGCCGGCCGCATATCCCAGGATGGACTCAATCGCCTGATTGGTATGAATATGCCCGCCCTGTGAATCAGTCGCCCAGATCAAATCGGAGGTACTTTCAAAAATCCGCCGGTATCGCAATTCACTGCGACGCAATTTCTCCTCAGCCTTGGTTTGCTCACTGATATCGTTGACCATCAGCATCAAGTACGGTTTGGCATCGGCAGTAAACGGAACCAGATGACAATCCAATGCGACCTTGCGGCCGAATGAAGACCGGGTATGGACAACATGACGCTTAACGGTGTTTTGTTCCAGGGCGCTCATGGCGCAATCGTAAAGACCGGATACCTTCCATGAGCCGATGTGATGAAAATTCTGGGCCAGAACCTGCGCCCGCGCCGCGCCGATGATGTGTCCCATCGCCTCGTTGGATTCGATGCACCGGCCGCCGGCATCATAGACCGAAATTCCGATAGTCGCGACCGCCACGACCTGTGCAAAAATATCCCGGGGTTTGCCTGGGCCACATTTCAGCGCCGCCAACTCGGCTTCAAGGGCTTTTATCCGCTTTTGGGTTTGATCAAAAAAAGCATTCACAGTCATGACAGACGCTTACTTAGTGTCCATCCGGAAATAGTAGATTTTGGTTCAGGTCAAGGCCGCAGCGAATTTGAAACCACAGGCGTAGCCTTGCTACGTCGAGGATGTCAAATTCGTGAGAACGCCAGCCTGAGCCAAAAGATGCTATTTCCGGATGGACACTACTTAGAGTTTAAATGGATCGGTTGTTACAGACAACTGGTAAAAAAACAAAGAAAGGGAAATCCGGCAAGCATGTTTGATTTTTTTAACACAACGCAATCAAATGAGCAAATTGCAATTATTTTTGCGCGCGCCTTTAAAGAAACCCCAGCCATCCGCCGATAGTATAAAAAGCCTAAAAGTGTCCAAGTAGAAAAGGAGTTTTGTAAAAATGGAAACCAATACCGAAACCAACCAAGATTCAACCGCGCCGGACCGTGAAGGCAAATATCTGACCTTCACCCTGGCCGGCGAAGACTACGGCATCGGCATCCTGAAAATCAGGGAAATCATCGGTATGCTGCCGATCACCCCGGTGCCGCAAACCCCTGAATTCGTCAAAGGCGTGATCAATCTGCGCGGCCGCGTAATACCGGTCCTTGATCTGCGCCTGCGGTTTGCCATGCAAGAAGGCGAATATGACGACCGCACCTGCATCATCGTGGTGGAAATCCAGGGTGACGCCGGTCAGGTGGTCATGGGTATCGTGGTCGATACGGTATCGGAAGTACTGAACATCAAGGCCGGTGATATTGAAGAAGCCCCCACGTTCGGCACTCAAATGGATACCGACTACATCCTGGGCATGGCCAAAATTGAAGGCAGTGTAAAAATCCTGCTCGACATCGACAGCGTTTTAACCGCCCAGGAGCTCATGATCCTCGGCAATGCCGCGTAAAATTTTCAAAGCTTGTGGAAAAATCCCCGCGACAGCGGCAAGGATCAAAAATCAAAATTCCTGATTCTTAATTTTCATGAGTCTTCTCACCGATTAAAGTTCCGTACCTGTTTTTTGGGTTGACAATACTCATCGCACCCATTATTTGTATGTACAAACATCTCAGGTGGCCCGATGAGCGAAACCCGAACCTTGCTTCACCATTGCCTTTATTTCTCAGCCAATGCCCTGGCCCGCAAAATCACGCGGCTGGCGGAAGATGAGTTTAAAAGCACCGGTCTTTCACCATCGCATGCCTTCGTGTTGATGCTGTCCAACGAGTCACCCGGCATTGGCCCCAAACAGTTGAGCGAACACCTGCATCTGGCCCCCTCAACCGTCACCCGCTTTATCGACACACTGGTCTTCAAAGGCCTGTTGCAACGTGAAAGTGAAGGCAAAACCATCAAGCTGTTCGCTACCGCACAAGGACAAAAATTACAGGGACCGATCCGGGCCGCCTGGAAGCGGTTGCATCAACGCTATGCCGCCGTACTGGGTCTGGAGGCCGGCGATGACCTGGCCCTGCGTATCGACGCCGCAAACCGCCTGTTGGAAAGGCCATCGGGTTAACTATTATAAAAAGGAGAACAAAAAATGAAAGTAATCGCCTTTAACGGCAGCGCCCGCAAAAACGGCAACACCGCCGTGTTGATCGAAACCGTACTGGCAGTATTGGACCAACACGGCATTGAAACCGAGACAATGCAGCTTGCCGGCAAACCGATTCGCGGCTGCATTGCCTGCTACAAATGTTTTGAGAACAAAAACCAGCGCTGCCATGTGGACAACGACGTGCTCAACGGCTGTATCGAAAAGATGGTCGCGGCCGACGGCATCATCATCGGATCGCCCACCTACTTTGCCAATGTCAGCACCGAAACCAAAGCCTTGATCGACCGGGCCGGCCTGGTGGCGCGCGCCAACGACGAAATGCTCAAGCGCAAAGTGGGCGCGGCCGTGGCGGCCGTGCGGCGTTGCGGCGCCATCCATGTCTTCAACTCCATCAATCACTTTTTTACCATCGGCCAGATGATCATCCCCGGCTCCAGCTACTGGAACATGGGCTTTGGATTGGAAAAAGGTGAAGCGTCCAAGGATGACGAAGGCATGGCGACCATGCGCACCCTGGGCGAAAACATGGCCTGGCTGCTGCAAAAAATCAACGCATAAGGAGAGTGCCATGAAAGCACTAGGCGCCGTAAACGCGCTTTATCCCACGCCCACCGCCCTGGTGGGGGCCACCGTCAACGGCAAGGCGAACTTTATCACCATCGCCCACATCGGCATCATGGACCACAGCCACATCTCCCTGGGGATGGGCAAAGTGCACTACACCAATGCCGGGATCAAGACGAACAAAACCTTCAGTGTCTGCTTGCCATCGCAAGATTTGATGGCGCAAACCGACTACTGCGGCATCATGACCGGCAAGAAAACCGACAAAGCCGCACTGTTCGAGCTGTTTTACGGCGAGCTGGCCACCGCACCGATGATCAAACAATGCCCTGTCTGCATGGAGTGCCGCCTCGCCCGAACCGTCGATTTTCCCTCCCATGACATCTTCATCGGCGAAATCGTGCAGACCTACGCCGATGAAGCGGTCCTGCAAAACACCATGATCGATTTCAGCAAAGTCAAACCGCTGCTGTTCGATATGCCCAGCAAACAGTACTGGGCCCTGGGCGCACCGGTCGGCAAATGCTGGAACGTGGGCAAACAACTCAAACGCAAAGGAGGCTGACCATGCAACATGTCAACCTGGGCGGCACCGGCCTGATGGTTTCCAGGCTGGCCTTCGGCGCCATGACACTGGGCCAGGGCACCCTGGTCGGCGATCTGGTCAACAACATTGATCAGGCCGCAGCCGATAAACTGGTCGGGATGTGCCTTGACAAAGGCATCAACTTCTTCGACACCGCCGACATGTACACCAGCGGGCAATCGGAAATCATGTTGGGCAGGGCCCTGGGCGCCAAGCGCGATGACGTGATCATCACCACCAAATGCGGTTTTCGCTCCGGCGACACCGTCACCGCCAGCGGCCTATCCTACCGCTACATCCTGAGCGCCGTGCAGGCCAGCCTGAAGCGGTTGCAAACCGACTACATCGACCTTTATCTACTGCACATCCCGGACCCGCACACCCCGGTCGAAGAAACCGCCCGGGCCCTGGACGATATTGTGCGCCGAGGATACGTGCGCTATGTCGGCTACTGCAACTACCCGTCCTGGCAGGCTCAAAAGCTGCTCGACCATCAAAAAAGCGCGGGCCTGGCACCGCTGATCACGGCCCAGATGTACTACTCCCTGCTGGGCCGCGACCTGGAGCACGAGTACATTGACTTTTTACAGGCCAACAACCTGGGCCTGATGGTTTGGAGCCCCTTGGCCAGCGGGTTTCTCACCGGCAAATACACCCGTGAAACCCCCGTGCCGGCCGGCAGCCGCCGGGCCAAGTTCGACTTCCCGCCCATCGATGTCGAGACCGGCTACGCCGTGGTGGCCGCCTTGCAACAAATCGCGGGCAAGCATAACGCCACCGTGGCCCAAATCGCCCTGGCCTGGCTTCTGGCCAAGCCGGTCGTCTCCAGTATTATCGTCGGCGCCACCCAACCGGCCCAACTGGAAGACAACCTGGGCGCCGCCCAAATAAACCTGACAACAGAAGACATCGCTGCGTTGGAAGAAGTATCGACGTTTGCGCAACCCTATCCGGCCTGGATGCAAGCAATGGGGCACGATGCCGTCGTGACAGCCGCATTGGCAGGTTAGCACCCATCCGGAAACAGCATCTTAGGGCTCGCGCAAAAATAATTTCACATTTTTGCGCGAGCCCTTAGGACCCCGGCCGGCGTTAGTCACCGTCGGAAACGGCACCCCATTGTCACCCCGGCGAACGCCGGGGTCCAGGATCAAATCGATAACAACCTTTTCGCATCATTTCGATGAACACCGACGATCAGAAAATACCTGAACACCCGTTCCATGAAACGAACACGGTGGCGTACAACGCACAACCGCCACCCTGTCCGCCACCCCTGATTCCCAAAACCCATATGACTTAATCCTTGACCTCACCAAACCAACAAGTGTATCTAAACATAATTCGAATGGTGGATAACTCTTTGTTATTTTGTCCATTTTTAAACAAAAACCTGTTGCCGGCAAGCCATCCGCCATTCTTAATTCCAAATTTTCAATTCTTAATTGATTTATCCAGGGGGGTTGCGTGACCCACAGCATGATACATGAAAAATACCGCCAGTACCGGTCCGAAGCCGCATCCCTGCTCAAAGACCTGCACACCCTGATCGCCCAGATAAACAACGCCGAGCTGGAAAGAATTATCAGCGACGTCCGCACAACCGTCAGTGAACCGTTTTTATTTGTCGTGGTGGGTGAGATCAAAGCCGGCAAAAGCAGCTTTGTCAATGCCCTGCTCGAACATGACATCTGCGCGGTCGACCCTGCCCCCTGCACCGATATTATCCAGCAAATCGTCTACGGCCCCGAACAGCACCATACCGATTTAAGCCCGCACCTGCGCCGGATCAGCCTGCCGGTGGACATTTTAAAACAAATCGCCATCGTCGACACCCCCGGCACCAACACCATCGTGAATCATCACCAGGAAATCACCGAGCGTTTTATCCCCAGCAGCGGTCTGGTCCTGTTCGTCTTCCCGGCCAAAAATCCGCACACCCTGACCGCCTGGGAATTACTGCGCTATGTCAACGACGAATGGCGCAAACGAGTGGTCTTCATCCTGCAGCAGGCCGATCTGGCCACCGAAGAAGAACTGCGGGTGAACCGTGCCAAGGTGGCCGAATACGCGACAACCTACGGTCTTGCAAACCCCAAAATTTTTGCCACTTCGGCCAAACGCGAGATCGAGGGTGAAGCCGCCAGCGGATTCGACGCCGTGCGCGACTACATCCGGCAAACCGTCACCGGCGGGAAGCATTTTTATCTCAAACTGCAAACCGTCCTCAACACCGCTGAACAGGTTCTCAAACAAGTCTACGACGCCCTGCAGGCGTTGCAACAGCAACTGGATCACGACAAAGCCGTCAGCCAGCGGATCGCCGGCCACCTGGAAGAAGGCAAAGACCGCACCGCCCTGAACATAACGGCCTTCATTGCGCGACTGCTGGGGCACTACGACCGCGCCGCCCGTAAACTGCGAATGCAGGTAAAAGATACCCTGGCGCCGCTGACCCTGTTCAAAAAAGCGATTGGGGCACCGTTTGCCAGACGCGAATCCGTGCGGCAGTGGGCCGAACAGATTCAACAGCAGTTTGAGCAACAACTGACCGCCGGCACCGAACGCATCGCCCGCGAAGCCGGTGCCCAAATCCTGTCGGCCATCCGGGAACTGGGCAATCAAATCCTGCGCGAACTCGATACCGTGGACGATCCCGCCACCCGCGCGCATCAAAAAATCATTTCCTGGGATCAGACCCAGGATGAACTGATCGCCGATATCCGCGCCAAAATCGCAGGTTTTTCGGCTGCCGAAGCCCTGGCCGACAATCCGGCCGCGCATCCGGGAGAAATGACGTCGGCCCTTTTACAAGGCGGTTTACTGACCGTCATCGGCATCATCATGCTGACCACCCACATCACCTTCATCGATATCACCGGCGGCATCCTCACCGGTACCGGCCTGCTGTTGGCAGGAGGTGTCCTGATCTTCAAGAAAGGCAAAATACTACGGGAACTCGACCGCCAACTGCTCAAAGGGCGCGAAGAATTCGAAACACAACTTACCCGGCGACTCACCGAAAAACTCGACAACCTGCACAACGACCTGGCCCAAAGCGTCGCCCCCTTCAACACCGCCGTCAATCGGCGCGAGGCCGCGCTGACCCCTTTACTTGAAACCGGCAAGACCATCCAGACCCGGCTGATCGATTTAACCCGGCACCTTGAAGAAGCAGTGACCGGTTGATGCAGGGCTCATGCAAAGCTAAATCCCCATTATAGGTGCCCTGTTTCAGGTTAGGTAGTGCCCATCCGGAAATAGCACCTTTTGGCCCTTGGCGGCGTTCGCGCATTTTTAAAATAATGGCGGAGCCATTCACGTCTTGCGGCAGTAGCTTGCTAGTGTCCATCCGGAAATAGCACCTTTTAGCGCCTGGTGGCGTTCGCGTATTTTTGTAATTCTCGGCGGCAACCCGCTATGCCTGCGGTTAAAAAAAATGCCAGATCCTTGCCGGGGGCCAAAAGATGCTATTGCCGGATGGGTACTCGCCAACCCGAAGCTTCATACACATTCAATCCAGGGACCTTGTCACCCGGCAAGACGAAAAAAAGTGCCCCGTCACCCTGCGAACCACAGATTGCTTCCACGGCCCGCCCGGAAGTCCGGAGTATAAACAACAAAAAACACTTGTCACCCCGGCGAAAGCCGGGGTCCAGAATCAAACCGATAAAAACCTTTTTTCCCCGGCAACGCCGCTGGATGCCGAATCAAGTCCGCCATGAAGGATGTCAACCTGAAATCAAAACCTACCATTTCCAGCTGGACATAAAAATCGTAGGAGCAGCGTCTCGCCGTGAAGTACGCTATTATTAAACCGGCGACTAAATATACAAACCTTCGTCATGCCGGACTTGATCCGGCATTCAGAATTGACGCCTGATTCCGGCGCTCGCCGGAATCACAATTTTAAAGGTATTTTATTGCCGGGTTAACCCCAATGTTGCAAAAGTCGGAGGACTCCAGAGCCAAGGCGCCAAGGGTGAAGCTGTAGTCAACCTACCGCGAGCCCTTGGCAACGCGGGCTCTGGAGTTCTCCGGCTTTCCCGAAGGGTAAAAAATATGGCAAAATCGACCCCATCCTTTGAATGCACCTGG
>JANQIE010000006.1 GCA_028282295.1 Desulfobacterales bacterium | reverse complement strand
CGATCTGAGGTGCCAAAACCGCAGCCATAGCAAGCTATGGCGAGGATTTTGGGACCGAAGATCGGACCAAGATGACCTGAAGCCGGGATGCATAAAATATCCCCAATACCGGTCCGCCGTTTAACTTCCAGCCAGAGAAAGGAACACTTCATGGTATACGACCCGAGCAGTGATATCCAAGATTATCTTATTTTTGGTGAGTTCGGCGGGGTCAATCCCTCCATCACCGATTCATCCACCTTTACCTTTCTCAGTCCGGAAAAAATGCAGGAAGCCTTTGAACATGAAATGGAGGGCTGTTTTCTATACTCGCGTCATTGGAATCCGATCAACAAAGTCCTGGCCGGGGCCCTGTCACGACTGGAGGGCAGCGAGGACGGCCTGGTCACGGCTTCGGGAATGGCCGCCATCAGCGCCGCGCTCATGCAGCTTTGTGGTCAGGGAGATGAAATCATCGCCCACCGCACGATTTACGGTGGCACGTGGGCATTGCTGAAAAACTTCCTGCCCCGTTTCGGCATCACGGTGCGTTACGTCAACATCCTCGATCTCGAAGCGGTTAAAGCCGCCATCACAACGCATACCAAAGTCATTTACTGCGAATCGATGAGCAATCCACTGCTGGAAGTAGCCGACCTTCCCAGTTTGAGCCGCATCGCCGACCAGCACGCCCTCAAACTGGTTGTGGATAACACCTTCAGCCCGCTGCTCATCTCGCCGGCCAAACTCGGGGCCCATGTGGTGGTCAACAGCCTGACGAAATTCATCAACGGCACCAGCGATTGTGTGGCCGGCAACATCTGCTCGTCCCACGACTTTATTGCGCAACTCACCGATGTCAATGCCGGCGCCTCCATGTTGCTCGGTCCCGTGCTGGACAGCTTTCGCGCGGCCAGCATCCTGAAAAACCTGCATACGTTGCATATCCGCATGCAAAAGCACAGCATCAATACCAAGTATTTGGCCGAACGGTTGGAAGCGCGCGGTATAAAGGTGTACTACCCCGGTCTGCCCTCCCATCCCCAACATGATTTTTTAACCCAAATCATGAATCCGGGATTTGGTTATGGCGGTATGATCGCTTTCGATGTGGGCGACGCCCAAACCGCCAATCGCCTGATGGCGGAAATGCAAAAGGAAAATGTGGGCTATCTGGCGGTGAGCCTGGGCTACTTCAAGACGCTGTTCAGCGCCCCGAGTCAGAGCACCTCGTCGGAGATCCCGGCGGATGAACAAAAAGCCGCCGGTTTGCGCGGGGGACTGATTCGCATGTCGGTGGGAATCGACAATGACATGGAGCGCAGTTATAAACGCATCGAGAAATGCTTTCAGACGCTCAAGTTGTTTTAGGGCGCATGGGCGGCGGTTCAGGCGCCTGGTTTAAAAATACCGCAAGAGGGTTGCCAAACTTCCTTACGGCCAAGCGGCGGTTCGAAGCATTCCACGATATCGCCGACCTTGGCATTTTTCCAATTGTCGATCTTCAGGCCCACCTGCTGACCGGTTTTACCCGTTTTAACCTGCCGGCGTTCGATCTGCAGCGATTCAATCCGGCCGGTGTAGACCGGCCCCATGGCGGTAATCACCCTGAACCGCCGCCCGACCTCCATGGTGCCGGAAGTGATCTCGCAACCTAAAATGACCCCTTTGCGTTTGTTTTTAAAGGTCGCAATAACGTTCGCCCGGCCGGAAATGACCTCTTCGGGCGCGCTGATGATCTGCATGCGGGCCAGGCGTTTGGTATCTTCGACCAATTTGTAGATGACCTTATAAAGACGCACCTCGACGCAGTGAGACACAATGTGCTCCTGCAGTTTAGCCACGACATCGACATTAAAGCCGATCACCAGCCGGCTGCCGGTCTCGGCCATCAGGATATCGGATTTGATAATCGGCCCCACCCCCGACTGGATGACACGGATATCGACACCCGGCACCTCGATCCCCGCAATACTCGCCGCAACCGCCTCGACTGTGCCGGAAACATCGCCCTTAAGCACCACTTCGAGTTTTTTCGGTTCGGCTTGCCGGTCGGACGAAACAGCCTCATAAGCGCTGTTCGCCTTGGAACGCGCCGGTTTTTGTTGCCAATGCCGCTTTCTACGAGCCATGGGTGCTATCTTTCCGATACGTTTCGGTTAGAAGTTGAAGTCAGCCCCCTGTCCAACATAATGCGACAACCCGCGCGCTCGAAGGGACTGGCACCGATCAGGACAAAGCACCAATTGAAACGCGAAGTAAGAATGACGGGTCATTTTCAGGGGATGAAAGACATTATAAAAAAAGATGCTTACTATTAGTAGCAAAAAAAAATTCGGCGCGCAAATTTGATTAAAAATCGATATTAACCCGGCAATAAAATACCTTTAAATTTGTGATTCCGGCGAGCGCCGGAATCAAGCGTCAATTCTGGATGCCGGATCAAGTCCGGCATGACGAAGGCTTACATATTGAGCGCCGGTTTAATAATTC
>JANQIE010000323.1 GCA_028282295.1 Desulfobacterales bacterium | reverse complement strand
AAATTTCACCGATCTCTCCTTCTTGATGCCTAACAGTGTTGATAGATGGAAAGCTTTCCTTGTATCACCCCTATAGCATGGAAAAATTTCCACCGAAATAAATATTAATTGACAAAAATGGAAAAATGCTTGTTGGTTTTTACATATATTGCCTATACAAAATTTTGATATGGAAAACAACACCAAATTCAGGCCCAACCCGAAGCTACGGCTCATGGATCAAGTCCGTGAAGTTTTATGTTACTACTACGCATAAGGTACAAAGCAAGCGTAGTGCGATTGGATTGCCCGCTATATCTGTTTTCATAAAGCAAGAAAACTTCCTATAGATATGAGTAAAGCGGAAAACGAGATCTTTGTTTCTCACTTGGCGGTTAATCGAAATGTCAATACTACAACCGCAATTCGGGGGACATCCGGCCCGTGTGGCTAAATGCGCATGTGTTCGTCCGGAAATAGCAGGTTTTGGTTCAGGCCAAGGGCCGTAGCGGATTTGAAACCGCAGGCGTAGCAAGGCTACGTCGCAAGAACATGAATGGCTGCGTCAGTATTTCAAATTCGTGAAAACGCCGGCCTGAGCCAATTGGGCCAGAAGATGCTATCTCCGGATGAACCGAGTATATTAAACCGGTGATTAAATATGCAATTCTTCGTCATGCCGGACTCGATCCGACATCCAGGCTTGATGCTGGATGCCGGAGCCTGCCACGGATCTGATCCGGGGGGCGCCGGAATCACCATTTTTGAGATCGTTTGTTGCCGGGTTGATATTCTATTCGCCGATCGGTTAAAGGGATTGCGCTAGGGGGCACGTAAATACTTTTTGAATGGATATCCCTGGATCGACCGGGCCAGTCCTTCCAGCAGGATTTTGTATTCGGCGAAGGGAATGCCGATGCCCATGCGGTCGGTTTCGAAACGGGCCACGGCGCGCGAGCCGAGGCAGTAGGGAGAGATGTTTATGTCACCGGTCAGGTAGGGACGCACCATGAGGTCGGCATCAACGGCGCGCAGGGGGTTCATGTGGGCCTGAACGGCGGTGCCGGTCATGTACTGGTAGCCTTGAAGCAGGCGGGTCAGTTCCACCGGGCGTACGCTGAGCACGACGACGTCCGGTTCGATTACTACTTCATTGAATGAATGGGCGAAGATAAAAACTCCCTGCATGGTGGGCGGTTGAATGGCGGCCATCTGCTTGATTGCTTGTGCGGCAATGGCCTGATTTTTGAACCGGCCGCTGTCTTCGGGGCCAAAAAGGCAGTATTCGTGACGGCCGGTATGCCGGCAGGCATAGACTTCGCCGTTGGTGAAGTCTTTGGGGGCCGGGGGAACAAAGTCATCGCCTTGACCGGACTGGGCCTGCATCAGATTGGTGTAGAGGCGCGGGGGCTGGATCAGTGGGGCGGTCTGGTTTTGATCGACCAGTCCAAAGGTGATGGCGGCGGCTATGCAACCGATGTTTGCCGCGGTCAGGTAGACCGACTGTCCTGCGGCCGCATGGCGCGCGGCCTGGCAGGCCATGATGGTCTCTTCGTCGACGTGACACGCCAGCACCGCAGTGGCCACAATCTCGCGGTTGTCATAAAACTTAACATACGCTGCCGGTATTGCCAGGTCTTCGACGCCAAAGCCTTCCAGCAGACGTTCATAAAGACGCTCCACCACGGTCATGAACCCACCTTATTAAAGATCATCAAGAACCTTAATTCCTAATTTTTAATTCTCAATTCTTAATCGCCCTTCCACTAGGCGGCCATGCCTTCACATGTGTCGGTATCGACGATATGGTCGATATCCAGCAGCAGTTTTACGCCGTTTTCGGTTTTGGCCATAGCCAGGATATGATGAGTACTGATCCCGGTACCAAAGTTCGGCGTGGCTTCGATGTCGGCGGCTTTGATATCGGCTACCTGGGAGACCGAGTCGGCGGTGATGCCGATATTGACTTTGGTGCCGTTATTGCCCAGGTCCAGGACAATGATGCAGGAGCGGTCATTGTAGGCGCCGACGGTCATGCCGAATTTCTCCCGGATGTCCATTACCGGGATGACTTGGCCGCGCAGATTGATTACACCCTTGAGGTGCTCGGGGGCTTCGGGCAGCGGCCGGATCGGCATCATGGCGATTATCTCCTTGATCTTCAAGATGTCGATACCGAATTCCTGTTGTTCCAATGTGAAGGAGAGATACTTGCCTTCCATGTTGAGCATGGTTTTGCTGTTGTCGTCTTCTTTTTCTTCCATGCCGCGCTTGAGCAAATGCGTGGAGACTTCGTTGGCTTGGTGCATGACGGTGGTTTGGGCATTGATGACCCGGTCTTTGCACGCGGCTTCGGCAAAGCGGGTGTCGACGAACTTGTCCAAATCGATGATTGAGCCGATGCCCATTTCATCGTACATGTACCGCTGGATGCGGTCGAGTTCGGCCCGCACGGGGAACAGGTCGCCGGTTTTAATCCCTTTGGCTTCGGAGAGTACATTTTTCAGAATGGGGACTTTCAGGCCCAGGTTTTTATTCGGGTCCAAGAAACCGACCCCGATTTCAGCCGATTTCTCCGGCTTCTTTTCGATAAATTTTCCGGCCGCGACCAGCATTTGGGTGAATTCATAGACGGCTTCTTCATAGGGTCCGATAAAGTCGTCGCGCATCGATATCACGCAGCAGGGATGTTTCTCCCACAACTCGCTGGACAAAAATTGCAGTTTGGCCGCCCCGGCCGCGATGGCGCGGGTGCCCAGCGGTTCGGCCACCATGAAACCGCAGGAGTTGGCGTTGGTGGCTAGAAATTCCTGCATTTTTATGGGGGCGGCAACTTCAAAATTCACGTTGTTCCGGCCCTCGCCAACCATGCCGGCCTTGAGCCCGATATTGCTGAAAAACATGTGAGCCAACATGTGATGGATCGACATTTTGTGCGGGATGTAAAAGGTGCGGTCGCGGTAAAACTGCTCGAAGGGCTCCTTGAATTCTCCCTGGGTGCTGCGCACGAAAATACTACCGCTTTTATGGGCCAGCATCACCAGCTTGATCGGCACATCGACACTGAACAGGTCCATGGCAATGGGCGCCAGGATGAAGGCCGCATCCACGGTTCCTTTTTCAAGGGCTTCCTGCACCGGGTTCCAGCTCGGCATGCAATAGGTTTCCAGCTCAAAATGCTTGGGGGTCAGATCGCCTTTTTGAATCAGGTGCCGCAACACGCCCAACACCAGGTGATCGGTGATTTGGATATGGGCCACCCGCAGACGGATTTTCCCCGCGTCCGTGGTGCGCGGCAGGGCTTGGGCGGCTTGTTCGGCTTCGTCCGGCTGATTGACGCCGAAGGCTTCCTCGATCTTTTTGTTGAGTTCTTCACCGTTGAACGGTTTGGCGATAAAACTGCTGACCCCGGCGTCCTCAGCTTTTTTGACCTGTTTTTTATCCCCTTGACCGGTGGCCATGATAAAGGGCGTTGTCCGGTATTTGTCGTTGCTGCGCACCCATTGAAGAAGTTCAAGCCCGCTTTTTTCAGGCATGTTCCAATCGCTGATAATCAGATCAATGCGATCTTCACTTTGCAGTTTTGCAATGGCATCGGCGCCGTTGACGGCTTCGACGATATCCTCAAACCCCTGCGATTTGAGCGTTTTGAGCTCGATTTTGCGCATGGTGGCGGCGTCTTCAGCCAGTAAAATTCTGATTTGCTTCGGGTCGATGGTCATATTACTCCTTTGCTGTTATCCTTGCCGGTCGGTAAGGAGACGGTGTTTAACGATCTTTGTCATAGGGGTACCAATCGCCTTCGCGCAACCGGTCGACGTGCATCACGGCGATTTCATTTGAATGACTGTTAAACACTATTTTACGGCCTTTGACTCCGCCCACATCTTCGGAAACGACTTTGATGCGTTTGCGGGTCAGGACGCGTTTGGCAATGCGAATGTTATCGCGGCCGATGTCCTTGGAAGAGACTTTCGCATTGTACGCGCCGCCAAAAAGTTGTGCTTCCAGGTTTTTGGATTGGGAACCGCCTTCAAGCATCATGTTCACCAGGGCCAGAGTGGCGACGTTGCCGTAGCGCGAGGTCGCCTGCTCGGGGTCGTTCGTATAGGGATAAAAAAACTGGTTGATGCCGCCCGACCTGCGTTTTTTATCGAAAATACAGACCGCCACGCAGGAGCCCACCACCAGGGAAATCATGGTCG
The DNA here is from genome assembly GCA_028282295.1 of Desulfobacterales bacterium. Classification (GTDB taxonomy): domain Bacteria; phylum Desulfobacterota; class Desulfobacteria; order Desulfobacterales; family JANQIE01; genus JANQIE01. Next base: position 597 of record JANQIE010000323.1, on the reverse strand, counting down.
GCTTTGACGGAACGTAGATGTAGCCGGCGGTTAAAAAATACTGCTCCTGCGTTAGCTGTTGGTCTTTTTTAAACATAAACGGCGACTAATTGGTTCGGGTGACAACATGTCATTGATTCATTCTTCGACATGAAAATGGCAGGACTTTAGTTAAATCGGCGGGCAGTCCGCAGGCAATCGACCGCGCACCGCCACTGGACGCAATCCCTGGTAATAACAAAGAGATACACCCATTCGGCCATGCACGTTCGACAGTGCGCCGCTGGTCCGGAACAACGAACCGGACCCGCGGCCCGGCGATCCGGGGATTACCCCAAACGTTGCAAGCGCCGGAGGGCTCCAGAGCCAAGGCGCCAAGGGCGAAGCTGTAGTCAACCTACCGCGAGCCCTTGGCAACGCCGGTCCGGAACAACGAACCGGACCCGGCCCGGCGATTCGGGGATTACCCCAAACGTTGCAAACGCCGGAGGGCTCCAGAGCCAAGGCGCCAAGGGCGAAGCTGCAGTCAACCTACCGCGAGCCCTTGGCAACGCCGGTCCGGAACAACGAACCGGACCCGGCCCGGCGATTCGGGGATTACCCCAAACGTTGCAAACG
>JANQIE010000256.1 GCA_028282295.1 Desulfobacterales bacterium | reverse complement strand
TTTTTAAAATCCTCGACATAGCCCGCTATGCCTGCGGTTTTAAAAATGCTCGGGCCTTGCCGGGAACCAAAATCTACTATTTCCGGATGGACACTAGTTTGTGTTTTGAACCACCTGTTCATAAAACGCCTCGGCCTTGCGGGTCCGGACGTCGAACGTAAACGCGTCCAGCAGCCTTTGATGGCCGTGCGTGCCAAGGGCGGCGAGATCGGCGTCCCCGCGCACCAGACGCACAATGGCGGCTTGCAGTGCCTCGATACTTTTGGGCGGCACGAGCAGGCCGTCCCAACCACTGGTGATGATGTCCGGATTGCCGCCTACGGCGGTGGCGATCACGGGCAGTTTGAAAGCAAACGCCTCTATGATGACATTCGACAGTCCTTCCGTGTGCGACGGACACACCAGCGCGTCCAAGGCTTCATAAAAGGGCTGAATCGGATTCTGGTAGCCGGCGAAAATAATCTTCGACGCCATGCCGTTGGAGGCCGCGCGTGCTTCGAGTTCGCTTTGCAGCGGCCCTTCACCGATCAACATCAAGCGGGCCCGGGGCACTTGCGCCGCCGCCCGGCCGAAGGCGTCGATGATCTCCCGGCACCCTTTTTCCACACTCAAACGGCCGACCACCCCCAACACGAATTCATCCTTGCCGACGTTATAGTGGTTGCGCAGGGTCGTCCGGCGCCCCTGCGCCTTATAATCTTCAAGCACCAGGGCATTGTGGATCAAATGGCTGGTTTTGCTGCGACGGGCCGCTCCCGGCAGATCGCGCTGCAATTGCCGGGACACGACAATAACCCCGTCGAAAAACCCGGATAACTTCTGGGCTATTTTGACAAAACAGTACTGCCGCAATGAGTTTTTGATCCAGCCATGGTGCGTTGTCACGACCTTGATCGACGGATTTTGCCGTTTAAACAGCAACCCGTGAAAATCGGATTTATAGCCGTGGCCGTGCAGCACATCAATGCGGTACCGGCGCGCGTAGTCTTGCAAGCGTTGCAGGTTTTGCCGGCTGACCCCCCGGCAGTCGTTCAACGCCAGATAGGGAATCTGTTCGTCCTGCAACCGCGCGGCAAGCTCGGTGGTGCCCTGTTCGACCGGCACGAAAGAGGCCGTATGAATCGTGAAGCGTTCCCGGTCGATATGCTTGGCCGTATTGATAATGGTTTTGCCCGGCCCACCGATCCGGTGCTGATCGATCAAATGTAAAATATTAATCGGCATGCTGTGCCACTTCTTCCGCTTCCTGCGGCACGGCCACCGCCTCGGCAAACAAGGTTTTCGCGCGCAGGATCAAACAGGTCAGAATGAAAATATGCGGATAGTTCACACCGCCTAAAAACAAGCCGCCCACCGCATAGGCGACCAGACTCATGTTCAGATACTTGGGCAGCCGCGCCAGGGCCGGGTCGAGGATCGTATTGCCGGCCGCGACCTGACGCACCATTTTATGGTTGTCCGTAAAATTGGCGTACAACAGGGCGAGCAGAACGATCACCCCGATAAAACCGTATTCGCCCAACACCAGAAAGTAGACACTGTGCGGTGAAATCCAGCGCTGCGGACGCCAGATTCTCGAATCGACCTCGCTCGGCCGGTAGAACCGCCCGTAGGCGGAGTTGAAATTACCGGCCCCCACGCCCAAAGGATTGTCCGTGGCCATGCGCGCCGCCGCTTTCCAGGCCATGATACGCCCCAGGGCCGAGCTGTCTTCCTGGAACGAACCGATCGATCTGATTCGGTCCACATAGGTGGCCGGGGCCACGGTTAAAATGGTAAACGCCGCCAGCACCGCAATGCACAGGGCCGCAATCTTATACTTGGATTGCAGTACCAGGTAGCCGAACGAGGCCGTCAAGGCCAGAAAAGCGCCCCGCGACCCGGTCCCGACAATCCCGAGCATGAACACCCCAAAGGCGCCGAGCACGGCCAGTTTGATGATTTTGCTGGGCGCCGCACTGAACAAGTAAAATACAAATCCGAGAAAAATAGTCAATGACCAGGCCAGATCATTGCCGTCCCCCAGGAAATAACCGGCCGTAAAACCGGCCGACCGCACCTGGGCGTGCATCTTGTCCAGATTGACAACCACGACTACCATATGAAACAGCACAAAGGCCGCCATGAAGTAATAGATTTTTTTGATATCGCGGACAAGAAAGAAGGTTGAAACAAAAAGAATCAGGTAACCAGTCTGAACCTTGAAGATTCGAAACGCCCAGAACGTCACCAGGGCGTACAGCAACGACAGACAGGTGTGCAGGAAAAACACCCCCAGCAGCTTGGTCTGCCGGTGACGAATGACTTCGGTGACGGGATTGGTCAACACCACGTACAGAAAAATCCCGAAGGAAAGAAACAGGGGCAGCTTTGCGGCCGGGGGGAAGTAATGCCCCGCACCGATGTACTCGATGGCGTAGATCCCGGTAAGCATCCAGAAGAACAAGGGCGGTTCCTTAATTTGTGATGTTCAAAAGTCGCGCAGCATTGCCAACACGGGTCAACCCAGCACCTTCAAGTAAAGCTGCTCGTATTGCCGGGCCATGGTTTCAACGCCGTAATGGGCATCAAAGGCCCGTTTGGCGTTTTGCCCCAATCGCTGTCGTAATATCTTATCGTCAATCAGCTTGCCAAGATGCCCGGTCATGGCCTCAACATCCTTGGGCGGCACAATGAAACCGGCATCGGCGGCGGTAACGATGGCCTTGTTTTCACCCACATCCGTGGCGACGATGGGCAAACCGGCGCACATGGCTTCCAGAACAACCATCGACATGGCCTCCCACAACGAAGTTTGCAGGAAGATGTCGCACAGCGGCAGCACCCGGCCGGCGGCGTCCTTGATCCAACCCGGAAACACCACCGTACCGTCGAGCCCCATGGCCCGGCTTTGTGCCATCAGTTCGGCCCGCAATGGCCCGTCGCCCACCAGCACAATCAGAAAATCATCGCGGGTCTGCTTCAAACGTGCGGCGGCGGCCAGCAGGTCGTCGATCCCTTTTTGTTTGATAAAGGTGCTAAGCGCCCCGATGACGACCCGGTCCGGTTTTAAATAACGGGCAATGGCGGCGGCGTCGCCGTTGCCGCTAAGCGGCACCACGCCGTTATAGATGGTTTGTACCCTGTGGGCCGGCAAATGAAAAGTGTGTTGAATCTGCCGTGCCTGCCGGTGCCCCACGGCCACCAGTTGACTGGGCACCCGGCACAACAACTTTTCCATGAACAGATACCGGGGGGGCAAATGGGGATAGTTTCCAAAATGAAAGGTGTGCACCATTTTCACCCGTGGCAGGGTCAGGCGGCACAATGACGCATCGATCAACGGCTGCACATTGTGCGAATGGATCAAATCGATCTTTTTGGCGCGCACCACCTGCCGCAGCTTCAGAAAGGAAAGATAGTCGGGCCGGTGCGGATCGTAGCCGGGCAGCCCCACAATATCATAGCCCTGGGCCGCGAGTTCCTCACCCCGCTCGCCCCGTGCCTGCAAATGGCAGCAACTGACATTGAACCGGTCCGGGTCGAGGTGGCGGCACAAATTGGCGACCACCAGTTCGGCCCCGGCGCCGCTGATCGACCAGATGACCAGCAGAATGTTTTTTTTAGTGGCGGTAGTTTTCGGCATAAAAGAAAAGTTGTAAAACGCCCTTCGTCTAAACACGACGTAGCAAAACCTACTCCGTCATTCCCGCGCAGGCGGGAATCCAGGAGATGTCGCAAAGATGCCTCAATATCATTGGCATGCTTCGGCGTGTAATTATGAATATCGTAAAATAAAAACCCCTCTGCGCCTCTGCGCTAAATCTTCCGGTTCTTTGCTGTCAGTCGTCTCTTGATTGCGCGCCATACACAGAAAGGAGAGATCACACGATTGCCCTGCGAACAGCTACAACCCCAACCTGAATCGGGATTTTGCCCCGCGCAACAACCGCAGCACCATCGCGGGCATCAAACTGGCACACAATACACCCCAGGCTTTAGGTTCGCCGGGGATCAGGCGCAGACTGCGAAGCGCATTCTTGCGCGCCGGCCGGGGTTTGATCAGGGTCAGCCAATAGTAGGCCAGACGCAGATACCGGCGTCCAAAGCTTAAATCGATGTATGGGCGAAATCTTTGGAACGCGTCCGGGTCGTCCACCAGGTTCTTCACCAACGCGTCTAATGCGTTCACCGTCAGCACCGGTACATTGCCGGTCAAGCCGCCCGGAGCCTTGCGGTACCCGGCCAGCGGCAAATCGACGAAAGCAAAGTCGGTCAGCTTGGCCAGTCGCAGGAAAAACTCGGTCTCTTCAGCCGAACGAAAGGCGGGATCGAATTTGCCATGCGTAAGAAAAAAATCCTGTGCAATCACCGCCGACGACGGCAGCACAAAATTCCCCAGAATAAGCGCCGGCAGCGCCCGGCCCTTGTAAATGGGGGCTGTCCGCCAACCAGTGTTGCCATCCAGTGTGACCCGGGAACCGACCTGTCCTTGCAGGGCGGCCTTTAGCGTAAAACGGTTCTCCCTGAAAACCGGGAAAATACTGTCAGCCGTATCAGCCGCCCCGTTCAACGCCGATGCGCCGTTTTGATCAAACAGGTAAAAATTATGGAAGTAAAATCGATTCTCCGGTTGTTGGTCGATGCACCGGTGAATGACTTCCAGTTTCCGGCTGTGCCACAGATCATCCGAATCACAAAACGCGATCCACTCGCAATCCGTGCTGGTTGCACCCAAATTGCGGGCCGCCGAGACACCGGCGTTTTGCTGCGGCAAATACCGGACGTGCTTGAACGACCGCACGATTTGGGCGGTATTGTCCCGCGACCCGTCATCCACCACAATAATGTCGTCGCTCGGACGGGTCTGGGCGCAAATGCTTTGCAGGGTCGCCCCTATGGTGGCGGCGGCATTGTACGCCGGTATGATCGTGGCAATGCGTGTCATTTAGCGCCCGGTGTTTACAAAGGTATCCGCAAAGTAATCGATGGTTTGGCGCAGCCCTTTTTCAAGCGGCATGCCGGGTTCCCATTGCAAATATTTTTTGGCCCGGCCGATATCGGGCCGGCGCAGTTTGGGGTCATCCTGGGGCAGCGGCTCGTAAATAATCTCGGAGCCGGAGCCGGTCAAGGCGATGATATTCTGCGCAAGTTGCAAAATGGTGTATTCAGCGGGGTTGCCCAGATTGACCGGGCCGGTGACCTCATCGGCCGTCTCCATCAGGCGGTAAAGCCCCTCGACCAGGTCATCGACGTAGCAAAACGAGCGCGATTGCGACCCGTCACCGTAGACAGTAATCGGCTCGTTGCGCAAGGCCTGCATGATGAAGTTGGAAACCACCCGCCCGTCGTTGGGATGCATCCGGGGGCCATAGGTGTTGAAAATGCGGGCCACCTTGATCGGCAGCTTATGCTGGCGCCGGTAGTCGAAAAACAGAGTTTCGGCGCACCGCTTGCCTTCATCGTAGCAGGATCGGGGCCCGATGGGATTGACGTTGCCCCAATAATTTTCCTGCTGGGGGTGCTCGTTCGGATCGCCGTATACTTCCGAAGTCGAGGCTTGCAGAATTTTCGCCCCCACCCGCTTGGCCAGCCCCAGCATGTTGATCGATCCATGGACGTTGACCTTGGTGGTCTGCACCGGGTCGTTCTGATAATGAATCGGTGAGGCCGGGCAGGCCAGATTGTAGATTTCGTCGACTTCAACAAACAACGGGAAAGTAATATCGTGCCGGAGAAATTCAAAATACGGCTCGTCCAACAGGTGAATAATATTGCGTTTGGTGCCGGTGTACAAATTATCGACACACAACACATCGCATTGCCTGGCCAACAAATACTCGCACAGGTGCGATCCGAGAAAACCGGCGCCGCCGGTGACCAATACTCTTTTATGTAAATGCATGCTGAACTCCCGTCAAGTTAAGGGTGAGTTGCTGCCAGGGCAAACGTATTCGGAAATTTGGAGACCACATCTGACAAGAAAAGTTCGATTATCATCTGATGAAACTTGCGCCATAACGCAACAGCGCATGCGCCCGCCAGGAGCCGATGCGCATGGCATCCAGGTACTTGCGCCGGGCCAGGGTCTTGGCGCCGTTGCGCAAATAGGTATGCCCCAGACCGCACAGGCGTTTGCCCTTGTAGTGCGTCATCAGCCGTTGCGCTTCCGGGGAAAGCGGTTGTTCGGCGAGCAGCAAGTCAATGGCCCGCAGGTCCCCTTCCAACTGGCCGACAATATCGTCCGAAATGTTTCCTTCGTGGCGTTGAATCGTCACCAACCGTTCATCGATATAGATAAAATCGGTCACCTGCGTGCTGCGCACACTGATATCAAAATCCTCATTGCCCCGGATCGCCGGATTCGCGTTCCAGGACCCAAGGGTATCGAAGAGATCGCGCCGCATCACCATGGTGCTGGGGTACAGCGGATAGCCCTTCAGGATCACCTCGAACATTTTGTCACCCGGCACCACAAACGCCTTGTGGCCCTTGTACATCCGGTCGCGCACCGCCTCGTAAATGAACGGAAAAATCTGGGAATTGGAAAGCGCATAAAACTCCCCGGTTCCGGTCACGCAACGGCTGAAATCCGAAAAGATAAAGCGCGCCTCCGGGTGTGCGCGGGCGACATCGACACAGGTTTCCAATTTGTCCTTACGCCACAAATCGTCATGGTCGAGAAAGGCGATCAGGTCGCCTTGGGCCTTTGGCAAGCCGTGGTTGCGCGTGCCGGCCGGTGTGCCGCCGTTTTCCTTCTGCAACAGGGTAATTTGCGTTTTGTAAGGCTCCAGTTTCCGGGCTGTCCCGTCCTCGCTCCCGTCATCTACAACGATAAGTTCAAAATTTTGATAGGTCTGATTGAGAACACTTTCCACGGCGGCCGCGACATGTTCCTCACCATTGTAAACCGGCATGATGACCGAAACAAGGTCGTCTTTCATTTTCAAACTCTCTTTTGTGTGTCAACCATAATGCCTTTCCAACCATTGTGAAGAAATCGCAAGCATCTCGTCCTGCCATTTTCTGAACGAAAAAATATGGTTGGCATCGGCAACGATCTGAATATCGTAATTGGCTTGATAGGGTTTAATGGCGTCCCCGTAGTGCTGCAAATACTTTTCCTCAAATTCCCAATACAAGCGATCCGCCTCGCTGAAAATCAGGAGTATCTTATTCTGGGATATAAACTTTTCAAATGCCTTGGGAAAGTGCGGGTTCAAATTGGAATTCATCGGCCCGCCGGCCGCCGCGGCGTCCTTGTCGTCCGGCGCCGGATTCGCTGGCGGGGGCGCAGGCTTCTTTTTTAACGGGGCGATCAGCGATTTGATCAAAAGCCGGTAATCGCTCTTGAATGTAACAAACCGCAGCAGCGCTTCCGGGTTCAGGATCTTCTTCAAATACTTTTCCCGGATACTGTCCAGTTGTTTGGTGGTCAAGTACTTGGCCGGATCGATGTTGGAGCTGGCCAAAATGCAGGTCATCCCCAGCGACAGGATGGCGTCCACCCGCGCATCCCGGTCGGCGGTCAGCAGCGCGGTGATGGCGCCGCCGCACAGGCCGGCCAATATAAACCGGTCGCAACCGGTCTGTTGCTGCATCCAATCCAGGGTATCGACGGTATCATCGACCAGGCGGCCCAATTCCATGGAGCAATACACGTCGGCCGTCCACTTTTCCATGATTTCGCCCTCGGAGTCGCCCAGCCCCTCGGGGTCGACCCGCAACACGACAAAGCCCATGGCGCAAAACCGCTCGGCCATTTTGACATACATACGATGGGGCGCCACCCGGCTTTTAATCCCCGGACTCAAAATGACGAGCCCGTACTGCGATCGTTTAGCGGCCGGGGTGTGCAACATTCCGAAGAGCCGGCGGCCATTGCGGTTCTCAAAGGTAATCGGTTCAATGGCGTTGTTCATTCGATTTCCATCCATGCAAGGGTTCTGGCAAACAGGTCGTCGGCCGTGGCGTAGTACTCCCGGATTTCCTTCCAGAACGGCATCTCGACCACTTCGATCATCGTAATCTGCGGATAGGCCTTTTCCAGGGCCTGGATCCGGCGCATGCCCAAACCCGCTTTCTTGTTAATCTGGGCGGCCAGGACGTTGCCCTCAAACCGTCCGTTGGTTTTGGTCAGGTCCAGGGCCGCAATCTGTTCATAAAACGGCAGCTTGATTTCATACCCGTCGATGTTCACGGATTGCCCGGCCCGCATCTGCTCGATCAGGGCCTGGGTGTTGTAGCGCACCTCTTTATAAACGGCGGTCTGCGTGGTGATGTTGATCCGCAGCATCTCCTTGATATGCTGGGCGCCTTTTACCACCGGTTCCCATAAAACCAGCGCGTTGACCCGCGTGTCGTTTTCAGCCGCCAAAGCAGCCAGCGACGCGCCAAACCGTAGACCGATCAACCCCACGCCGGCAAGCCCCTCGACCTTTGCGCACAGGGTGTCGATGGCGCTCTGAATATCCGCCACCCGCGTTTCAACGGTGGCGTCCTCGAAATCCCCGGAACTGTCGCCGTGCCCCCGGTAGTCGAACCGCAGCACCGGATGTCCGGCGCGGCAAAGCCGCCGGGCGAAATTCACGAACACCCGGTGCGACCAGAGTTTTTCTTCCGCAAACGGATGGCAAAACACATAACCCTGCGGTTTAGGTGCCGGCGGTAGATGTAGGATACCGAACAATCGCTTAGCTTCATCTTCAAAAAAGAAAGGCTTTTCCTGCATCGTCTCGTTACCTCGCAAAGTTAACGTTTGGAAGACTCCCACAACTCCTGCCGCACGCCCATCAAATATTTACCCCAGGCAATCAGGCCGGCAATGTTTACCAGACAGAAGAACAAGGGAATCTTGACGGCGATGCCGGCCCGCCCTTTTTGCTCCTGCCACCAGCCGACAATGGCGAGAAGATAAAAACCGGTTTGCATGACAAAAAGCACCAGATAAAAAAACTCATCCAGCAAGAACAGGTTGGCGAACAGCATGGCGACCAAGCCCCCCCCCACGGACCAGCGCAGGATTTTATGGCTCCACAACGCAACCGCGAAAAAACCGGCGCGCCGGGGATTGAGCAGATGTTTGTAGGCCATCAGGGTGGTCATGCCGCGCAGCAGGGTGCGCAACTTGCGCGTGAATTCCTGCCCCGAACTTTTCACCCGGCCCATGAGCCCCATGGCGCGGGGCTGGGTCACCGCACGATATCCCTGCTGCACGGTTTCCAGGACCGACAGAAAATCCGGCGCCATGCCGGCCTTGAACGGGATGCACAACGACCGGCGCTGGGCGTAAAAGCAACCGGATGCGCCGACAATCGAGGCGACCTGGCTCTCCAGATTGCGCAAGGTCAGTTCATACTTGCCGTAGGCCCCTTCCCCACCGGCACCATGAACATGATCTTCGCCGGAAACGCAGCCAATGGCGGGATCTTCAAAAGGCGCCACCACCGCCTTGAGTGCGCTGGGGGCCAGCAGAATCGAGGCATCGGTAAACACAACCACGTCGCCGCTGGCCTGTTCAAGGCCCCGGTTCAGGGCCGCGGCTTTGCCCTGTCTTTCCGGCTGGACCAGAAAGATCACCTGATCGGCAAAATGTTGCGTGACGATGGCGTCGGTCCGGTCTTCGGACGCGTCCGAGATCACGATAATCTCTTTTTGAGCACCGGGGTAGACCAGGGCCAGGGTGTTTTCGATTTTCTTCTGGATAATTTTTTCTTCGTTGTAGGCCGGAATGATGATACTCACGGCAGGCAGGTCGAGGGTTTCGGCCGGCAAGTCGCGTCTTTTGAACCGTCCCAGCACCAGCAACAACAGCGGGTAGCCGAAATAGGCGTAAACGGTGAGGCCCAAAGCGATCCAGAACATTAGTTTCATCAATTGGTTCTTCTCCGCGTAGTTAGTGATTACAGCTAAGCAAAATAGGCCCTGAACCACCGATAAGTTTCCAGCAGCCAGGGCTTCAGGTCTTCACGCCGGAACAATTCGTACTGCATGTCTGCTTCCCGAAAACGCAAAAACTGCCGCAGATAGGTCGCTTTGCCGGGAAAGGCTTTGGGCAGATTCAATTGTTTCTCGGGCTTGAACAGCCTGGCAAGCAGGGCGTCGATATCTCCCCAGAGCCAGCGGGTTTTGGTGTCGTAGTTGTAAGTCCGCACCGGTGCGACCTTTTCTCCGGCGGCGATCTTCACCAGCAGCAATGGAAAATCGACCCCCGCGTCGATGGCCAGTTGCAATGAACCCCAAAAGCGGCCGTTGATTTCCATCAGTTTGTAATCATTGTTGCGCAGGTCCTGCTTGAACTCCACCATGGCCACGCCATGCCAGTTCAAGGCACGCAGCAGCTTGTGGGCCCGCGATTGGATGGTTTCGTTGACAGGGTAACTTTGGCGCAGGACACTGACACCGCCGGAAGGGGGTTTTTCACGAATCCGCCGGTGACCGAACACCGCCACCGGCTCACCGCGGTCATAGCAGGCAAACAGGCCAATGCCCGGACCGTGGATGCGCTCTTGAATCAGAATCGGGTATTGAGACGTTTCGGTGTTGAGAATTATCTTTTCTACCGCCTGTTTGTCTTCGGCATACGCCACCGCGCTGGTCCGGTAGCCGTCGACGTTGGCAACCCGTGAGCGCGAGGCTTTTAAAACAAAAGGCGGTTTGGTGTTATTGAAAAAAGCCAACGCCGCGGGCAGTTGTTCGCGATTTTTCAAAAAGTAAGTCTTGGGCGTCGGAACATCAAGCCGCCGGGCCAAATTTAATACGTCATATTTGCTGGCGGCCCGGTTCACCGAGTCATAATCCTGAAACGGCACCACGCTGAACTGCTCCAACTCGGCTTTCAATCGCATGGTGAGCAAGGTGGTGATCTCGGAAACCGGCAGGACGACCGCCGGTCTTTTCTCCCGCACAACCTCGATCAGACACTTGCCGAATTCAGCAGGTCTTTTTTGCGGGTCCGGATAAATAAAGCTCGTGTCGCAGTATTTGGAAACCGATGCCAAACTGGGCGCTTTATCCGCGCCGACCAACAATTCATATCCGGCCCGGCCCAATGAGCGTGTGATCGCCAGCGCAGGCCGAATATTGCCGTCCAAAACCAAAATCTTCATAGTGCTGCCCTATTTTGTACGAGCTCGGCTAGTCGACTACCAAAGCCCAACGATGCGCGCCAACAACATGGGAATATTCGGCGCACTATCGCCATTGATGTTAATTCGTTTTACGGTGTACGGATCGTCACCGGCACGCACATGGCCGGGTTCAACCGAAAACGCCGCCCGGTAACCGGCGCGACGCACCCGGGCAACGACATCCGCGTTATAATTGCCGTTGGGATAACTCATGGTGGTCACCGGTTGACGCGTCTTTGCCTCGATAACACGCTTGGCGACGATCAATTCATCCTGTAGATCGACGTCCGGCCGGGTCATGATGCGATGATTGACGCCATGGGCGCCGAACGAGATGGCCCCCTGTTGCATCTGCCGCACCTGTTCCCAATCCATGAAATCATCGGCTTCGGCGCGAACAGGGGCATGCTGCGCAAGGATCTGCGTGAGGGTTGCGATCGTGGTGTCGATCTTTGCCACGGGTTGCGCTTTCAACGCTTGGGTGCAGGTTGCAATCGCTTCGCGCACATCGCCGCCGGTCCCGTTCAGAACCGCGCTGAAAGGCGTGTTTTGAAACCGGGTCCCAAAATCCCTTTTAACCTCTTCATTGTGTTGAACCAGTTCATGGACCGTTAACAGCCGTTCGGTCAGCCGTTCCTGCCAAAACCGTTTGGCGGTGCCGATAAAACCGGACGACAAAAAGATGGTCGCCGGAACCTGCAATTCGCGCAAAATCGGCCAGGCGTGGGTATAATTGTCTTTCCAGCCGTCATCAAAGGTGATCAGACAGCTTTGGTCGGCAAACGTTTTTTCAGCCTGCAAGCCGGCCATGAACGCGGTCTGGTCCAGGGGGATAAAATGGGTTTGCAGATACTGCATGTGCTGCCGGAAGACATTACGCCCCACGGTGATGGCCCCATGCGACATCGATGCCGCGCGGCTTTCATCCGGCAGCACGCGGTGATACATGAGCACGACACACCGGCCCCGCAGCTTGCGCCTGGCAAGATAAGGCAGTACGCCCGACGCAAACAGCGTATGGGCGAGCACCTGCTTGATTGCCTGCTTGATCCGGGCGATATGCATCTGGCGCGTGCGGGGCATCAGGTTCTTTTCTCCGGCAATATCAGGGAATGCTTTTGGCGATCAGGGGGCCGACGATTTGGGTCACCTTGAGCGGCAACCGGCGCCAGGTGTTGATGGCCAGACGGTATTTGGGATTGTCGACATTCAGTTCGGGCAGTTGGGCGGGGCCGCCGTTTTCCTTCATTATGTACTCCCAGTAAAGTTGCCGGGGTTCGGCGTTCCACTTCTTCTTGAAAAAGGTGGCGCCGGTTTCGTTGGTGGAGCGCCCCAGGTGGTACTTTTTATACCCTTGCTCACAGGCCCGCCGGATCATCTCCCAGTAGATAAAATAGTTCGTCTGCAGTCGGGCGTACTCGCGCAAGGCGAAAATCCACATGCCTTCCACAGTGTCGCGGAACAGGCCGTTGTAAGCGGCGGCGATGGGCCGGTTTTGATGTTCCACCACGCAAATCTCAACAGCGTCGCCAAAGGTCTCCAAAATGGTTCTGAAAAAAGATTTGCGATAAATCGGCGTGCCCAGATCGCGCCACCCGGTGGCGATAATGTCGTAGAACGGGTCGAGCAGGTCGACCCCGCCGAACTTCGCCTGTAAATCGTTTTTGGCGGCGCGGCGGATGTTGGTGCGGTGTTTCGACTTGAAGTTGTTCCACAGGACGTCGGGGTCGTTGTCCAGGGCCAGGGTCATGCTGACCTTGTGCTCCTTGCGGTGCAGGTCGACGGCGGAAGGTTTGAGATGCCTCAGTTCGAGATAATCGGCCCGGCAATCGTTCAGGATGTGCCTGGCTTCGACCAGCAACGCTTCCTGGGCCGCGTCGCTCTCGGCGCACACCCCGCCGAAGTTTAAAAACGGCATGGAGCAAAGAATCGATCCAAAGAGCAGGCTCTTGATGTGAATGAGCGGCAGCACCCCCACCGTGCGGCCGGCATCGCGGGCCATGAGGTAGTAGGTTTTGTGGCCGAAGCATTTTTCCATCACTGTGCGCCACTCCCAGCGGTGATAGAAGGTCGCTTCGGGATGCGCCTGGACAAACTCGGCCCAGTCGTTCCGGTTACTGTCGGATAATATCGTAATGTCCATGGGATTCACTTTCCATCACTGCGTGTGTGTTGTGTTGCGTTTGATCGGTTTGGCAGGATTGCCGGCAACCACAGTATTTTCGCCGACAGGCCGGACCACGATGCTGCCCGCGCCGACGATGCAATGCACGCCGATGTCGGCCATGACTACCGCCCCCTCGCCGATCCATGAATGCGCGCCGATGTCGATCACACTAAAATCGCCGTGCACATCGGGTTGTTGCGCCTGTTCAGAATCCTGGCTGTGCTGGTGCCGGCCGCTGGGGATGCTGACCCGGCTGGCGATGGAGACGTCATCACCGATGCGCACGGCCCCGAGAACACAATAAGCGCCGATGCGCACATTACTTCCCAGCCGCACCCGGCGTTTCGAAAAAAAAGAACCAAAGCCGATGTTCACATCCCAGGCAACCTGTCCAAAGACCCCTTTGTAAAACGCCACCCGCAGGTACCCGCCAAGCTTGCCGGGACAAACGGCCAGGATGGTTGCAAAGGTGTGGAAGAAAAAATCGCCGTTGCGCCCGCCGTAGTCTTTGGACACCAGGACCATGGGCCATACCACCAACAGACAACCAAACTGAAGGCAGCGTTTTATTAATGTGCGCAAATTAACCATGGGCGGATGAAATTCAAGTTTGTGTCCATCCAGAAATAAAATACCTTTAAAATCGTGATTCCGGCGAGCGCCGGAATCAAGCGTCAATTCTG